>JAWQFW010000030.1:0-31583 GCA_035968095.1 Oscillatoria sp. PMC 1068.18
CTATAATAGGGGTTATGGCTTTTTGAATCTTAAAAAAAATTTACAAAAAAATTTACAAATCTTTACAAACGGTTAGAAATTAAGTTTGGTTGCTATGGATTATCGTGAAGCCGGAGTAGATATCGAGGCAGGACGGTCTTTTGTGGGAAAAATCAGCAGTTTGGTTGAAAGTACCCATAGAGATGAAGTTTTAGGCAAATTAGGAGGTTTTAGCGGTTGTTTTCAAGTTCCTCTTGGTTACAAAGAACCTGTCTTAGTTTCAGGTTGTGATGGTGTGGGGACGAAGTTAAAAATTGCTCAAGCTCTGAACCGTCACGATACGGTGGGGATTGACTTGGTAGCAATGTGTGTGAATGATATTTTGACTTCAGGAGCAGAACCGCTCTTTTTTTTGGATTATTTGGCTACAGGTAAGCTGAATTCCCAGCAGTTGACTGAGGTGGTGGCGGGAATTGCTCAAGGCTGTCAACTTAGCGGCTGCGCTCTTTTGGGCGGAGAAACCGCAGAAATGCCTGGTTTTTACGGTTTGGGGGAATACGACATTGCTGGTTTTTGTGTGGGAATTGCGGAAAAAAGCAAATTACTCGATGGTTCTCAGGTACAAGTCGGAGATGTGGCGATCGCCTTAGCTAGTTCGGGTGTTCATAGTAATGGTTTTTCTTTGGTCAGAAAAATTATTGCTGACACTGAAACAGATTGGGGCGATCGCCCGCAATTTCTTGAGGGTCAAACTTTAGGTGAAAATTTATTAACACCAACGCGCATTTATGTCAAGAAAATTTTGGCAGCAATTCGCTCAGGAATTGAGATTCGCGGGATGGCACATATTACTGGTGGTGGTTTACCAGAAAATCTCCCTCGCTGTTTGAATGAAAACCAATCTCTAGAAATTGAGTTAGGTAGTTGGGAGATTCCGGGTATTTTTCATTGGTTAGCCGAAGTTGGGAGAGTCAGCGAAGCGGCGATGTTTGAAACTTTTAATATGGGAATTGGTTTTGTGGCGATCGTTCCCCCAGAACAAGCAAAATCTACCTTAAGTTGGATGCTTTCTCAGAATCTCCCAGCTTATGAAATAGGCAAGGTAGTAACCGGAAGTGGCACACTGAGAGGAATTCCGGAAAAAAACGACAATCCCACCAACTCGGAAAGTTGACGAGAGTTGAGTTTATTTCTCAAGGCGGCACCCAGATTCGAACTGGGGGATAAAGGATTTGCAGTCCTCGGCCTTACCACTTGGCTATGCCGCCTAGTTGCCTCAGTTTTTTAGTATACCAAAGTTAAGTACAATTGCTAGTGGGTTATTGGGGAAAGATTAGCGATCGCTCTCATCTGTTAATGAAATCGCATAACCTGTAACCCTTGTTCGAGAAGGCAAAAATTACTTGAGAGTTAACTGGAGATAGCCTTAATTTGACGTTGACGACGATTAAAAAAAGTTAAAATCGGTTGACAAACTCGACAATTCCTGGGCTGTCAACGTTAAGAGCGTTATTTCTGACACGGACTTCTGCTTGCTCAGAAATTCTAATTTCTAAACCAGATAATCGGCGCTCGTTATTTTCTGAAGAATTAGTGGTTGGCGATCGCTCCTCAGACAGATTAGACTCTGATGGTAGATTTGGCTCTACTCCTTCTTGATTTAGAATACTAGGATCGCTCGTAATCGGTGGATTAAAAATACTTTCTTGAGCTACTGCACCTCCACCCATAAATGCAACTCCACCAACAACAAACAGGAAATTTAAGATAGATTTAATCATATTTCGCTCCTCGATTTGCTGCAACTTATTTGAGCAAGAATAAAACACCGTCATCAGGTAAACAACTGGCGACGTTACCCCAGGCGATGATTTCGTGTTGAAATTTTAGAAATATATTTCTTTTTATATTCTATGTCAACAAAATTAATTCAAGCTTCGTCAAAAAATTTGTTATTTGTAACATTTTTTTGTATCGACATTAACAGCTAAAAAATAGAAAAACTGGTAAACAGATGACAGACAAAATGGCGATCGCTAATTTTGTTAAGCAAAAGAACAACGTTTAGTCAACCGTCGAAATGTTACCAGATGTTACATTTGGCGGTTGTAAGCAGTCACAGCGAATCGCTTGGTCATCTACTGCGATAACCTAGATCCGGTAACTATAATTTTTTTTTTGACATAACTGCTATATGACTTCAACAGTTTCTCGTCCTCTGCGGACAATTCGCATCGGTTCCCGAAAAAGCCAATTGGCGCTAGTACAAACTCACTGGGTACAAGAACAATTACAAAAACATTTTCCCGATCGCCAGTTTGAAGTGGAAACAATGAGTACCCAAGGAGATAAAATTCTTGATGTCGCTTTGTCGAAGATTGGGGACAAGGGACTGTTTACGAAAGAATTAGAAGTAGGAATACTCAACAAACAAGTAGATTTTGCTGTTCATTCACTTAAAGACTTACCAACCAAACTACCAGAAGGGTTAATCTTAGGTTGTGTCACCGAAAGAGTAGATCCGGCAGATGCGTTAGTAGTTCACGCCAAACACCAAGATAAACAACTAGATAGTTTACCTGAAGGAGCAGTAATTGGTACTTCCTCCTTACGAAGATTAGCCCAACTACGCCATCATTTTCCTCACTTAGAATTCAAAGACATTCGCGGCAACCTGAACACCAGATTAGCCAAATTAGACGCAGGCGAATACGATGCGATAATTTTAGCCGTAGCCGGACTGCAACGCTTAGGAATGGGCGATCGCATCCAACAAGTTATCCCCAGTGAAATTTCTCTTCACGCCGTCGGACAAGGCGCATTAGGGATAGAATGCCGAGAAGGAGACACAGAAATTCTCGAATTGCTCAAAGCCCTCGAACATTCACCGACAAATGCTCGTGCTTTAGCAGAAAGATCCATGTTGCGAGAACTAGAAGGTGGTTGTCAAGTCCCGATTGGTGTCAATACCAACATTGACGACCAAGATAATCTTACTTTAGTCGGGATGGTCGCTAGTTTAGACGGAAAACGCTTAATCAAAGATAGTGTCAGTGGCAAAACTAGCGAAGCCGAACAACTAGGAGTAAAACTAGCCGAGAAACTGCGATCGCAGGGCGCACAAGATATCCTCAACGAAATTTTGGCAGAAATTGAACGAGACTAATTTCTTTTCCGCCAAATATCTCCTAGGGTGCAGCCAATAATGCACCCTATTTTTTGACAGACAATAGACAAGAAGACAACTATCGAGAAACAATTAGCAAAGAACGACTAAAAATAGAAAATAGCTAATTAACCCAAATGAGAATTTTATTTGTTTCCGCAGAAGCAGCCCCCGTTGCGAAAGTTGGCGGAATGGGAGATGTGGTTGGTTCCCTGCCGAAGATTTTACGGCAAATGGGGCATGATGTGCGGATTTTTATGCCTTATTACGGCTTTTTGCCGGATAAGATGGAGATTTCCAACGATCCAGTTTGGAAAAGTAATGTCATGTTTCAGGATTTTACCATCTGCAAATCAACCTTACCTGGAAGTGAGATTCCCGTATACTTATTTGCTCACTATTCTTTCTCCCCTCGTCGCGTTTATAGTGGAGAAGATGAAGATTGGCGCTTCACACTTTTTGCCCATGCTGCGGCTGAATTTGCTTGGAATTACTGGAAACCTGATATTGTTCATTGCCATGACTGGCATACGGGAATGATTCCAGTTTGGATGAGTTCGTCTCCAGATATCCGTACAGTTTTCACAATTCACAACTTAGCTTACCAAGGACCTTGGCGTTGGCGTTTGGAACAAATTACTTGGTGTCCTTGGTATATGCAGGGTCATAATACAATGGCAGCAGGAATTCAGTCTGCCGATCGCGTCACGACAGTTTCTCCTACCTATGCGGAACAAATCCAAACTGCTGCTTATGGGGAAAAACTCGAAGGTTTACTTTCTTGGATGAGCGGTAAGCTCTCAGGTATTCTCAACGGGATTGATACTGATAGTTATAATCCCGCTACTGATAAATACTTGGAAGAAAATTTCACTGTCGATACTTTAGAGAAGCGTCGCGTTAACAAAATTACTTTACAAGAAGAAGTTGGTTTAGAAGTTAATAGTGGTAGTTTTTTAATTGGGGTAGTTTCGCGACTGGTAGAACAAAAAGGTCTTGACTTAATTATGCAAATTCTGGAGCGGTATTTATCGTATACTGATTCACAGTTTGTTTTGTTGGGAACTGGCGATCGCTACTACGAAACTCAATTGTGGCATCTGGCTTCGCGTTTTCCGGGACGGATGGCGGTACAATTACTTTACAGTAATTCTCTCGCGCGTCGGATTTATGCTGGTGCTGATGCGTTTTTAATGCCTTCTCGCTTTGAACCTTGCGGAATTAGTCAATTAATTGCGATGCGCTATGGTTGTGTCCCAATTGTACGACGTACTGGCGGTTTGGTAGATACTGTTTTCCATCACGATCCGGTTAAAGAAGTTGGTACTGGTTATTGTTTCGATCGCTACGAACCACTGGATTTGTATACTTCAATGGTACGCGCTTCGGAAGCTTATCGTCACAAAGATACCTGGAAAAAAATCCAACAGCGAGGAATGGAAACTGACTATAGTTGGAAGAAATCTGCTGTAGAATACGTGAAAATGTATAACAATCTTCTCGGTATCCCTGAAGATCAAATTGAGGGAAATCAAGAAAATCAAGATGACTAATTTGGGGATGATCCTCGCTTAGAGGTGTCTCGGTGGGCTAGATCCTTTTTTTGAGTTAATAGTTTCGGCGATCGCTACAGATAAATGGTTTAATTTTCTCGGAAGGCGATCGCTGGAATTTTCTGCGGTAATTTGAAGCAAGTCAAGAGCGAAGATTTTCTGTTAATTTTTATTTCCAGAATTATCCTGAGACTGATTTTGTGCTATTTGTCTAACTTCTTCAATATCTAAACCTAGTGCATTAGCGATATATTCCGGACTAGCACCAAGTGCTAACATGGCAGGTACCGATCGTAACTTACCTAGTACCTCTCCTTCAGCTTTGGCTTCAGCTTTGGCTTCAGCTTTGGCTTCAGCTATACCTTCGAGTTTACCTTCTTGAAAAGCTTCTTGATAAACTCTGGTATGTTTGAGATCGATTATACCTGACACAGTTTCTCTCTCCTGACGACTTTAATTTAATTAAGGATCTAATCCACAAACTTAGTTAATTTTTATTTCCCGAATCATCCTGAGAGTAATTTTGTGCTATTTGTCTAACTTGTTCAAGATCCAAATTTAGTACATTAGCGATATATTCTGGACTAGCACCAAGTGCTAACATGGCAGGTACGGCTTCAACTTTTCCTTCCTCTTTTCCTTCAACTTTCCCTTCAACTTTCCCTTCCTGGAAAGCTTCTTGATAAACTTTGGTTTGTTTGAGATCGATTATACCTGACACAGTTTCTCTCTCCTGACGACTTTAATTAAGAATCTAACCCACAAATTTAGTTAATTTTTATTTCCTGAATTGTCTTGAGACTGATTTTGTGCTATTTGTCTAACTTGTTGAATATCTAAACCTAGTGCATTAGCGATATATTCTGGACTAGCACCAAGTGCTAACATTGTGGGTACTGAGCGTAACTTACCTAGTAGCTCTCCTTCAACTTTTCCTTCCTCGAAAGCTTCTTGATAAACTTTGGTTTGTTTAAAATCACCTAAACCCAACATCGCTTCAATCTCCTTGTGACTTAGATTGGGGAACTTGTAAACTACAATCTTCTCTATTAATTGTATAAATTCTTGCGATCGCGATCGCGCTGAGATTTCGGTTGTTGCTTTCGAGATTAATTGTCTCGCACGTGCGGCTGCGGTTTCTTCGCTGGCTACAATTAGTTTAAGGGTTTCTCTACCCAGAGACTCTTCCGTAGTAAAATCTAATTCATCTAGGTAAAGCCGAGTTATATGTTCGGAGTCAAGCAAGACTTGGTAGCGCTTTGTTTCTCCTTTATCGACACTACGCGATGGATAAATTATAACTCCTCGCCAATTATTTACTAATTCAGTTTTGTCTAGGTAAAGAAATATTTCCGCAAAAAAGCGAGAGTAAAATTTTTTGTCAGGTTGAAACTGTACTTCCACAAAGTAAATTGGTTCCTCAGTTGCTGAGGTTGCGGGAAGAAATACTCCGTCGATACGGAATGCGAGTTGTTTGATTTCTACGGAAGAGAATTGATAAACATTTGCTATGGAGGGAGGTCTATTAATTAATTCAAAAAAAATGTTCGGAAACGATTGAAAAATTTGATAAAATATTGGATCTGTTTTCAAGTTGTTTTAATTGAAAGACTTTTTATTCAACAACTTAATTTTAGCAGAAAATCGCTGTAGTGTTTTTCCTAGCAATGTAATCTTATCCCAATTTTCTTGATCTACGCTACATAATCTTGTGTAGAGACGTTGCATTTTAGTCTCTACAAAGTAACGATATGTAGCAAACATTTGTGTATTTCATCTAAATAGGATTGCAATCGCGTAAAATCACGTAAATATAGCCCAAACATTTCGTTTGCTATCTGTAAACTTCAGGCTAAAAATTGTTAGCAAATCACGGGAAAAACCACTAAACAATTAATTATAACACTCGCAGCACACTAGCAATTTGCGCGATCGCGTTTTTACTTTCAATTTCTTTTAAAGCAGCCCTAACTTTTCCTTCCAGGACATCGTGAGTAACGACAACGACTTCAGCGCAATTGTTTTGAAAGCCGATTTGCACCACAGATTCTAAACTAACATTATGTTTCCCAAAACAGGTTCCCAATTCGCCAATAACCCCAGGATTATCTTGACAAATAAACCGACAGTAGAATCTAGTAATTAACTCTTCGATTGGTGCTACTGTACAATAGTCTTGGTGAGAGCAACTATAAAGAGGATGAATTTGCTGATTCTTGCCACTATTTTTGAGAATTCCGACAAGGTTTAAAAGGTCTGAAACAACTGCACTTGCGGTTGCTCCTTTTCCTGCACCGGGACCGAAAAACATTACTTGTCCGAGGGGTTCACCTTCAATAAAAATGGCGTTATTAACACCATTAATACTCGCAAGAGGATGATTTTTAGGAACCAGAGTGGGATGAACTCTGAGTTGTAAATTATTACTTTGATGACGTTCAGCGATCGCTAATAATTTAATCACAAAGCCTAAGTTTTCAGCATAAGCGATATCCGCAGCACTAACTTGACGAATACCTTCACAGTTAACTTCTGCTAATTTTATCCGTCCCCGAAAAGCTAAAGATGCCAAAATTGCAATTTTATCCGCAGCATCTAACCCATCAACATCGGCGGTAGGGTCTGCTTCAGCGTAACCTAATTTCTGCGCTTCAGCGAGAACATCAGCAAAATCGGCTCCTTCTGCGCTCATCCGAGTCAAAATGTAGTTAGTCGTACCGTTAACAATACCGATAACACTGTGAATACGGTTGACACCCAAAGATTGTTTTAACGGCTGAATAACTGGGATACCACCAGCAACAGATGCTTCGAGTAAAACATATACTCCTGCTTGGTTAGCCGCAGTGTAAATTTCGTCTCCGTAACGAGAAATTACCGCTTTATTAGCTGTAACGACGTGCTTACCTTGCTTGATAGCTTCTAGAATAAGCGATCGCGCTGGTTCTAAACCACCAATCAATTCGACGATGATATCTATTTCTGGGTCAGTAACAATACTTTCGAGATCGCTAGTCATTAACCCTGGTGACAATTTTACCTCTCTGGGTTTATCCGGCGATCGCACTCCTACCTTCGCAATTTCGATTTCAGTTAATAACGGGTGACGACCAACAGGAGTTAACAAAATCTCTGCTGTTCCCGTTCCTACTGTTCCTAATCCCAGTAATCCAATCTTAAATCCCACAGTTATGCTATCTTCTGTCTTCGGTGTATCCTCACTGTAGCAAAAATCGCGATCGCAGTTAGCAGTTAGCAGTTAGCACGTACCCGCATTTTCCCATGAACAGTTACCAGTAAATAATTCTCAGTTTATCTCCCAATTCCTCAAATTCCTCAAATTCCTCAAATTCCTCAAATTCCTCCAATTCCTCAAATTCCTCAAATTCCTCAAATTCCTCCAATTCCTCCAATTCCTCCAATTCCTCCCTCTCTTCCTTGTCTCCCTTGTCCCCAGTCCCCAATCACCAATCCCAAATCTCGATTACTGCACCTGAGTAATTCGCATCACATAGTCATGGAAAGCATTTTTCTGGTAGGAACCAACCCAAATTTGGTATGCTCCGGGTTGCCATTGACCAGCGATCGCAGGATTCTTATTATTGTTGGAACTATCGTCATTACACCAGACTCCCCCTGGTCCTTTGACAACAATAGTTGTATCCCGAGAACTTCGTACTTCCAGTTTCAGAAATTTAAAAAAAGAAGTCAGAGTCAGCACATGATCTGGTTGACGGTCAATATATCCCACACAAGCACCTGTAGGAGATTCTTCTGTCCCCACGATACTACGGGCAGTTACGTCTCCACCACTTACACCGCGAATTTCTAAGGGGTCGGGAGCAAATCCGGTTCTCACCGTAGGATTCTCAAAAATTGGCGGCGATTGTGCTAATTGTGCTGAAGCTGAAGATACAGCTAACAGCGAACTGATTGTAGCAAGGAGCGCGCTTTGAGAGAGCCATTGCCAAGCTAGAAATGGTTTTCTCCCTTTGTTTAATAATTTATTGTCCATTCTTACTGTTAGGAATAACCAGTGTTAGGAATGTTAGCTGTTTTTACTTTTCCTCTGACCCTGTTACTCGGCTAAATGTTCCATTTGTGCCGAATCTTAAGCATTTATGACTCTAAAGTCAATGCTTGGCGTAAGCGAAGCTTATCTAATCCTTTTTTATTGAGTAACAACCAAGACTGCATTAAATCTGGACCTTGCATTTCTCCCATTAAACCCGCGCGAAGACTACGCATAACTAAACCTTTTTTGACTTTGTGGGTTTTAGTTACATCTTTAATTAGCTGTTGAGCATCTGCGGAAGTTAATTCTGGGGCTTTTTCGATTCCTTCGACGATTGTTTCTAAGACTTCAGCAACTTGTTCTTTTTGCAGTTGGGATTTCGCGTCTTCGCTATAGGTTACGGTTTCGCCGAATAAGAAGCGACTTTCGGTAATTGCGTCGGAAAGCCGAGTTAAACTGGGTGCAATCAAGGTAGTTAGTTCTTCTAACCAAGGGCGATCGCTCTCTAAATCTACTTTATACCCTGTTTGTTCCCAATAAGGAATCAACATTTCGACTAAGACTTCGGTTGGTAACTCATGGAGATACTGCGAGTTAAGCCAATCTAGTTTCGCCCAGTCAAATTTTGCCCCAGCTTTGTTTACTCTCTCTAAGCTAAATTCTTTTGCGGCTTCACTCAGGCTAAATATTTCCTTGGTAGAATCGGGTGGAGTCCAACCGAGTAAAGTCATGTAGTTAGCCATTGCGGGGGCGACAAAGCCGAGGTTTTGGAAGTCGCCAATACTGGTAACGCCGTCTCGCTTGGAGAGTTTACGCCCTTCTTGATTCAAAATTAACGGGGTATGAGCAAATTCAGGGACATTGGCGGCTAAGGCTTCGTAAAGCAAAATTTGTTTGGCTGTGTTGGCGATATGATCTTCACCACGAATTACGTGGCTGATTTGCATTTCGATATCGTCAACGACTACTGCCAGATTATATAAGGGTTGTCCGAAGGCTTCGGTTTCTGAGGCGCGGGCGATGACCATATCGCCGCCGAGATCTCTTCCTTTCCAAGTTACTCGATCTCTGACTAAATCGTTCCAGACAATTTCGCGGTTATCGTCAATTTTAAAGCGAATTACAGGTTTTCTTCCTTCGGCTTCAAAGGCGGCTTTTTCTGCGTCGGTTAAGTTGCGGTGGCGGTTATCGTAGCGAGGAGCCTGTTTTTTTGCTTTTTGCGCCGAACGCATTGCTTCTAATTCGGCTTCGCTGGTGTAGCAGGGATAAGCTAAACCTTTGTCTAGTAAGGTTTGGATGGCTTGACGATATAGTTCTAAGCGCTGTGTTTGAAAGATTGGTCCTTCATCCCAGTTTAATCCCAGCCATTGCAATCCTTGGAGAATGTTTTCGGTGTATTCTGGACGCGATCGCTCTTTGTCGGTATCTTCGATGCGTAAAATGAATTTTCCGCCGTGGTGACGGGCGAATAGCCAGTTAAAGACTGCGGTTCTGGCTGTTCCAATATGTAAGTTTCCTGTCGGTGAAGGCGCAATACGAACTCTGACTGTCACAAATTACCTCTCAACAAAACCAATGGTATTTAGCGGCTTGCTGCTTTATTTTATAGCTAACTAGCCGCTTCCTTATTTTTTGTTCTTTTGCGTTTTTTTTACGGGACTGACGGGGCTCGAACCCGCAACTTCCGCCGTGACAGGGCGGTGCTCTAACCAATTGAACTACAGTCCCTTGTTTTTTTCAGCGATTATTATCTTAACGATTAGTAAATGTTTTTGTCAAGCTTTTTTCGCCAAAATCTTAAAAACCTTTTTGGGTGGTGCTTTGAGCGTGGCTAAAATCGTTACACAAGTTCTGAAGTTAGGCGATCGCGTTACTCAAGTTTTTGGGCAATCTCTCTTCTTCAAGAGCAAATTTCTGAGTTCCCCACGATTGCGCCACGGCTATTGACTCGATTTTAAGCCGAGAGTTGCTAAGAACCAATCTATCTTGAATAAAAAGACTAAACTCAGTAAATGAAGCGACCAATGAGCTACAGCGAAGCCCCAAACCAAGCAGACTATAGCTGCTCCTACTGCTAGCACGCGCGATAGTTCGTGAGTTGACTTTTGATACCAAACAATGCTTGTAACGACGATTGTTAGTAATAGCGGGAACATGGGAAGTATCATCAGCAATCACCTTCTCTTAGTTGGCGCTAGTGGGAAAACAAAAGCTACTATTTTCATTTATTTTTTAGCTTTTGCACTTTTACTTTAACACTAACTTCATAAATTGATTGGTAATTTAGTTAACATTTTCGAGAAATTAAGATTTCTTTGCATAAGTTTATATTTAGTCTCATTTGGCGGCGATCGCAATCAGTTTATTGTTAACAATTCTTTGCTAGATTCCGAAATTATTGAACTTGCATCGCTGAGAAAAATTCAATCAACCAATTTTTGAGGAGATAGGTAGCGCGACAATCGTCTTCGTTATAACGTAAAATTGCTTCCAGAAGAGAGCGATCGCCATTCTTTAACCATTGATCGTACCAGCAAACAGTTTGGTCGCCTCTCACGCCGCGATCGCGCCACTGAAAGCCCAACCATTGAGCAAGAGCTTTCAGCGAATAACTGCGTACAGGTAGAATTACAGTCTCAATTATAATCTCGTGTAAATCCACAAAACGAGAGAGCAAAAGTTGTATTTGTTGACGCGGCGTACCATAAACCTTAGCCAGTCGTTTCACAGCATCCACTTCATATTCAGAATAGTGAAAAATTGGTGCATCAGGATAAAGCGAAACCAAGCTCAAAAACTGCTCCCAAATTAATTCTTCTGCTTCTGGGTTTTCTGCCAAAAATGGATAAAACTTTGCTGTATCAGTTTCTTTGTTAACTAACAAAACACCGAGTAAGTAATCCAAATTACGATTAGGTTCGGCTTCAATATCAAAATAGATCTCGATAGAAGTAGTCGGAAGAGCTAATTGTCTGGTATCTTTACGCAAAAAAGCTCGATTTTCCAATAAAGATTGAGCTTGCAATTTTAACTTAGTAGCAATCTCAATCCCAAAAACATCGCCGACAGTTTCCAGTGAAACAGCAGCCAGAGATTCCACAGAATCAACATTAATAGTTTGCAAATATTCGTAGCGACTAGGAGTTACTCCCGGAATTAAAGAAAGATGTTCTGTAGATTCAGCTAAAGCATAACAATGAGAATGCCAGTGACAAAGACTACATCTTTGACGAGAAATAAATACTTCGGGTTCCTTTTGTTGCTGAAGAATATCGATACAATCATTTAAAACTTCTTGCATTCGAGACAGCCAAATCTCTAAATTCACTTGATAAGTATTGCCACGGCGTAAAATCAACTTAACTGTAGGTGGCAAAACTCCCTGGATATTCGCGAGAATTTGTGCTTGAAAAGCAGCCACAATTTGGTATTCTGGCTTGGGGCGTGTTCCTAGTTTAATATTCAGTGGAATGTAGAACCAATCACCAAACGCAGATTTTCCTGGCTGTTTAATCAATAAATCGGGACTACCAACACAGGTAATACCCAATCCAGAAACTTCTGGCTGTAACAGTAAACCACGATAAATGCGTTCCACACCAAGCTGCATCAATAACTTAGTTTGATTTGCCCTAGCTTGCCAATCTTGGGAAAGGGCATTTGGTTGCTGATAATTAGAGCCAGTGATGACAGCTTCCTGAAGTAGTCGATGTTCTTGGCGTAATTTTAGCAGAAAGTCTTTTTCGGGATCGGTTTGGGATTTATCGCCGTAAACCTCTAAGAAAGCACGTCTACGGCAACGTTTGAAGTTCAAGAGTAAATCATCAGTAATTAACAAGGATTTGTTCAAATCAAAATTCTCACTGGGAAAAGAAGATACGAAGGAAGAAGATGAATATAGAGACAAAGCAAAAATAATAAATTGACGTTATAACCACATTTTTACTTAAGTCTGTTAATTTTAGCGATGACTGCGCCAACCTGGTGAGATTTATTTCTGTGGGAAACTAAATTTGATGACTTTTTCTTTTTCGTGATTAGCGCTTACAGTACCATGCTCAATTTAGAACAATACCGACAGCAATTTCCTGCACTTAGCAATAAAGCTTATTTTAACTTTGGCGGTCAGGGAACGATGTCCGAAGCAGCATTATCAGCGATTTATCAAGCTTACAAAAAGACTCAAACTGATGGTCCGTTTGGTTTAAAGATTAATGCTTGGCTACAAGAGGAAGTAGCTGATACTAGAGCAGCGATCGCTGCTGAACTTGGCGTAACGCCAGAAACGATAACTTTGACGGAAAATGTCACTGTGGGCTGTAATATTGCTCTTTGGGGCATTAACTGGCAACCGGGCGACCATATTTTACTGACTGACTGTGAACATCCTGGGATTATTGCTGCTGTTGGGGAAATTGCCCGTCGTTTTCAGGTAGAAGTCTCTACTTGTCCAATTCTGGCAACTTTGAACGCTGGAGATCCAGTAGCCGCGATCGCCGCACATCTCCAAGGTAACACTCGCTTGGTGGTTATTTCTCATTTACTCTGGAATACAGGTCAATTATTACCTTTAGGAAAAATTGTCGAACTTTGTCACAATCATACTCCCAAACCAGTTAAAATTCTGGTTGATGCTGCTCAGTCTGTGGGTTCTTTACCTTTGAAATTAAGCGAACTCAAAGCCGATTTTTATGCTTTTACTGGACATAAATGGCTTTGTGGTCCAACAGGTCTAGGTGGGCTTTATGTACGTCCAGAAGTACGAGAAGAATTGCAGCCAACTTTTATTGGTTGGCGAGGTATAACTACTAAAAAAGCTCTACCCCAAGGTTGGAAAACTGACGGAAGTAAATTTGAAGTAGCTACCTCAGCTTATCCTCAGTTTGTGGGATTGCGAACCGCGATCGCTATTCAGCAAAAGTGGGGTAATAGTGAGGAACGTTATCAACAAATTTGTCAAAATAGCGAGTATCTTTGGCAACGTTTGCAAGAAATAAAATTACTGAACTGTTTGCTGAGTTCACCACCAGAAGCGGGTTTGGTTTCGTTTCAACTAGCAAATATTGCTCACCAAAAGTTTGTCAAATCTTTAGAAGACCGAGGTTTATTACTACGAACTATTGCTGACCCTGACTGCATCCGCGCTTGCGTTCATTATTTTACCAGCACCGCAGAAATTGACCAACTCGTTACGGTGATTAAAGAATTATTAGATGGGAATTGTTAGCGATTGGCAAAATAACTACAAAGCCAAAAATTCGACTTTTTTTTTGAGCCGATATTTGCTTTTATAGTTAATTCAAATAATCCCAATTTGCTTGATTTACGCTACCTTAAATTGTTTAGAGACGTTGCCTACAACGTCTCTACAGGTTTGTGTCTGTAGCATTAGTTTATGTAAATGGGATAAGAATGAGACAAATATTTGCCTCAAATTACAAAATGACAAAGAGTAAGTGTCTCAACCTAAACTGAAATGACTATACTTAACATCCGCGCCAATGATGAGGTGGACAAATAATTCCCCGTTGTTCCAGTCCGAGAATTTTTAGTTGATATTTGTGCCAGAATTTAGTGGTTGGTGAGGTGTCTGGTTCGTTGAGACTAACTTGAACTAAATATTGTCCTCTGGCTAAATCCACACGTTCTAAAGATAACTCGGCTTGAGTTTTTTGCTGGGAAACGACAAAAGCGGTGTGAAAATAAACGCGATTGGCGATATTCGTAAGTTTAACTTCTAGTGTGGCATTTGGTAGAGAAGAGGGTAGTTGATAATGAGTGACGATTTTTAGTTGATCTCCGGTACTAATTTCGCTGACGGGAATTGAGTTTGAGAATAGCTGAACTTTAGTTAATGTCGCTTTTCCGGCTTCAGTTTGTTCTTGGGGTGCTGCGATTAAACTCAGGTAATCTTCGACAACTGTTTCGGGTTTTCCCCGCCCGCAGATTTTACCTTGATGCAACCAAAGTGCGCGATCGCAATACTGGACAACTTTTTCGGTATTATGAGAAATCAGGACGATCGCGCAACCTGCTTCTTTTAGTCGTAACACCCGATTCAGTCCTTTTTCTTGGAAACCACTATCTCCAACCGAAAGATATTCATCCAACAGTAACACTTCCGGGTCGCTATGAATAGCCACAGAAAAAGCTAGGCGCATTTTCATCCCCGTACTGTAAGTACGCATCGGATTATCAATAAAACGTTCTAACTCGGCGAATTGAATAATCGTCTCTAAGCGTCGTCTTACCTGTCGGAGAGTTAAACCCAGGATAACACCATTGATCGTTACATTTTCCCGTCCGGTGAGATCGTCGTGAAAACCAGCCCCCAAATCTAATAAACCACTGAGTCTACCGTTGATTTTAATCTCACCTTGGGTTGGTTCAATAATTCCTCCCAGCAATTGCAAGAGAGTCGATTTACCCGCACCATTTTTCCCGACTATTCCCAGCATCTCCCCTGAAGAGAGATCGAAGTTGATATCTTGTAAAACCCAAAAAGTGTCTTTTGGGCGGAGATAGCGCCAGCCAGACAGGGCTGCTGCCATAATTGTGTGGGGTTTGCGGCTATCGAAATAGTGGTACTGTTTCCAAAGTCCTCGTACCGTAATTCCCCTCATCGCTTATAACTCCTCAACAAAGCGGTGACTTTGGTGACGAAAAAAGGCTTGAGAGAAAAACAAAAGCGCGATCGCCCCAATCCCAACTCCTCCTAATCTTAACCAATGTGGCGCTTCTCCTAAGACCAAAACTGCTCGATACGCTTCTAGTAAATGTACCATCGGATTCAGTAAATACCAACCTTGATACTTATCTGGCATACTACTGATACTGTAAAAAACCGGAGTTAAAAAGAAGCCTAAGCGAAGCAAAACATCGATCGTGTAGCGGGTATCTCGAAACGTCACATTCACCGCAGCTAATAAATAAATCAAACTCACCGTCACACAAAACTGAAGCGCCATAATAATCGGTAAAATCAAGATCACAGGCTGTAAATTCACCTGCTCAATTAAGAGGAAAATTAACAACACAGGTAAAGCCGAGAGAAAATGAATCATCCCGACTAACACGACAATGATTGGGAGGATAAATACCGGAAATCTCGGCTGACGTACCAACATCGGATTCGCGACAATCACCCCTGTACCCTCAACAACCGCGATCGCAAACCAATTCCAAACCAACAAACCAACTAGCACAAATGAAGCGTAATTTTCAACTTTCAGATTCAAAGCATTATTAAACACAAAATAAAATACTAGCAACTGCAACAAAGGACGAATTAGCGTCCAAGCAATACCCAAAAAAGAACGTTTATATAATAACTTTAATTCTCGTACCACCAACTGATAAGTCAAATCCGAGAAATAACGCCAGTGGATTTGCCGCAAAGCAGAAGGTAACTTAGCGAAACTTCGTTCCCAATTCATGAATTTTCCGTACTAATCCAACTTTGATAAACTCGTAACTGACGTAACAATAAACCCTTGACTCTTAAACTAAAATTTTCTTGTCGCAAATCGTAACTGAGTAATTCATAATCAGAAATTGGCATCTTTCTCAAACTCGGTAATACCCAATTGGGAAAATCTACCCCAAGATAGCTACTTGAAAATTCTAAAACAGTGCGTAGGGGAATAATTCTTTCGTAACGTTGCGCTTGCTGTACTAAATTAATCCAATCAATAGCTTCCGTTTGCAACAAATTGTAGCTATCTACCAAACCTAATAAGCGATAGTTTCCTCGTCGTTTCATCGTTTGTTGGCAGATAAATAATAATCGATCTGTGGGACTCAAACAACGAACTTTTATCCCGCCAACTTTCGTAACTATACTATTTTCCCGTACTTGTCGATCGGTATAACTTTGGGGTAAAGCTTGATATAAATGTTTGTGTAAAGATAAACTCGGTTTTTGCGGCTGTCGCCAAATTTGTAAAGCTTCGGTTTTAGTAGTCATTTCCCAACCAGATTGTTGCAAATCGCGATCGAGACAAAAATCTGATACTAGCCAATTTAAGCCCACACTAGGACGATATTTTCGGGCATTCTCAGCTTCTGTAAACCATGCTAAATCCCCAAAAATAATGATTCCTCTTCCCTCACTTTGTAACTGCTGTAACCAAGGGATAACTGTTTTTAACAAAACCTGATTGTAAGTCCAGTGGCGACGAAAAATGCCCTTCAAACGAGGTAGTTCTGGATGCTGGAACTGTTCTTGGGAAAGGTTACGATACAGTATACTAAGCAAACAAGTAGAACTAGACTCTAAACGGTCAATATCAACTTGTTGGAACCAATTTTTTCCAGATTCAACCGCAGTTTCTCCAGTTAACAGACAAGCTTTTAAAAGTAGCTGTTGAGGGGGACGAAGTTGCAACATAAAGATAATTTATTTTTTCGGTACCGTTTTCTATGTCATCTTTAATTAAACTGGATATTGCTGAAGTTAAACTACTTTTGGGTTGCGCCCGTACTCAGCTTGAGACAGAAACGATCGCCCAAATTAAGCAAATTGTGGAAACTGAAGCGATCGCATGGGATTACATAATAGCAATGGCTCAGAAACACCGAATTTTGCCGTTGCTTTATCGTAATCTGAATTCCTTTTGTAAGCAAGCTCTACCGCGACATATTCATCATCAACTGCAAGGACAATTTTTTGCCAATACGCGAAATAATTTTCGGCTGACTCAGGAATTGTTGCGTTTGCTGCCTTTGTTTACGCAACGCTCAATTCGAGTTATTCCTTATAAAGGGACAGTTTTGGCGGCAACAGTGTATGGTAAAGTGGCTTTACGGCAAGTTTGGGATCTCGATTTACTCATTGCTCCGACTGACGTTAGTGCTGCTTGTCAGTTGTTGGAAGCTGAAGGTTATCAAATCCGCGAAAGTTTTGACCGAGAAAAGGCATTTGTTTGCCCAGAAACGCAGATAGAAGTAGATTTACATTGGGGACTGACTCCAATTTATTTCCCTATTCCTTTCGATTTTGAGCAGTTTTGGCAGCGTCGTCAAGAGATTACTCTGGTTGATACTCGGTTGGTGACTTTTTCTGCTGAAGACTTACTGCTGATTCTTTGTATTCAAGTGGCTAAAGACTGTTGGGAACGTCGTCAACATTTGGAACATCTTAGCAAAGTTTGCGATGTGGCGGAACTTTTGCGGGATACTTCGGATTTGGATTGGGGATATATCTTTAACCAAGCTGAAGTTTGGGATGCGAAGAGGATTGTTTATTTTGGTTTGGGGTTAGCTCAAAAGTTGTTGGCTGCTTCTGTTCCTGAAAAGATTTTAACTGAAATTGAAGCGGATTCTCAGACACAAATTTTGTTGAGACAGGTTTGTGGGCAACTTTTTGGCGAAATCGATCGCGCTTTTGCGTCTAACGACAATTCGTTGTTAGATGTGAAATTAAGATTGAGGCAATTACAATTTTATTGGATCTTGCGCGATCGCCCTCGTTACAAATTACAATATCTCGCGGCGATTCTCCAAACCCTTACTAAAGCTTTATCAAAATAATATTTTCGGAAATTTGTTTCCCGGCTGTCTCAGGTAACTTAAAGTCGAGTTTCTCCAATCAAGTTGAAGATTAGGGCGATCGCCCTTCAGCGCGCTAGGCTACGCCTAATCCCCCGTTTTCTCTGTTAAAATCAGTCTTACTCCGAGTTACGTCGTCGCTGCAAAGAAGCTCTAACTACTCGCAGAAAATCACTCATATCTCGATTTTGCACGCTTTTATTCGCGGTATGAATTCGGCGCATTGCTAGAATATTTTGCAGCATAAGCGTAGTTAAGCCACAATCTTGAGCGCGAGTATACCAATCAATAAACTCTGCTTTTTGCAGAGATTCGTCGAATAATCCTACTTGCTCAAAAGCGGTTGCTTTAATTAAGACTGTACAAGGTGAATAGCCTGGTTGGGGTTCGCTAGGACAATGAATCTTATTCGGTAAGTTGGTAAGATCGGGACTGATAAACTGCTGAATATGTCCAAACACCAAATCTAAGTTGGGACAATTTTGAAAGGCTTGTACTTGTAATTTAAGTTTTTCCGGTAGCCAAAGATCGTCTGCATCGAGAAAGGCAATAAACTCCCCGGATGCAACTGCAATACCGTGATTTCTGGCTGCACTACTTCCGGCATTATCCTGACGATGATACTGTACTGGAAAAGTTTGTGCTACCTCGGCTGTCTTATCGGTTGAGCCATCATCGATGATAATAATTTCTCTGGGGGAATAGGTTTGTTGTAAGATGCTTTCGATCGCTGCGGCTAAATAGCGATCGCCATTATAAACCGGAATAATTACACTAATTAAAGGTGACATCTCATTGAATCTGCTGACGTGAATTGTCTTTCGGCTGATATCCAACTTGTTTTTTGGCGTGACTAAAATCTAAGAAACCATTTTTGTTATTAGAGACTGCATTAAAAATTTGGAAGCCAAGATCGTCTTTTTCTAAACACTTACTGACTAATTGCGCCAAATCTCTAGGACTACACCAAGCTTTGGCTACACGCTGATTGAGGTCGCTAAAATGTGGTTCACTGATAAAAGCTCCAATCCGCAGACAAATTACACAGATATTATATTCGTCAGCGTAGAAACGTCCCAAAGCTTCTCCAAATGATTTTCCCACACCATAGAGGGAATCAGGACGAACTGGCAGATCGCTACGAATCTTCTTCTTGTGTTTTTCCCAGCCTTTAGTAACATGAATACTGCTGGCATAAATTATCTTTTTTACTCCTGCTTCTTTAGCTGCGGTAAAAACGTTATAAGTACCCGCTATACTGACTGTATAAACATCTTCCCAAGACTGTTTTGGAGAGGGATTCGCTGCTAAATGGATTACTGTTTGTCTTCCTTCCATAGCAGTTGCAACTGCTTCAAAATCGAGGATATCCGCAGTGACACTATCCTCAGCATCAGGAATCGGGTTGATATCTAAGCAACGGCAGTCATGTTGTAAACTTAAATACTGGTAGAGCGAGATCCCGATTTGTCCGGCTGCTCCTGTTAATAAAATTTTCACTAGATGCGATTTCTTTTAACCTTGACAAGTTCCAGTTTATTATTGCACCAAATTGCCTTGAAATTTAGATTAGGAGAATGATTTACGCAAAGGCAATATCCAACAGGGAGAGCGATCGCTTTGATAGACTAGAGTGGTTGGGAAGCGATCGCTTAATTTCAACTATGAATTATCGAAACTATATTACTATCGAAGCAGACAAACGCGGTGGTAAGCCTTGCGTCCGTGGGTTGCGAATTACAGTTTATGAAGTTCTTGAATACCTGGCTTCTGAAATGACCGAAGCAGAAATTCTTGATGATTTTCCCGATCTAACCCAAGAAGATTTAAAGGCTTGTATTGCTTATGCTGCTGACCGCGAACGTCGGTTTATGACTGTTACCTTATCTGTATAAAATTACTGTTTGATGAAAACTTATCGCCTAAATTGCCCAGCCTTTTGAAGGATCTTTTTCCCGACTCACTTCACGTTCGAGATGTAGGTATGAAAGCAACAATTGACTCAATAGTTTGGAATTATGCAAAAGATAATGATTTGATGATTGTCTCGAAAGATGCCGATATGCACGATCTGAGTTTAGTATTTGGCAATCCACCAAAAGTTATTTGGATTCAACTTGGAAACTGTTCGACATTACAAGTAGACAGTTTGCTACGTCGAGATTTTGAGGCAATCAAATTGTTTTATGAAGACAAAAGTTTATCCTTACTCGCCCTCTGATAATACACCAAGAAATTGCTAATTATCTGTTAATTTTTGCCCAAAATGTGGAAACATAACCCATAGTATTGACTCAACTTTCGGTAAAGATAACACCCAATTTGTCCGGCTGCTGTTGTTAAGAAAATCTTCACCTTGACAAGCGCTAATTTTTAGTTTAGCTTGTTGTCACCCTAATTTTGCGACTTCTCAGTTGATTCCTAAAGTTATTCATCAAACCTGGAAAACCAACACAATCCCGAAGCAATGTCAGCCCTTTCAAAAAAGTTGGCAAACCCACCATCCTGATTGGGAATACCGTTTTTGGACAGATGCAGATAATCGCGCTTTTATCGCCCAAGAATATGAGTGGTTTCTGCCAATTTACGACTCTTATGACCGAGGAATTAAAAAAGCCGATGCGGTGCGTTACTTGATTATGCACCATTATGGCGGAGTTTATGTGGATCTTGATTTTGAGTGTCTTCAGCCGTTAAATCCACTCCTAGAAGGGAAAGAATTAATATTTGGTTTAGAACCTTTGGCTCATGTTAATAGTCCTGCTACGGTTAGTCGGGGGTTGAAAAAAATCGTTTGTAATGCTTTTATTGCTTCGTGTCCGCAGCATCAATTTTGGGAATATTTCTGGGAGAAGTTGGTCGCAGCGCAGCATCATGAAGCAGTATTGGATGCGACGGGGGTTTATCTTTTGACTCGTGCTTATGAAGCTTATCCCCACCCAGAAACAATTAGTTTGTTACCTCCTGAGTTGGTTTATCCCGTGGGAGTTCGTGACTCCAGCACAGGAAAGTTACATTGCGAAAATCGGGAGCATTTGACAGACAAAGCTTTCGCCATTCATCATTGGCATAGCACTTGGTTTGCGGAAATTGCTTTAGAAAGAGCTAAGGCTAGTTTACAGCGTAAAAAGCAGCATTAATGGAACAGCAACAGAGAAGACGAAGAGATCGTGTTGAGTTTTTTGGGAAATTTACAACAACTTTTCAAGAAGCGGTTAGTCAGGTAGGAATAGTTGAACGATTTTACAATATTGGTGACTATCCGGTACGACTTTGTTTTGCGGGAGAGGCGTTAATTAAGTCTCTCACTCCAGCGATCGCGCATTTAGAAATTCCTGCTACTCCTTCTCCAGCTTTAACGATTCAAATTTTTGATAGTGCTTCCACTCAAACCGAACTACCTTTGTTGGTATCTAGTTTAGTATCTTTGTTGAGTCAACGCTGGTGGAAATATGAAGATAAACGTGGACAAGTAACTGAATATAGCGGCGATCGCATTCAGACAGCTTTTCATCCTTATCCGAATCGCTTTAATCTCGTCGATCTAGAGGAAAATCAAGGGATCTATTGGATTGAGGATGCTGAGAATTTTCCCTACTACGAAATTGGTGCAGCTTTACGGATTATCCTCCATTGGTGGTTATCGAAACGATCGCGCCAATATGTTCATGCTGGGGCAGTAGGAACGCCGGATGGGGGTGTATTATTAGTCGGAAAGGGTGGATCGGGAAAATCAAGTACCGCTTTAGCTTGTCTCGACTCTGATTTATCTTACGCTAGCGATGACTATTGTTTAGTTCGCACTACCCCCGAACCTTATGTCTATAGTCTCTACAACACCGGAAAACTCAAAGGTGAAGCCGATTTAAAGCGATTTCCTGAGTTAATTCCTCAGCTTGAGAATCGCGATCGCCTTGACGAAGAAAAAGCAATGATTTTTGTCCACAAATACTATCCTGAAAAAGTTATTTCTGGTTTCCCAATTCGTGCTATTCTCATTCCCCAAGTCACCGGAAAACCAGACACCAAACTCCTCAAAGCCACCGCTGGACGTGCCTTGAGCGCCTTAGCACCCAGTACCATTTTACAACTTCCTGGCGCAACCCAAACCAGTCTCAAAACAATGGCTGAGTTAGTCAGAAAAGTTCCTTGCTATCATCTCCACCTAGGTACAGAAATTAAACAGATTCCTGGTGCGATCGCGCAATTACTCAAATAAATCCTATGCTGATTTCTCATCAACACAAATTCATTTTTATTCATGTTCACAAAACTGGCGGCAACAGCATCAAACTCGCTCTTCGTCAAGTAATTAATCCTCCAGAAATCTTACTCAGTAACTTTTTTCCTTGTCATACTAAAGCCAAAGACTTAGGTTCTTACGAAGAACTAATTCGAGGTAATTTTCAATCTCAAGAAAATTTGAGTCTGGCTAATCGGAAAGTCTTAACTATGCTACAAAAAAAGATCGAGCAAAATTCATCTGTCTCTGTTTTCGATCGATTGTCAACAGCAAATTATTTCAAATTCGCTTTTGTCCGTAATCCTTGGACTCATCAAGTTTCTCTTTACAATCATATCCTGCGAAATCCGAATCATTTTCAATACCAAGTTGTCAAAAAATTAGGTAACTTCAATAATTATCTTGACTGGCTAGTTCATGATTCATGTCAATTGCTGCAAAAGGATTTTGTCACTGACGATCATGGTAAAATAATTGTTGATTTTGTTGGTCGTTTTGAAAAGTTACAAGCAGATTTTCAAACTATTTGTAAACAACTAAATTTGGTAACTAAACTTCCCCATGCTAATCGTAATCTTGATGTCAAAAAGCCTTACAAAGATTACTATAACAAAGAAACTCAGCAAATGGTCGCTGCATATTTCCAAGAAGATATAGAGTTTTTTAACTATTCTTTTCCCGATTAATCTTAGCTAAAAATTATTAATTCAGAATCTAGCAAGAATCTACTTTAGAAAATTACTAAATAAATCTCTTTAAACTATTCAGCATTTTAGCCAAACTATTAGTAATTGCCAAAAGATTCCACGAAAACAATATTAGCTGGTGATAATGCAAAACTTAATTCTCAGATTATTTTGGTTAATTTTGCAGATTTAATAGGGTTTAATTTATTAATGTACTCAATTTAAATAGAGGAATTTAACAGTATTTTCGCAAACTTTTCTGGGGAATGTTGGGCGACTAATTCTTGCATTTTGGTATAGTTACACAAGCTTTCAGGGGGTCTATTTAAACAGCATTTTAAGCCTTCGGCGACGGCTTCTGGTATACTTGTATCAACAGTTATTCCTAATTCGTGACGACGAGTTATTTCTCCCATCAAGCCAAAATTAGAACTCAAAACTGGTTTACGCGCGATCGCTGCAAGAAAAAGAATTCCACTCATTCCTGCATGACGATGATAAGCAGCTAAGACGATATCTGCTAGTTGAAAGTAACTCAGTACTTCGCTATCTGCGATAAATTCATATTTCTCAATAATTTGTACAGGCTTTTTCTCACGTACCCAAGCGACTCGTATTTTTAATAATTCTAGATCGAAATGAGGTTCAGCTTTCCCAACTAACAAAAGACAAATTTTTTCGCATTCTGCTGGAGAAAGACATAATATTGCTTGCAAAACTTGATAAATTCCTTTGCGTTTTGCTAAAGAACCAAATAAGAGAAGAATTTTCCGTTTAGGTTCAATATTTAAAGAAGATTTTAGTTGTTTATCTTTGGATAAATCTAGTTTCTGATTCCGAACTGGATCGGGTAAATAAACAACTTTATCAGTTTTATATTTAGCTTGGATCTGTTCAGTTGCAAAAAAGTCCAAACAAAATAATCGATGTAGTTGCGGATGACGTAAAAAGCGAGCGATAACAAGTTTTTGTTGAAGATAATAAGCTTGACGGATTCGGTCTAGAGAATGATTTTGGAATTGAGGATAGTGGAATTGAGGTGTAAAGTAGATCCCAGAAAATGGACAAGGAAATTTTGCTTTTGCTGCACTGATAAGACGACCATCATCTAAGTATAAACAAAGCGCAGAGGTTGCTTTTAACTCCTGAGCATAATCATAAAGTAAATCAAACTCTATCTCGAAAGCGGAGTTCGCTTGTGGCGATCTTAGTAACTCGAAAAAGTCACTTCCTAGTTGCGATTTTGCGGTATCGAAACGTTCTTGTTCTGCTACAGTAATTTGAGTAAAGTTAATCTGGTTTGCTAATCCGAATTGAACAACATCTTTGTGTTTCTGAAAAAAATGGCGCGAAACTATAAATTCTAATTCTAAATCCCAAGACTGCTGACTAAAATACTCTAATAAACAGCGAATGTAACTAGGATGATGTCCGTAAGTTGCTAAATCAAAAAGTAATAGTTTTTTGGGCATAGCGATGGTTTATAATTCTTGGTTAGATTCCCACATTTTTTGAGCGGGAACGAAGTCTGGGGCGGCGTTTCTGACGATTTTTAAGGATTGTTTAATTAAAGAAATTGCCTTGACTTTTCGGGCGACTTGTGCAGTATACCAATGAATGCGCCAATGGTTAAATCCAAGTTGAATGGCTTTTTTATACATGGCGATCGCGCGCACATTTTGCCCTTGCTGCTGCCAAACTAACCCCGACCAAAATTTCAAGTAGCTATCCTGGGGATAATAGCTTTGATATGACAAAATCCCACCTCCGGACAAAATTGGGGGAGATTTGGCAATTTTCTCATCTGCTACCCATAATTGTTGTAAATTAGCCGATTTTAAACTAACCTCAAACTGAGGCGCAGTTTCCCCCAGAGATTGAATCAAAGCCTCTGCCCCGGATGCAACAGTTGGTAAGGGAATAAATTCTCGTTTCGGTTGAGCGAGTAAAGAGCGATAAACGGAATCGAATTCTTGCGCCAGAGTTTCTTGTTTGAAGGTTTCCTGGGCATATTTCCGGGCATTTCTGCCGAAGCGGTGTCTTTCCTGGGGATAAGTGTATAAATAGGCGATCGCTGCTTGATACTCGGCTTCTGTTTCCACAACTAAACCCGTCTCCTTGTGGATAACAGTATCTTGCGCCCCACCAAAGGCGAAAATCACCGGAGGAATTCCCGCTAACATCACCTCCTGCAAGACTAACTCTACTGTGGAATAATTTTCTGGACAAAGAGGATAGCCAAACACATCCAACTCAGCAATGACTGAGGCGATATCTTCGACATAACCACGAAAATCAAATTTACTCCTAATCCCTAACTTTTGAGCAGTTTTGGCTAAAGTTTGACAATCGCTCTCGCCCCCACAGACAATTAGTTTCAAATTCGGAATCTCGATCTCTGCACTCATCTCCAAGTAACGAGGGTGCATTTTCACTGGATTTGCTGTCCCGATATAACCCACATTAAAAGTATCGTGAGGTTGCTTTTCGAGGTGCTTGAGTCGCTCTTTGTCTGTCACTGAATAAATCATCGCTGTTTTTGGTGCAGACTGAAAAACAGTCAGTTTGGTGGTGTAGGGGCTAGTCGCCACCACGAGATCTCCTAAGCTGAGTAAAGCTGGAGTAATTACTTGGGGTGGTGTATCTCCAGCGATATGTAGCCAAAATCCTAACCTCAGAGGAGGTAGAGAAAGCCGAAGTAAGTCATAAATTTCCGGATTATTCCAAAAATGGATTTGGATCAGATCGGCAGATTCAATTGCTTGTTGTAGCTGCTCTGGATCTGGTTGAATTAAAGTGGTAATCTCACTTTGGGCAGCTAAAGCAACGATGCGCGGATCGGCTCGATCTAGAGAGATGATTTGATGACAATAGCCTTGTGTTAAAGATTTTGCTAAGGTTATCAAGGCTCTGGAAGCTCCGCCGCGAGAAAGAGACTGAATAAGATGGAGAGTTGTCTTCATGTCTCGTTTAAGTTGGGTTAAACTTTAGCATTGGGCCAACCGGATTCATCTACTTCGTGAATGGGGTCGAGTAAGAGTAAGTCTTGCATATCGCTATACTTTTGGAGCATGGGAGGCGCAAATTCGTCCTTGGTTGTTGGTGTTTGTGGGGCTGGTGGGTTGGTGTTGTTTTCTTCTTCAGCCGCGACAATTAATTCTTCTTGCTGTAGCTGGTTGATAAAGTCTTGGATGGCTGTTTGGATGGTGTCGATCTCGCCTTCGTAGCGTTCGACGATGATTTGGAAAATACTATCTGTAGACAAACCTTGTGTGATTGCATTCCAAATTTCTGTCCCGGTATTGACTAAACTGTAATAATCTCCTTTGTCTAAATTAATGATTACGACTTCTTCGTCGATAGTTTCGTGGACGACAGTTGGTGCATTAATTTGAAAGTTTCCCAAGATTTTTACTCCGTTGATTTTTTTGGCGGTTAGATCCCAGCCTAACCTTCTCATCTGTGTACCGCAAGGTTGATGGAGCGATCGCTGTAAACGAGCAATCTTTGCAGATTTTATCTGAGGCTGAGGCGATCGCGAAGATCGCTAATTACAGAAAAAAAGTGCTGAATCTGTCTTGAATATTTCTGCATCAACGCTTGAGCGGTTTTTTTAGGGTTTTAGAGACATTCAGAGCTAATTTTCTGCAAGAATCTGCCTCCTTAACTCTGCAAGAAATTACGATCGGGATCTATTCTAGAATTGAAAGATTTTCTGGCTCCATTTTTCCTTTTTGGTATTGATGTACTCGCTACCTCATTCTGGCGATCGCCAGTTTTCCCTTCAGTGAATTTGTTCTCCAAATCCCTAATTCCCAATGAAAACTAGACCAGTATTATATATTGCCATCACCAGCCACGGTTTCGGTCATGTTGTGCGTACCGCGTCAGTCGCAGCGAAAATTCAACAGTTAAATCCAGAAATCTTGTTAGTTTTAGTAACTACAGCCCCACGTTGGTTACTAGAAGCTTATATTCCCGGAGATTTTATTCATCGTCCTCGCGCTTTTGATGTGGGGGTAATTCAATCTGATAGTTTACAGATGGATAAAGCTGCGACTTTAGCAAAATTAAAGCAGATTCAGCAACAACAAAATGCGCTGATTGCGGGTGAGGTGAACTTTATTCGGACAAATCGCGTCAAATTGATATTAGCTGATATTCCTTTTTTAGCCACCAAGATCGCTCAAGCTGCGGGAATTCCTTGTTGGATGATGAGCAATTTTGGCTGGGATTTTATTTATCGCGCTTGGGGAGGGGAATTTAGCGAGATTGCGGCTTGGATTAGTGAATGTTACCAGGAATGCGATCGCCTGTTTCGTTTTCCCCTTGCAGAATCGATGAGTGCTTTTCCCCAAATTACCGACGTGGGTTTAACTGGAGGAACTCCTCGCTTTAGTGAAGATTTGCTGCGGAGTCAGTTTCAGCTTAACTCACCCTCAGAAAAATTAATTTTACTAACCTTTGGTGGACTAGGACTACAACAAATTCCTTATAATAATCTTAAGAATTTTGCGTCTTGGCAGTTTATCACTTTCGATCGACAAGCACCGGAATTGCCGAATTTAGTTAAAGTAACCGAAAAGCAATACCGACCTGTAGATTTTCTGCCTTTTTGTGGGAGGGTTGTCTCGAAACCAGGTTACAGCACTTTCGCGGAAGCACTGCGATTGGATGTCCCGATAGTTTCTTTAACGAGGGAGGATTTTGCCGAAGCTGCTTTACTGCTAGAGGGAATTCAAGATTACTCCCAGCATCAAATTATCACCCCAGAAGCATTTTTTGGCTCAGATTGGTCATTTTTGCACCAAAACCTGATTCCACCACGTCAAGACTCAAGTTTAGATAAGAACGGTACGGAAGCGATCGCCAAAATTGTTGTTGATTACTGCACAGATTTTTCCTTAACTTAATAACCGATGACAGCAGTAAAGATCCTCGAACAACCAACCAGTGACTCTCAAACAAACCTAGAAGTAGAATCTCGCGATCGCAGCGAAGCTAACCAAACTTCAATAGTCGCTGAACAACCTGAAGAAGTTAAAAGTCCCGATCCTGCGGCGACAATTGACTTAGCTGCGGCAGATGTTAGAGCCGTTTTAGAACAACAAAGAGAGCAAGGTCAGATGTTGACGACGAAGCTGAATATTTTATTCGTGGTTAATGGTGCATTGTTGACTAGCTTAACTTTATCTAAATTAATGTTTCTTCCCAGCGTGTTTAGCTTTGGGGAAATTCTCGGTTTTCTAGTGAATTTTACTTTACTAATCAACGCTTTCCTTCCGCGTCAGGTAGCGGTAAGCCCGAATTTATCGAAGCAATTTCTCGAAAGATATCTTAACTTAACAGCCGAGCAATATCAACTGAAAATGATGGTAAATCTGATCGAGACATATAATACCAATAAGCAAAGACTAGATGACGTTTCTCAAACATTGAGCTATGCTGCTTACGTTACTTGGACTATTGCTTTAATGATTATGTTGCACGTAGTTGCTGCTTATTTTGTTCCAGTGATACAAATTAGTAATTTCGGGTAGGCGAAATTTATGACTTCTAAACCAGCCCACATTGAGGAAAAAAGGAATTTTACTAGGGAGGTAGAGGATTGTGAACGCGATCGCTCCGAACCCAATGCTGTCAATGGATCTCGCTTAGAATTACCAGAACCCGATTTAGATAATATTACCGTTTTGACGGGCAAACTCCCTAATAAGCCGATTTTACCTTGGAATCACTATGATTCTCCCTGGCAAGAAGAAGAAGAAGAAGAAAAAGCAAAATCTGAAGCTGAAGAAGAGTTAGTGACAGATGAGACAATGACGGAACAAGTTACTTCTGCTTCGGAAACTGAGGGAACAGCAGAAGTGGAATCTGATGAAGTCGAGTAAGTGAAATATTTGCATCAAAAATGAATCATTATCAACAAGCTTTTCAAGTTAAAACTCAGGGGAAGTCTTTGCAGAAGATAACTCGTCAGGTCGAGGCAGTAGTTGCTCACTCAGGAGTAAACAGTGGTTTGTGTACGATTTTTATTCGCCATACTTCTGCTAGTTTATTGATTCAAGAAAATGCTGACCCTGACGTTCTCAAAGATTTAGCTAATTTCTTTGCTAAGTTGGTTCCAGAAGACTCAACTCGCTATATTCACAGTACCGAAGGACCAGACGATATGCCTGCTCATATTCGTTCGGCTCTCACTCACACTAGCGAACAAATACCTATTTTTCGTGGTAAATTAACTTTAGGAACTTGGCAAGGTATCTACATTTGGGAACACCGACAGCATTCTCATCAACGAGAAATTGTTGTTCATGTGAGCGGTAATTAAAGGAATTCTTTTTCTTCCCTTGAGCGGAAAAAAGTTAGTTATCCTTTTTGACGACTGTTCTTCATGAATAAAAGCCAAAATAAAGAGAGCAGAAGCCAGAAATTTAGGGAAATCACAATAAGTTTTCGCAAATAATTTATTAGTAACAAACTTGCTTTTTGCTCTCTAGATTAAATTTCACAAAGAAAAAAGTATTTCTCATCGAAAATGTGTTATCAGAAGGAAAAGAAAATTAGTAAATCGATGATAGTAAAACATCATTAATCTAGATAAATTTACTGGAGCAGTTATAGATTAACTAATATTACCTCATTATTTAATTATATTTAGTAGTAAGAAAAAAACTGGAAATACTAATTATAATATTGCCGAAAACGAGGTATTAGTTAAGGACAATCTAAAGAAAAACTGGTTTTTTCCTTCGAGGAAGAAACTAGAAGTGACACAAAGAATTAAGCGGTGTATCTTGTAGTTGCAACTATTTCATTGTCAAAACCAATAGGGCGCTCTTTATCAAAATGTCTAATTACCCACCGAAAGTAAAAATGTCTAAGCAACAGATACCCGAATTTGATAATTTAGACCTACGAGCTTCTAAAAGTGTTAGTCTTCGTCGCGGTATAGCGGTTGCCTGGTTCAGAATCGCAGCCTTTGTTCTGCTAGATGCTATCTTAATTTCTTTAAGTTGGAAAGCGGCTAAGGTAGTAGTAGCAATTGTGCCTTGGTTTGAAAGTGTTCACTTTAACTTACTTAGAAGAACAGTCGAAGGACCACCTTTTTTACCGCCAATTTTAGTAGTAACTCTGATTACTTTAGCGGCATCAGGACTTTATGGTGAGCGGGAAAGCCGTCGCCATTTTTTCAAGGTAGTTAAAAGTTTAAGTTTAGCGCAAGTTATTCTGGTGTTGATTGCTTATTTATATCGACCAGAGTTATTTATTTCTCGTTCGACTTTCTTGCTAGCATGGTTGTTTAGTATTATTCTGGTCTTGACAGGACGTTTGGTTGTTGAGGGAGTTATTACCAGTCTGCGTCAAGAAGGAAAAGTCCGGCGTAAGATTGCTTTAATTGGTCGTCCTGAAGATACCGAACGAGCCGATTTAATCTTACAGTTAGTGAGTAAGAAAGAATTTCAGGTAATGGGTCGCTACGATATTTCAACCGAAGAAAGCGATCGCTGGACTCAGATTTTAGAAGAAATATATCATACTGGTGTCGGAGAAGTTTTTGTCTGTTCTTGGCAGTCTTTAGGCGACCCAATGCAGCTTTATTGGAGTCTCAAGTCAATTGGGGTACTACTGCGAATTTTACCGATTGGTTTAGAAATTCCCCATCAAAGTCCGAAAATTGAGATGATTGGGGGATTGCCGACAATTCAATTTCGTCCTCCAGCTTTGCTTGGTAGTGATTTCTGGACAAAGCGGATTTTTGATTTAGTCGTTGCGGCGGGAATTTTAATTGTCTTTAGTCCAGTTTATTTGTTAATTTCGCTCGCGATCAAAGTTGACTCTACAGGACCGATCTTTTATAAACAAACCCGCGTTGGTTTACACGGACGACACTTTAAAGTTTGGAAATTCCGGACAATGGTTGTCAATGCTGACCAATTACTCAAACAGTTAGAGGCGCAAAATGAAATTCAAGGTGGTGTTCTGTTTAAAATGAAGGATGACCCACGCATTACTAAGGTAGGTAAGTTTCTGCGTCGCTATAGTTTGGACGAACTCCCGCAAGTAATTAACGTGATTTTGGGTCAAATGAGTTTAGTTGGTCCGCGTCCTTTACCGTTACGAGATGTGGAAGGTTTCGCCGACCATCATTTCATGCGCCATAATGTTTTACCAGGAATTACTGGGCTTTGGCAAGTTTCTGGGCGTTCCGATATTAAAGACTTTGAAGACGCTTTTAAGTTAGATGTTGCTTATATTAATAACTGGTCTTTGGCTCTTGATTTCCAAATTCTGGTTAAGACAGTTAAGGTGGTTGTAGCTAAGGAAGGAGCTTATTAACTGGGGACTGGGGACTGGGGACTTGGGACTGGGGACTTGGTAGAAATGGGGG
>JAWQFW010000031.1:0-30979 GCA_035968095.1 Oscillatoria sp. PMC 1068.18
CCCCAATCCCCAATCACCAGTCCCCAATCACCAGTCCCCAATCACGCAATCCTCAATGACAACTAATAACTTAAATAATTATGGGAAGTGAAAGAATAACTCTTTTATCGAGTAGAGAAATTGAAAAAATGCGTCGCGCGGGACGTTTAGCCGCGCAACTTTTAGATCACCTTGCACCAATGGTCAAACCAGGAGTAAGTACCTTAGAAATTAACGATGAAGCGGAACGTTGGACGCAAGCACATGGAGCAAAAAGCGCTCCTTTAGGTTATCATGGTTTCCCGAAGTCGATTTGTACGAGCGTGAATGAGGTAATTTGTCACGGTATTCCTGACGCTGACCAAATTCTTCAAGATGGTGACATTATCAATGTTGATGTGACTCCGATTTTAGATGGCTATCACGGCGATACGTCGAGGACTTTTTTTGTGGGGACTCCTTCACCTCAAGTGCAAAAATTAGTGGAAGTGACAGAGGAGTGTTTGCGAAGAGGTATCGCTGAGGTTGCACCAGGAAAAAAAATTGGTGATATTGGTGCGGCGATTCAAGAGTATGCTGAAGCTCATGGTTATTCGGTGGTACAAGATTTTGTGGGACATGGAATTAGCCATGTGTTTCATACTGCACCACAAGTTCCTCATTATGGTACACGAGGTAAAGGTAAGCGTCTGCGGGCTGGGATGGTGTTTACTATTGAACCGATGATTAATGAGGGAACTTGGGAAGCTGAGGTTTTGGATGATGGTTGGACGGCTTTGACGAAGGATCGTAAGCTTTCAGCGCAGTTTGAACATACGATCGCCGTTACTGATGATGGAGTGGAAATTCTGACTCTGAGTGAGTAAAGCTTAATTAATTTATTTTTCTCAAAGTCCGCTTGATTTAAAAAAAAGGCGATCGCCCCAAAACAGCGATCGCCTTTTTCCTCATCATCAATATTCCAAAATATTCCAACTACTCAGCGTGCTGACGATACCAGTCAATCGTCTTCTGCAACCCTTCTTTAAACTCAGTTTCAGCAACAAAACCGAATTTTTCCTTTGCTCTTTGAGTATCCAAACAACGACGAGGTTGACCATTTGGTTTATCAGTTTGCCAAACAATTTCGCCCTCAAAATCCATTAATTCACAAATCATTTCGACCAAATCTTTAATCGAAATTTCGCTATTAGTTCCCAAATTAACAGGTTCAGATTCATTGTAAGCTTGAGTAGCAATAACAATACCTTTTGCAGCATCAGTAGAATACAAAAACTCACGAGTTGGGCTACCATCACCCCAAACAGGTAAAGTCCGATCTCCCCGTTGTTGGGCTTCATATACCTTTCTAATTAAAGCAGGAATAACATGAGAACTACGAGGATCAAAATTATCTTCTGGACCGTATAAATTTACAGGTAACAAATAGATCCCATTAAAATCGTACTGCTGACGATAAGCTTGTAACTGTACTAACAAAGCCTTCTTCGCAATTCCGTAAGGTGCATTAGTTTCTTCCGGATAACCATTCCAAATGTCATCTTCCTGAAAAGGTACAGGTGTGAACTTAGGATAAGCGCAAATCGTACCCAAACAAACAAACTTTTCCACTCCAACTTGAAAAGCAGAGTGAATCAGTTGTGTACCCATCATTAAATTATCGTAAAATAATTCTGCGGGCTTTTCTCGGTTTAAACCAATACCACCGACATGAGCAGCCAAATGAATTACCACATCTTGTTGCTCAACAGCCCGTTGACAAGCTTCCATTTGGGTCAGATCGTAATCACGCGATCGCGGTACAGTAATTTTATCTGCATTCGCTCCTGCTGCACACAACTGCTTAACTACCTCTTTACCGAGAAATCCCGCCCCACCTGTTACCAGAATTCGTTTTTCGCTCAGATCGATAGTTGTCATTTTCTTGCTATTTTAGCTGTTTCGTGTTAATAGACATTCAAATTAGGATGCACCCTTTCACCTAGAGATTCAACCTAATCCACCATACTGCCTACATTGTGACGAATATAAGCTTGATCTTTCAATAATTCTTGACCCTTACCATTCGGTGAAGAAAGTCCCAAAGCATTCAAATCTGCTTCCACCATCAAAGCAACCAACTCCTCAAACGTTACCGAAGGCTCCCAACCAAGTTGTTCTCGTGCTTTCGTCGAATCACCAATCAACAAATCGACCTCCGCAGGGCGTAAATAACGGGGGTCAAACTCCACATAATCGTGCCAATCAAGATTAACGTAATTAAAAGCCAAATCGAGAAATTCGCGAATCGAGTGAGTTTCGCCCATCGCAATCACATAATCGTCTGGTTGCTCTTGTTGAAGCATCATCCACATCGCCCGAACATAATCCTTGGCGTAGCCCCAATCACGCTTTGAGTCCAAATTGCCCAAAAACAGTTTTTTCTGCTGTCCAGCGACAATGCGCGCCACTGCCCGAGTAATCTTGCGGGTTACAAAAGTCTCACCGCGACGAGGACTTTCATGGTTGAAAAGAATCCCATTACAAGCAAACAATTCGTAAGATTCGCGATAATTAATCGTTTGCCAGTGAGCATAAACTTTAGCACAAGAATAAGGGCTACGGGGATAAAAAGGAGTAGATTCTTTCTGAGGAACATCTTGCACCTTACCATACATTTCTGAAGAACCAGCCTGATAAAAACGTACCTCAATACCAGTACGATGTTGATAATCACGAATTGCTTCAAGCAAACGTAGCGTCCCCATTGCCACTGTATCCACGGTATATTCCGGCGAATCAAAACTAACTCGAACGTGAGATTGTGCGCCAAGGTTGTAAATTTCTATCGGTTTAACTTCCTCTAAAATTCGGCGTAGAGTCGTACCATCAGTTAAATCGCCGTAGTGAAGAAACAACTTTGCTTTCTCATTATGCGGATCGACATAAATATGGTCAATGCGGTCTGTATTAAAAGTCGAAGTTCGACGAATGATCCCGTGAACCTCATAGCCTTGTTCCAGCAAAAACTCACTTAAATAAGAACCATCTTGACCAGTAATACCAGTAATCAAGGCTCGTTTAACTTCGCTCATATTTAATCTTCCTCGTTTGTTCGGGTATCTTTACTTACTGCTACACATAAGACGTGCAAATTCTTTTTTACGTTAACCTGAACTACCATCAATCAGCTACGATCGCCACAGAAAATTTAGAACACGAAAATCTTCCGGCTGGATAAAATCCAAGCGATGAGCAAGGAAAATCAATTTTTACCTTACCCATCCCTAACAAAGTCGAGCAAGATTAGTCTCGCTTAATAAGCGCCATTATTGCCAGGGAAAATAACTACCCCGATTGTTTTAAATATCGCCCATAAATCCAATAACCAATTCCGAGAATTCACGTAATAAACATCAATTTGAATGCGACGATTGTAAGGAATATCATTGCGTCCAGAAACTTGCCACAATCCGGTAAGTCCCGGTCTAATTGTTAACACTTTGTCAATGTACCGTCCATACTTGGGTAATTCTTCAGGAACTAACGGTCTTGGACCAACAACACTCATATCTCCCATCAAAACGTTCCAAAACTGAGGAAACTCGTCGAGACTGGTCAAGCGCAAAAATTTCCCGATCGCCGTAATCCGAGGATCGTTTTTGAGTTTAAAGTTATCTTCAAACTCTTGGCGCATTTGGGGAGACTTATCCATCATTTCTGCGAGTACATCCTCAGCATTATTCACCATCGTGCGGAATTTAATACAACCAAAAGGTTTGTGGTTTTTACCGATTCGTTGTTGCACGTAAAAAATCGGTCCTGGAGAGGTAATTGCAATTAGTAAAGCCAGCACTAAATAAACTGGCGAAAACAAAATCAGCACCGATAAGGAAAAAACAACATCGAACAAACGTTTGCAAAATACTCCGTTTGTAGCTTGCCAAGATAAACGCTGAGGTTTGGCTTTGGCAGGGAGGGGCTGAAAATATTGTTTCATCAACCCCTGCAACAGCTTCACGGAGATAAGTTGGCTATTAGCAGTCATCTTACTCCTTCACTTCACATCACACCACACAGTCCCGATCATAAAGCCACAAGACCCCGATTATCGCTAATCAAGTTTCACGAGTGGGAATTTTTGTTGCCAACTGGTAGTCTTGTTGGGCGGCTTTGAGGAAGTCTAAGTAGCTCTGGGTAAAGATTTTCGGGCTAAAGTTGCTGGCGCGATCGCGACTATTTTCGGGATGAAATTTTTCTGCCAATTGTTCAAAATTTTCGACAGCAGCAACTAATGCGGCTGAAGTTTGGGGCGAAAATAGTAAACCTGTCCCTGTTTCGGGGAATTGTCTAATATCCCTGACAGTTTCGGTTGCTCCACCAGCACCATAGGCGATCACTGGGGTACCGCAGGCTTGGGCTTCGACTAAGGCGATGCCAAAGTCTTCACAGGCGGCATAAACGAAGGCTTTGGCTCCTGCCATATATTTTTCGACGATCGCATCAGGTTGCGCTCCTAAGACTTTTATGTTGGGTTTGGCTAGTTGGCGAATTTTCGGTAATTCCTTTCCGTCGCCGATGATGACTAAGTTTCGTCCTAGCTGATTGAAGGCTTGGACGATTAGAGAAACTTGTTTGTAACTGACTAAGCGCGAAACGGTGAGGTAATAGTCTTCTTTCTGGGCTTGGAAAGGAAAACGTTCGATTTGTACTGGAGGATAAATTACTTTGGCTTTACGGCGATAACAGCGCCAAATGCGGCGAGCCGTATGATAGGAGTTGGCGATAAAGTAATCGACTCGATTGGCGGCGATCGCATCCCACTGACGCAGACGATGCAGTAGGTAGCGGGTAAAGATTCCTGGAACTCCGGTTCCGACACGGCTATTCTCTAAGTAATCAAAGGTCAAATCCCACGCATAACGCATGGGAGTATGGCAATAACAAATATGAAGTTGTTGGGGGCTAGCTAGGACTCCTTTGGCTACTGCATGGGATGAAGAAAGAATTACATCATAAGCGCGCAAATCTAGCTGTTCAATTGCCAAGGGTAAAAAAGGCAGATATTTTTGTACGCCATTACTGGCGAAAGGAAAGTTTTGCAGAAAAGTTGTTCCGATTTGGCGCTCAAAAAGGTAACTTTCGGGGTTTGTTGATTCAAAGTCAATCAGAGCATACAAATCCGCTTCTACGTGCTGTAAAATCTCTTTGACCACTAACTCAGAACCGCCAGTAGCTTTCGGGGTTAACCACTCGTGAACCAAAGCATATTTCATCGGGTCATTGACCTTTAACGATCTCAACAGCTAAATAAGTCTCGCTGGACTGATTTACTATTTTGTTACGATATCAAAAATTTGGCTTGGTCAAACTCTTTTTGTCTCAGCTAGAAGTTCTAACTCAGATTCGGAATGGTAAATGCAAGCTTAACTCTAGCTGATTAAAAATCATTTTTTTGACGAGTTAATTTGGGCTAGTCGCTCAACAAAAATTTTGGAAGTTTATCGGAATGGGCGGCGAAAATTAATTTCTAGAGTTATTCGCAAAAATATTTTTGGGTACGCTAAAAGTAGGGAAAATAGCGATCGCCATTCCCTACTTTTGCCGCTCTTTTCCTTGTGCTAAATCTTGACATGAAAATTTACTCTTGATTGACTCAACCAAGATTTATTCGCACTGAGGCAGCGAAAATAATCTTGAAGCATTCTTCTCTAGCTTCTCAATTATTTTTCCTGTTAGATAATTAAAAAAGTTGTTGACTTTAGTGCTATTTTCTTGTAATGTTAAGCGTTAAGTGATAGCTCCTGAGATTCTTGTTCAAGCAAACGCACTAAATCCTGATTTCCAGTGGCTTTAGCTACTTGCATCCGGCGTTCTAAGCTGCGACGAATGTTATCTAAATGAATTTGTGCCGCTTCTTCAGAAATACCTCTATTGACTTGGTTGCTAAGAAAGGTGCAAGGGTCAACAGTTGAGTTAGGTTGAGTTAGCGGTAAAGCCTGACATTTAACTACGGGACGCTTGCTATAAGCAATACCGCGATATTGGAGATAAACTTTTGGTTGCAGTTGAGGAATATGTCTGGGATATTTAGCTCTAATATCTTGTCCTCGGTACTTTCCGATGATTTCGCCTTCGAGAACTTCTAAGCTTAAGGATTGGCGATCGTAACCAATACCACGATAAGATAGTTTCATTATTTTTGTCTCCTTTGGTTATTTAGAAAAGAAAATTAAGTTTAATTGGCTTAAAAATAACAGTAAGGTTAGCAAAATCCCTCACTGTTGTTCAGCTTTGTTAAAGAGTTCCACAAGTTAGCCTCGTTTGTAGGTAACACCGCGATAGGTAAATTCTTGGCTAGGTTGATGACGACGGTTTAAACGACAATGGTGAACTTTCCAGGTTGAACCTCGGTAAGTACCGCCAACTTCGCCTTCAGTTACTTCTAAAGGTAGTTGCTGAGTTTCGTAATTGTGACCGCGAAAATGAAGTTTCATGTACTTTACCTCCGAAGAGATGTTAATTGTGTTAAGTAATTTACTGAGAAATAGTTCAGTTGAGATGCGATCGCTCTCTCCTTGCCTTTGAGGGGGAGAGCAAAAGACACTCGTTGCCTGATTACAAACTTTTTAAATTTATTTCTGTATCTATTTTGACAGTTTTCTGAGTTAACTGGCAACTATTAGCCACAAAAATCAAGAAATTATAACTTTCGGTTTACATTGACAGCTATTTTTGTGGCATGAGTCTTGATGAATCTATCTGGAGATATATCCTGAGACAGATTGAGTGTTAGACGAGAAAAGGCGATGTCTCTGGTTAGGACTGGAACGATCGCGCGATCGCATTTCACGAAAGGATTGGGGCGCAAGTTTTACCCCGTAAGGCGAGGTCGTTTAAAAATCCTTCAAGGTTGGGGATGCTAGATGCGCCCAGAAAACAGGTAAACAAGCTTTACAAATCGCTTCGATATGACGCTCATCTGTGCCGCAGCAACCACCCAGCACATTGAGATTAGGTAATTTAGCCTTCAAGTCGCGATATTGATTTCCCAGTTCAATCGGATTGCCTTCATCAAGGGTTTCCGACTCATCTAACTCAGCATGACTCTTGGTTGAAGCATTCGCACGCAAACCCTGAATGCGTTCTAGCCAGGGTTCACCCGCGACGAGGGTATCGGCGAAGTGGGTGGGATGGGCGCAGTTAATCATATAGTAAACAGGAGCGCTATTCGTGGTATTCTCGACTTGCGCGATCGCGTTCTTGAGTGGCTGTCCTGTGGGCAAGTTGCCATCGGTTTCCACGGTAAACGAGATTACCACAGGCAGATCTAACGCCTGAGCCGCTTGTGTAATCCCGATCGCTTCTTCGACATAATTCAAGGTGATGGCTGTCACCAAATCGGCATTAGCTTCTCGGAAGATTTCAATTTGAGGACGATGATAATCTGCTGCGATCGCCGCTGTCATTGCATTTGCCGGAATATAACCGTCACCTCTCGGTCCGATGCAACCGCTAATCACCATCGGGCTGTTTTCAGTTTCGTATTCTGTGCGAAGATCGTGCAAAAGCGCGATCGCTTTGCGGTTTGCCTCAGCCAGTTCCTTTTCGGAGTATTGAAGCTTGTTTCCCCAATCAGGATTTGCTCTCCAGGTGGCACTTTCTAATATGAGTCCGGTTTTATATTGACAAGCCAAACGAGCATAGGTACGAAAATACTTTTCTAGGGCTTGGTATCCTGCTTGAGTTTTCAAAAGATCGAAGGCGGCAAACTCTGGTAAATCCAGTCCTTCAAGAAAGATTAGAGTTGTTTCAATCCCACCATCAGTGAGAAATAAATCAGTCGATAGTTGAGGTAAATTGTGTCGATATTGAGACATTTTGATTCTTCTGGAATTGAGGTTTTTTAAGCTAATTATGTTGACAAATGTTATTTCTCAGGCTTTTTGAAAAAGTAACTTTTAGCCTGAGAAAATTGCTGAAAATTGATTAACGGGGATGGCGCAGCATTGGGAAAATTTGCGGTGAGTTTCCTGCCTGAATCGTGCCGATAACCTCAAACCCGTGACGTTGGTAGAAGGGAAGATTAGCAGGATTAGAGGACTCAAGATAGGCGGGAAGGCGATCGCGATCGCATTGTTCTAACACTGGATCAATCAAAGCGATGCCATAGCCCCGACGCTGCTGAATTGGCTCTACTCCAATAAAGGTGAGATACCAGAGGGGGTATTGGGGATGGTATCGTTCCATTTGTTCAAATACAGCGAAAACATCCTCTTGAGCGGCTTCAAAAACACTTTGCTGGATCACCTGAACAATCGCTTCAATGTCGGGTTCAATACCGGGCGGATACCACAGCGCAGCACCCGTATAATCTTCAGTACAGTAAACTGTATTCTGGTCAAAGGCTTTGCCGCTAAATGCCTGAACGAATTGAGGAAAATAGCTCAGATATCGGTAAGCATCAGAGTACAACCAACGAATAGTTGGATCATTATGAAAAGCCAAAACCAGACTTGCCATAATATATTTTTGTTCGGCGATCGCTGCTTTTCTAACAGATGGGATTATTAGATCGACAGCAGCTTGTTCATTAACTGACATTACATTTTTCGAGAAATAAATGGCTTATTATTATTCTAGACCGAGATCGTTTAGATATCTTTTCTTAAGATTATACTTATAATTCTGACGCGATCCAGTTCTTAATGTTTATTTAATTTTAACCAAAAAATCAGCTAGAAAATCTCATTTTTGGTCTAAATCTCATCTATTTATTCGCCACTAGATCGTAAGCAGTCAAAAATTAATTTTAGTTAATTTTTTAATTTAAAAATCAATCTACGTGCAAGTCGCGGAGAAAATAGAAGCGAGATCCGTTACTGTCTTTTTTGCGTCCCAAGTAGCCAGCCAAAGGCGAAGAAAGCTCAATTAAAATTTCCTGCAATTCTTCTTGGTTAAGGCGTATCGGCGGATTAGAGTAGTTATAAATAGCATAAATCATCGAAACATTAACTAAATCATCGTTGATGTTTTTCACAAGCTGAACTATCTGCGATCGCAACTTAATATCTGTTAGCACTTTCTGGATATATTCATCAATTCTAGAATCAATTTGTCCAGCTTCTAAATACGGCTTCAACTCCATCAAATTAACTGAACCAGGAAATTTCGCTTCTAATTCCACTAACTTTTGGAGAGTCATAGGTTTAATAATACTAATAACAGCTTTTTGAGCAGATTCTTGTAAATATTTCGTAGGTTTACCCGAACCAATAATTAACTTCGCAGCACTTTCATAAACTTCTTTTCCCAGATGTCTGATCCCAATTCGATATAACTGTTCAGCCGTAGAATCAGGAATACTTTTACCCGCTTTACATTCTCCTACCAAAGGATAGGGAGTAGTGCAATATAAATCCATACCACCAGCCCCACCTTTAGCATCAGGATCGACACCAAAACCTAGAAACTGTAAAGCTTGGTGAACTACTTGTTCAAAATCTGTACCAGCTTGATAGTTACTTTTCTTTTCTTCCTTTTCATCACTACGATTACCAAAGATAGCAATATTTTTAATCCAGGCTAGTTCAGGATCGAGTAATCTATCTTTTTTTGCTTTTATTTGACTTTTCCAGCCTAAAAAATGACTAATTTGGTTAGCTAATTGTGATGTAGATAGATGGTTTAATTGCGCTATTTTTGCTAATAATTCTTCCAATTCTGGATGTAAAGGTAGCTGCCTATTTTGCAATTGCTGATAGCGCTTGGTAAACAATTTGTCGCTTAAAATAGGCTTTATTTTGGTGACTTGCACTGACTGAGGTAAAGAAACAAAGTTACGAGTTTCTCCACTGAGCATTTTTACTATTTCAGGCAAATAATAAACTCGTAAATAAGTTAGGAAAAAATGTCCTTTTTCTGCAATAATTTTCTCTAGAGCCAACTCAGTCCAAACAGTTAACCTGGATAAAATTTCTAGCTCATTTGTTGGTGCGATTGGCGCGGTAGCGCCAGCGCCAAGGGCGATCGCTTGACACATTTCACACTTTACCCATACCTCCACCGTAACAGTTTCATCAGTCAATTTAGCCAGAGAATTTCGTGCTACAGAGACAAAATTTCCTCGATAAAACTGCTCTAAAGGTAAAATTTGCTTAAAATCAGTAGGATAAAGAGCAAATTGCTGTCCTGGACGGAGAAAAACTGGAGTGATTGTGGCGATCGCGCGTCCCTCCATTAAAGCCGCAATCTCAGGTGCAGGTAAACAAATAGCTCGATCGATTAAAACGGACTGACTCATCATTCCTCCAGGTCATCAATTGTATCATCTACCTCATTCAAGTCAAAATTTTCGTTGGTTTCCGGTTCGTCGAAAATAGCCTCTTCATCAACCGCATTTTCCGGTACTTCTCCCGACGGATCGCTCAAAATTTCTAGCAATAATGGGTTATTAACTATCAAATTTTGATCAGCAATGAATTTCATGACATCCTCTTTGCTGATATCTCGTTCTTCGCGAGTATTATCAACCGAATAAATTGCCAACAACGGTTTAACTTCTTCTTCCTTCAACAATACCCATTCTCCGCCTTTTTGTCCTAATAACTGAGTCAAATTATCGTGAGCTTTCTTCGCACTAGGACTAATTTTTTTAGAACGAACTAAACAACCACGAGTCAGATCGTACTTTTTGTAATCGCTAAGATGAGATAACCCAGCAGTTACAGTTCTTCCCGCAGAAGTTTGCATTACTGCCACGCCAATTTTAACTTGTTTACCGTTTTCTTCGCCAATTACTTTCAAATTTAGATATTTATTCTTTGGCTTAAGCGGAGATTCAATTTGTTTGATTGTTACTCCTTCTAAAGTATGTCCAATCATTTGCTCAAAACCAAATACTAAAGCTTTAGCAATTTTGGTTTCATTTTCCAACGCTTCTTCTAAATCGATGTTTTTTAATTCGTTGTTATAAGCTAATTCAACATTTGTAGAAGTATCATTTTCCTCTGTCTTAATTTTCTTTTCTTCTTTAGGTTCAGCAGAAGGTACAGATAATAGCCAGTTTTTTTGACACCATTGGAGAACATCACGTGCGGTTGCTTTTTGCTTACCAAGTTCTTTTAGTTTTTCTCCAGCAAAGGGATAAACTCGATCGGATGGAGTTACTTGGTTTTCCTGATAAAACTCATCTAAATATTGCCCAACTAAATCAAAAACACGCTCCGAATCAAGATAATCTAACTCAAAAATTCTTTCTCCAATTCTATCAATAACTGCTTCAGCAGAGGGAATTGCTCTGATTTGACTTACCCAAATATCTGGATACAAAGCAGTGAGAATTATACCGCGTTTCATGCTGTTATATAAATCCATCGCAAAAGTAGCAATAACTTGGGCTTTTGTATAGCCACCGTCGCTAACTTCTGTTCCTTCTAATTGGTCAAAACAAATTACTAAGGGATTATAATCACTAATTAGATCGAGAAGCTGGCAAGTTGTATCAAAAGATTCTGCTTCTTTGTCTTCATCGCTGTCATTTGGTAAGTCCATTTTGTTAGCTTTGGACTGAGGTATACTTTTGCCAGACAACCATTTATAAGCATAAGGAGCGTGTTTTTTATCAAGAGTCCAGAGGATAGCTTTAACTAGATCCGGATTATCAATACCAGGCTTAAGTTCCAAAACTTTATCTGTCAGTTTATCTACCAAATGAGGATTTTTCTCTAATACTTGAGTAAATCCATTAACCAATTGGATAGGGTCGTAAGTTCTATTTCTTGCTTCATTAACTAAAGCAGTTGCTAATTCTTGCCATTGACTAACTTTTTGGCTACCTTCTTCTTTGAGACTAAAAACTAAATTTTTGAGAAATTCGGGTTTAATAGAATTAAGGTCATTGTACTCAGTCATATAGACGAATAATGCACCACCCTTTTCTTGTAATTTATGGCGAATTCGGCTAATTAAGTGAGTTTTTCCTAATCCTTTTTCGGCTTTAATTGTAATCCCAACAACGTTGCGCTGTCCGCTACGAACTTCTTCCACAGCCCTGAAAACTGCATCAGAAGCATGAGTGTTAATTGAGGGAACGTCAGGAAAACTTTGTCCCCAAACGTTTTGCTTTTTGACAATTAATTCGCGGTTAAAAGGATTTTTTGTACTAATAAGATGATGAAGTTGTTCAGAAGATGAAGGCTGATTCATGGCTAGATTTTGTCTTTTCTGCTGTGTGAGGAACAATTGATTAGGAGTGAATTAAGATTGGAAACAAGGAATTAGCAAAAATTTAGTCTGTTAATCGTTTGACGTAACAGCGCAATCCGCTTAATTCAGTTTCGATGGAGTCTTCGATTTTCGAGGTGTCGCTGTCGGGTAAGCTGCCCCCTTGTAGTTGTACAATGTCATTAGCTTGCATTTCGAGGAGCCATTCGTTGAAGTTGGAGCGAGTTAGCCGATCGCCAATTTCTCTTCTGATCCGATAGATCGGGACAAGATTTTCGAGGTTGTAATCTCGGTTCAGGCGATCGTAAACATCCAAGGAAACTTGCTTAAATTCGTCATAAGACTCGATCTGAGCCACTTCAGGTGATTTTGCTTCAGAAACACTAATTCCGTCGCCCACAGAGCGAATCCACTTCAGTAGCCCATTCGCAACCGCGCTACCGACTTGATTTCCCCCAAACTGAAACTCAGGTGCTTGCAAACCCTTACTCAGCATTTGTAAGCCCGTGTTTGTAAGTGATACAGTAAACGAACTACCCTTTTTCTGACGCGCGATCGCACCAGCTTCCTCCAAGCGATCGTAAATACTGCTATATTTTGCCGACTTTTCTTTCCCTCGAATCAGCTTTTTGTTCAAATCACCTTTTTTTACTTCTTGCTCAACTCCACCTAAATCCCATAAATACAAAAGCAAACGAGTTTCAGCTTGCTCTTCAAAACTTTGCGAACTTATTGTTGCGTCTTTTGGTGACATCTGCGTATTTCCACGTACAATAAAAATCTATCTCTAGTCTAAGGTGTAAACTACCCTGAGATATTCTAATTTAACCTCTTTCACACCTAAATTTATCTCGCCAGCATAATTTACAAAAAAAAATCAACATTCTGCAAAATTACTATTTCATAAATCGTGACTATCGACTCTCTCCTCCAACCCTTTCAACGCTTTGGTGTTCATCTTGGACTCACTCGTATCAAACAACTTTTAGCGGATTTAGGTAATCCTCACCACCAATTTCCAATTCTTCATGTTGCGGGAACAAACGGCAAAGGTTCAGTTTGTGCTTACCTCTCTTCAATATTAACAGAAGCTGGCTACAAAGTCGGTCGTTATACTTCACCTCATCTCATCGATTGGACAGAAAGAATTTGCTTAAACGAACAGCCAATCTCCACAACTGAATTAGCAAATATTCTGCAACAAATTCAAGCCAAAATTAATCCTCACCACGAATCACCGACACAATTTGAAGTTATCACTGCTGCCGCTTGGCTATACTTTGCTCAACAAAATGTAGATGTAGCAGTCATCGAAGTAGGCTTAGGAGGAAGATTAGATGCAACCAATGTCTGCGAACATCCTTTAGTCACAATAATTACTTCAATTAGTTTAGAACATTGGCAACGCCTTGGTCCCACTGTCGCCGATATTGCTAAAGAAAAAGCTGGTATTCTTAAGTCCAACTGTCCAGCAATTATTGGTAAATTACCAACCGCAGCCAAAGAAGTTGTTACGAAGCGAATTCAAGAATTAAATTGTCCCGCAGTTTGGGTAGAACCAGCACAAAAAATATCTGAAAATCAAGCAAAATATCAAGATATTAAATATCCTTTACCTTTGTTAGGAGAATTCCAATTAACTAACTCAGCATTAGCAATTGCTTGTTTAGAAATTCTGCAACAAAAAGGCTGGAAAATCCCACTACAATCAATCCAAAATGGGATGGCAAAAACTCGCTGGTTAGGACGACTACAATGGGTAACTTGGAAACAGCAAAAACTACTTATTGATGGCGCACATAATCCAGCCGCAGCGAAAAGTTTACGGCAATATGTAGACACCCTCGCCACAAAAGTTACTTGGGTAATCGGGATTCTTGATACTAAAGATCATGCTGATATTTTTCGAGCATTATTACGTCCTGATGATAAATTATATCTTGTCCCAGTACCAGAACATAGTACAACCGAGCCAGAATATTTAGCAAATTTGGCTCAAGAAATTTGCCCTAATTTAGCAGATTGTCGCACTTTTACCGAACTTTTTACCGCTTTAGAGATAGCCATTATAGGCGATAATCAAGTTATTTTATGTGGTTCTCTTTATCTAATCGGTCATTTCTTGAAAAGAGAATTAGCGATTAGCGATTAGCGATTGCTAGTTAGGTATTGAGGATTAGGATACAAGCATAAATTGGAATGTAAAGTGATAACTGGTTGAGGTTTAGTGGAGATTGTAAATTGCAATCAGATTTCAATCTAAGCAAAATAGGGAAAAACTTTTCTCCGAACCTCACATTTTTGAACTGTGGAATTGTTTAGTTGCTGACTACAAAGTTATTTTTCAATCCTTAATTAAAAAAAAAATCAAGAAATTTGATTCCAGGTTTCGGCTGCATCAGCAACAGCTTGCTCAACCGTTTTTTCACCTAGCATTGCTGCTTGTAAATTCTCATAAATTGCCTTTTGCAGTTGGTTAAGGTTTTCCATTGCGGGAACTAAAACTTCTGCATCTTTAATTTGCATTGCGCTAACTTTACGTGCTTCTTCCACAGTAGTTGCATTCTCTTGTTCTTCGATTTTTTCAATATACATTTCCAAAGCTTTATTAGTAGAAGGAAGGACATTAGCCGCTTCAGCAAAAGCTAATTGATTTTCCGTATTAGTCACAAATTCAGCAAACTTTAAGGCAGCTTCCGGTTGCTCGGTATCGCGAGGAATTACTAAATTCATAACAGCAACATTCTTCTTACCAGTTTCACCTGTAATTTGGGGTGCAGCTACGGAAACTTCGGCAATTTGGGGAGCATTATTCGCAATTGTTTTGAGGAACTCTGCACCCGAAGCAAGGAAAGCCGTTTCTCCTGCTTGATAAAGTTCAATTCCATAGCGATGTCCTTGAGTAAGAACTTCTGGAGGTAAAAGCTTCTTTTGATACAAATCAACCCAATATTGAAAAGCCGCAACACCTTCTGGAGTATTAAATGCTGCTTTGCCATTTTCAGCAACTAAATCAACGTTCATTTGTACCAAAGACTCTAAGACTTCACCAGAATCATTAGGTACAAAAGTAGCGAAAAAGGCATATTTACCTGTCTTTTCCTTAACTTTTTCCGCAACTGCTGCCAATTCAGCGTAAGTTGTTGGTGCTTGGTTAACATCAGCTTGTTGTAATAAATTTTGATTGTAGATAGTAACGCGCGTGGTAAGATACCAAGGAAAACCAAAACTGGTATCCGCGATCGCGCTAGCATCCCAAATATTTGCTAAATACTCTTGCTTAACCTCTGCTGATACTTGCTTATTTAAATCCAACCAAGCATTGCGCGTCGCTAACTGAGAAGCAAAATTAGGATTGAGATTAACCACATCCGGTGCAGTTTTCGCACTTACCGCCGTTAATATTTTACTTTCCATCGCCGACCAAGGAACATCCACCCAGCGCACTTTCACCCCTTGATTTTCCGCTTCAAATTTAGCGATCAAGTCATTAAAATACTCAGTAAACTCTGGCTGTAGTTGCATCGTCCAGAATTCTAACTCAGGACTATTAGAAGTCGAAGCACCACCACAACTGACTACCCAGGTCAACAATAACCCAAATAGCGACCACAAAGCGAAACGTTTAATCTTGGTAATTATACTCATTTGCTCAAAACGAAAAAGATAGAACCAAAACGAGATTTGTAATTGTGTTATCAAAGAAAAAGAGGAAAATTCTTAGCGAAACACCAATATATTTTAGGGGATTAGAGATTGGTGATTGAGAAACAAAGAAGAATTCGACGGATAAACCGATAACTGTTCACTGGTAACTAGCAAACCACTCACCGCGAAAAAATATGCCAAGGGTGTTGAAATTGAGCTAAATTGATTACCATCACAAGCGCGTACATTCCCCTTCCTTTGATCTTTTGCTCAAAAGCGCTAGCTTTCCCTAGGTTGATAAAAATATGATTAGTCGTTTAAAAGGCATTCTCTCAAAAAAAAGTGACGGTATCGGCATCGAAGTTGCTCCCGAAAGATTGAATATCGTGCAACTGCGTCAACAAGGACAAGTATACAAACTTGTCAACTATCGCTCAGTAGAAGTTCCCGAAGGAATCTTTGAAGAAGGACAAATCGTTGACTCACCCGGACTAGCAGAACTAATTCAAGAAACCCTAGCAGAAACGAAAATTAAAGCGACCAGAGTAGCTACAGCCGTACCCATGCGGGAAGCAATAATTCGGATTATTCCGATTCCCGCCGAATTAGATGATAACGAATTGCGGGAAATGGTTCTCAACCACGAAGCAGGTTTATACTTACCCTACCCTCGTGAAGAAGTCGATTTAGATTACCAAAAATTAGGCTTTTTCCAAGACGAAGACGGGATTGAAAAAGTCCAAGTCTTGCTAGTTGCTACCCGCAGAGAAGTTACCGATAGTTACTTAGATACCTTTACCCAGGCAGGATTGCACGTTGATGTCCTCGAAATCAACAGCTTCGCCTTAATTCGGACAATCAGAGAACAACTGCGACAATTTGGTTCCAACGAAGCTGCGGTACTGGTAGATATCGAATTTGACAGCACTGAAATCGCGATTATCGTTGATGGGGTACCACAATTTTCCCGTACCGTCCCCATTGGAACCTATCAACTGCAAAGCGCGCTCTCCAGAGCCATGAATTTACCAGTATCGCGAAACACCGAATTATTACAAGAAATGACCATACCCGAAACCCCAGCCGACGGTATCCGCACAGGTGCAACGGGAATTAATCCCGGTATGGCAGCATTGTTAAGAGTTTTAGGAGAATTAGCCGACGAATTGCGTCGTTCAATCGACTTTTATTTAAATCAAAGCGAAAATTTAGAAGTAGCGCAGCTATTACTCGCAGGTCCGGGAGGAGGAATTGGACAACTCGACGACTTTTTCACCCAACGACTCAGCTTACCGACAACGAAATTAGATCCGATCGCAGCGTTATCCTTAGAAATGGAAACAGAAATTCCGGAAGTCCAACGACCGGGATTAGGAATTGTCTTAGGTTTGGGAATGCGAGAAGTATAAAAAAGAGGTATAAAACCATGTATAGTTTAGATGTAAATTTTCTCAAAGACCGTCCCGACTTAAATCCAGAAAAGCCCAAAGCGGGAAAACGCCAAAAGTTTGACATGGGGGAAAAAGGTCCCTTACTCGCTGGAATAGCTGCATTATTACTCTTACCAGCATTTGTTGGTGGGGTTTGGTATATCTTGACAGCGCAAACTGAAGAGATTAACGAAGATATTGCTGAACTAGACAAAGAAATTGAGCAACTGAACGCTCAAGTACAGGCGGTAGACGCTTTAAAAGCGCAAATCGAGCAAGTAAATGCAGAAGTCAACTCACTGGCGAGTGTGTTTTATCAAATTAAACCTTGGTCAGCAATTTTACAGGATATCCGCGATCGCATTCCTCCCGGAGTACAAATAAGCTCCATCGAGCAAAGCGAAGTGGAAGGTTCTAGTTCGGCTTCTAGTTCTGACGAGGAAGGCGAAACCGTAACTACTTCAGTACCAATAATTCAACTAACTATTCAAGGTGCAGCTACTTCTTTCAACCAAGTCAATGACTTTTTGCTCACACTGCAACAGTCAGACTTACTCGCTAACGAGGAAACTAGGCTGGTTAGCGCTCAACTAACTAACAACCCAGCCCAGTTAGTAATCCCTGATGACCAACAAGCAGAAAACGTGACCGTAGAACTTCCCCAAGTCGTCGAATACACAATTTCTACAGAACTGACTAACAAACCAGCTTCCGAGTTAATCCGACAACTCGACAGCAAAGGTGCTACAGGATTAGTAACTCGACTGAGAACATTACAGCAACAAGGAGTAGGTGAATAATGACTTACGCACAAAACGAATTTATCCCTGAAGGCGCTGAAGCAAACGAAAATCCTGAATATCCTACCGCCTTTGGGATTACCTTTACCCCCAAAGTAAGTGGGGTAATTTGCGCGGTTTTAGGAGTAGCCGCCGCCGCCTACCTAGGTGTCAACTTCGTTAAACCTGCTTGGGAAGAATATCAAACCGCACAAACTACCAGAGACGAAAGACAACTCGAAATTCGCCAAAGAAAAACCCAGTTGGAGCAAGCTCAAGCCCTAGAAGTCGAACTCGAACAAGCTCAAGCACAAAGACAACAAGTCCTCAACTTGTTCGCGAACGAAAGAACCTTAGATACTTTATTGTTAGACCTGAATCGTTTTATCGAATCCAGACAAGGACAACTGGTCAATTACGAACCTATCGAAGAGAAACCAACTCCAATTGAAGACGGTTCCTATGGCAGTGGAGTTAATGGTAAGCTGAAACGCCAAAGCGTTCAAGTTACAGTCGAAGGTGGTTTTGATTCCACCCAATCGATTCTGCGTAACATCGAGCAGCTACAATCGCTGTTAGTCGTTAAAGAGCTTAGCTCGAATATAGCGGAAAACCAAGTTCTCGTTTATCGCAACGGAACACTGGTTCCCGAAGCTCCACCAAAGCTGGAAACGAGCTTTAGGTTGGATGCACTGCTACCTTTGAGTGAGGAAGAATTAGCCGCACAAACAGCCGCACAACAGGCTGACGAGCAGGAAGAAGAAGAGTAAAAAATAACCACGAAACAATGCCAAATTACCACTGCTGATGGTAATTAATAAAAGTGGTGTACAGAAAATAATATAAATGCTTTTTTGAGCAGCTTAGGTTGAGGAGTGAATGGTGAAAGATTACCAAAGTCAGCTAGGAATCTGGGTCGGAGCAACAGTGGTTCTCATGGCAACACAGCCAGTGTTTGCCGCTAACACTCAGGTAACAGGAGTGGAAATTAAGCCCAACGGTAGCAGCATGGAACTGCGGCTCTCAACGGTTGGGAGTGAGGAGTTACCACAAGTCTTGACGGAAAATCGGGGCAATGAGTTAGTCGCAAATATTCTCAATACTCAGCTTCAATTGCCGTCGGGTGAGAGTTTTGTCCAAAAAAACCCAATTCCAGGTATTACTGCGGTTGAGGTGACTCAGGGAGATGGAAATAGTGTACAAGTAGTGGTTCGAGGCGAAAGTAGTCCTCCTCAACAACAAATCCTTCAGCAAGAAGCTCAGGCGATTACCCTCAGTTTAGGATTGCCGGAAGATAATCAAGCAGCATCACCAAGTTTGAGTGGGGAAAGTTCACAGCCTCAAGCATCTCCAGTTGCTCAAACTCCGACGGCGGTTGAACCTGCTAAACCAGAAGTTTTGTTTCCTAATCCGGAAATTAGTATTGATGGTACTCCGGCTCCGGCTACGGGTGTGGTGCAACCTGTGTCTCCTGCACCGCCGTTTTTGCCGAGGGCGGTTGCGCCTCCGGTGGGAGATATTGCGGTAGCGAATATTGATTCTTCTCCAGAAATTCTGGACTTGGGTACGGCGGCTAGGGTTCCGCGTTTGGTCTTGCGAGAAGCTCCGGTGCGGGAAGTTTTGGGGCTATTGGCACGTTCGGCGGGACTAAATTTAATTTTTACGGGTGCGGAAGGAGAAGGTGTGACATCAACTATTTCTCTGGATTTGGAAAATGTTCCGGTACAAGATGTTTTTAACTACGTGCTGCAAGTTTCTGGGGTGCAAGCTAGTCGTCGCGATAATACGATTTTTGCGGGGTCGGCATTGCCTTTATCGACTCGTAGTTTGGTAACTCGTACTGTTCGGCTCAATCAAGTTAATGCGGCGAATGCGGCGGCGTTTTTGGCTGGTCAAGGTGCGGCGGTACAAAGGTTGGTGACACCAATTACGGAAAGACGAAGCCCAACTACAGGAGCGGTCGTGGAACGTACCGAAGAACCTGCGGAATTACGACCTTTGACGGTTAATCAAACTGAAGGAGGCGGTCCATTGTTACTGCAAGGACTTTCGGTGGCGACAGATGACCGACTTAATTCTTTGACGATGGTGGGTGAACCGCGCAAAATCCAAATTGCGACTTCTTTTTTGACGCAGCTTGATGCTCGTCGCCGTCAGGTGGCGATTAATGTGAAAATTGTTGATGTTAATTTGGCGGGAACTGAGGCTTTTAATGCGAGTTTTTCGTTTGGAGTCGGGGATGGGTTCTTTGTTCAAGATAATGGGGCGGCAATTTTTAATTATGGTGGTTTTAATCCTCCGGATCAGTTGACGGTAACTAATAGTGCGGTTTCTCCACCTGTGATTACGAATCCTTTTGCTGGTTCGACGGTTTTTCTCGATCCGAATAGTAGCATTGCGATTCCGGGTACGGGTGTTGGGGAACGGCGAATTATTGATGGTCAACTTGTCCAAGAGACGGGACAAGGAGTGGGAAGGTTTTTTACACCGAGGGCTGATATTGGTGACGATCCTTTCGCTGTCGGGATTACTGATGTAACTTTAAGCACTCCGAATGTGACTCAAGTTGATGTTACTCCGGCAACTCCTGGAACTCAGCCACAAATTATTACTAATCCGGTGACTGGTGAGATTACTTTTGTTCCGGGTACTGCGGGTACTGCTGAAACGAGAAGTACCACGTTTACACCAGGACAGTTGGGTTCGATTACGACTTCTTTACCTGCTTTGATTCAGTATCCGACTCGCTTTTTGAGTCTTTTACAGGCGCAAATTACGAGTGGGAATGCGAAGATTTTGACTGACCCGACTTTGGTGGTGCAGGAAGGACAGCAGGCGACTGTTAAGCTGACTCAAGAAGTGGTGGGCAATATTGAAAGTGAGACGGAATCTACTGATGGTATTGTCACGAGGACTGTCACTGCCGAAATTAAAGAGGCGGGTTTATCGCTGACGGTGAATGTGCAAAGAATTGATGATAATGGTTTCTTGACTTTATCGGTGGAACCGACGGTAACGGCGATCGGTAATTTGCAAAATTTGGCTGTTGGTGATGATATTAACCAGATTGCTTTGTTGCAACGACGGGAGTTAAATTCTGGTTTTATTCGCTTGCGGGATGCTCAAACTTTGATTCTGTCGGGGATTATTCAGGAGTCTGACCGTACGGTTGTCTCGAAGGTGCCGATTTTGGGAGATTTGCCGATTATTGGGGCTTTGTTTAGAAGTACAAACCGAGCTAATCAACGACAAGAGGTGATTGTGTTGCTTACGCCGCAAATTATTGATGATAGCGAGCGTTCGGCGTTTGGCTATAATTATACTCCTGGACAGGAGGCGCAGCAGTTTCTGGAGCGGCGCAGATTTGATGTTCCTAGAGGGAGATAGGGACTGGGGATTGGTGAGGGAAGACAAGGGAGAATTGGAGGACAAGGAGGAGTTGGGAGACAAGGAGGAGTAAATGTTGGTTGTGAAAATCGCTCTTTATTCCTAACACTGACAACACTGATAACGCTCCCCATTCCTCCAATTCCCCCAACACTCCCAATTCCCCCCATTCCTAATTTCCTAATCCCTAATCCCCAGCTTTTTTTTGCAAATTTTTCTGAGGAATATCTTGACAAAAGAACACTCAAATGGTATGCAAGAGGTTTTTTTGGGGTTTGAGGAGGCGATCGCGAAAAAAAAATCGCAAAATCTACATAAATTGAAGGTTTCAGCTATCCATATCGGGCAAGCTTCGCATAGAATAATGCAGTGAAATATTGAGCCGATGGGTATTTCAGCGATTAATCATGTTAAATACTGGTTTAATGGCTCACCTCTAGCTTTAATTAAATGAAGAAAGAGGAAGTTTGAACTAGATAGTTCGACAAAATAAAACCAAAAAGGAGATATTGGATGAATAAGGGCGATTTAGTTAACGAAATTGCAGAAAAGGCGAATGTTACTAAAAAACAAGCGGATGCGGTGCTGACTGCGGCTTTGGAAACGATCATGGACGCAGTTTCTAACGACGATAAGGTAACGCTGGTTGGTTTTGGTTCTTTTGAGCCACGTAAACGTAAAGCTCGCGAGGGTCGTAATCCCAAGACTGGTGACAAAATGGAAATCCCAGAAACCGTAGTTCCTGCTTTCTCGGCGGGTAAACTGTTTAAGGAAAAAGTCGCACCGCCAAAGAAATCTGAGTAGGAAGATTGAACAGACCTGTTCATGGAGGAAATTTAGTCTGGGCAGCCGCAGTCGCAGGCTGTTGCCCCGACTCGATTACCGATTTTTCAGCAAGTATTAACCCGTTGGGACCGCCAGAAAGTGCGCTGAGGGCAATTAAGCACAATCTGAGGACAATTTCGGCTTATCCAGACCCCAATTACTCTGAATTACGTTCGGTACTGTCTGAGTTTCATCAGTTAGCCCCAGAGTGGATTTTGCCTGGTAACGGGGCGGCAGAGTTGTTAACTTGGGCTTGTCGAGAGTTGTCTCAACGGGAACGTACTTTTTTGTTGGTTCCTGCTTTCGGGGATTATGAGCGATCGCTGTTGGCTTTTGGTGCTAAGGTCGAAAAATGTTTGCTGGATTGGCGGAAAAATGGGCGACTCCCCTGGAAAAGTCAAGATTTGGCGGAAAAGTTGAATCTCAAAGCGGCGGGACTATTGCTGAATAATCCGCACAATCCTACCGGGCAAATTTGGACTGTAGAGGCGATTTTGCCTTACTTGGCAGAATTTGACCTGGTAGTCGTTGATGAAGCCTTCATGGACTTTCTAGCGCCCGATCGCCAGGAAAGTTTGATTCCTTGGGTAAGGAGGTACAAAAATTTAGTAATTGTGCGATCGCTAACCAAGTTTTATAGTCTTCCGGGACTAAGATTGGGTTATGCGATCGCCCACCCAGACATTCTTCAACGTTGGCAGCAGTGGCGCGATCCTTGGACGGTGAATGTTCTCGCGGCGGCGGTAGGAGCAGCAGTAGTCAAGGATACAGAATTTCAACAGCGAACCTGGGATTGGTTAATTCCCGCACGAGCAAAATTATTTCAAGGTTTAGCAGCGATTCCAGGTTTACAACCTTTTCCCAGTGCCGCTAATTTTTTGTTAGTGGAAACCCCACAACCGAGTTCTCAATTGCAATTAAAATTACTCCAAAACTTTCAAATTTTAATCCGCGACTGTCTGAGTTTCCCCGAACTCGGATCTCGCTATTTTCGGGTAGCAATTCGTTCAGAAATCGAAAATCAGCGTCTTTTAGCAGGTTTAACAGCTATTTTGAATTATGGCAGTTGAGTACGATTTAATTGTTATTGGCGCTAGCAAAGAGGGAATTTATGCTGCTTTGACTGCGGCTAGATTTAATGCTCGTGTTGCCTTGATCGAACAAGGAATTTCTACACATAATTATGCTTGGGGAGAAATAATTCACAGTCGTACTCTTAGCCATAAAACTCGTTTAAATCAGTTTTTACAACGAGAAAAATTAGCACAAAAAGAAACTTTTTCTACCCCAAATCAACTTTTAGCTGCCGGAGAATGGGCGACAGAAGTTTTGTTTACTTTAGCTGAAGAATCTGCCAGTCCAGTATTAGCTGCGGCTGGGGTAGATGTAATTCAAGGTTTGGGGGAATTTGTCCGGTTGCCAAAACCAGCTTTTGTTGTGGAAAAAAGGCGCTTACTTGCACGTGCTTATTTATTGGCAACAGCTTCCCATTCAACAATTCCTGAAGTTGCTGGACTTAAAGAAATAAGTTATTTAAAAATTGAGGATATTTGGCAAGAAAATTCGTCACAATTCCTACCGGAAAGTTTAATAATTGTTGGTGGAAATATTCGAGGAATTGTCTTAGCTCAAAATCTTGCTCAACTCGGTAAAAAAATTACTTTAGTAATTCCAGATGAGCGGATTTTACCCGCAGAAGATCTTGAAGCCGCAATGCTTATTCAAGCAGAGTTAGAAGCGCAGAAAGTACGAATTATTACTCAAAGTTTAATTACACAAGTTAAAAAAATTGGCGAGACTAAATGGGTACAAGCGGGAAATCGGGCGCTGGAAACTCAAGAAGTTATTTTTGTTGGTGAAAAACAACCGAATATTGCAGGTTTAAATTTAGCTAGTGTGGGTGTTGAATTTAGCAATCAGGGTGTTAAAGTTAATGAAAAGTTGCAGACAACTAATCCGCAAATTTATGCTTGCGGAGATGTCATTGGTGGGTATCAATTTCCTCATCTTGCTGAATATGAAGCGAAAATTGCTTTAAAAAATGTACTGTTTTTGCCGTTATTTAAAGTTGATTATCGTTATCTTCCTTGGGCAATTTTCACTGAACCAAATTTAGCTAGAGTTGGGCTGACAGAAGCTCAAGCAAGACAGCGTTACGGTAAAGAAATCTTTGTGGTGCGGGAATATTTTCAGAGTAATCCCAGAGCGCAAATTTTGGGTCAAACTACCGGATTTTGTAAGTTTGTCATCCGTCGCAAGGGGGAGATTTTAGGGGCGCACATTGTTGGTGTCGAAGCAGGAGAAATAATTAGCGCGATCGCGGTAGCAATGCAGCAGAAAATTAAACTCAGCGATCTTGCGAAAATTTATTTTCCTTCCCCAACTTTAGCCGAAATTATCGCCAAAACTGCGAGAGAATGGGAAAAACAACGCCTTAGTCAAAATCAGACTTTACTCAACTTCTGCGATACTTTTTTCGATTTCCGCCGCAATTGGTCAAAATAAACTTACATACCATAAAAAAATTTAAAAGTCAAGGAGATAACTTAGCTTTTTTCGCGCGAGAATCCAGATACCATTGTGCCACGGCGGGAGTCCATTGTTCAAGATGCACAAACAGCAATTCGCAAAACTTTTGTGCTTCCAACTGAGCATCTTTTTTCCAACGTAAATCGAGGAGATGAAGTAGCGATCGCAAATTACAACTCAGAACAAAATGCTGTCTCGCATCAAAAGGAATCAGCCCCCTAGCGTGTTCCTCTGCTAAACCCTCAGTAATTCGTTGTTGATAGCGTTTACAAGCATCTAAACACCATTTTACATCTTCTTGGCGCTGTGCTTCCGAATAAAAATAACGCTTACCTTGGCGATTAGTATACTTTCCTACTGGACGCAAATAAAACACCTCTTCAACATCTTTTATTCCCTCAGCCACATCAATAATTCTTTGTCCCGTATAGCGAAAAGAATTATGAACAACTACGCCGTTGGCTACAAAATTATGCCATTCTCCAGCAACTTCTAGATCGTAAGTTATTTGTTCGCCTAAATATTCAACCTTGACAACTTTGACAGGATGAGCTTTTAATTTTTTTACAGAATCTCTTGCTAAGAATTTACTATTTTTAGGCTCTAGTTCCAGTTGGTAAGATTGAGTCAAATTAACTTGTTGCTTGTTAGCTAATTTATTAGTTAAGTAGCTTTCATGAGAATCTATAACTGTAATCCCATTACACATTAGCAAACAATCGTTAGTGATTTTAACTACTTTACTATCGGCTGTTATTAAACCAACAGCTTCACCCATTGTCCGCCAACCTTCAGAAGTTAGGAGTCGATGATTTTGCGTACAATCTAACGTTTTACCATCTTCAAGAGTAAGGCGATATAGAGGTTGTTTTCCACTACAAATTACATCTTGAATATGTCCAATTTCAAATAATTTAGTTTCTTCATTAAGAACTCGCAAGCGCATTTTCTGAATTCGTCTTTTGCAGTCACGACGATACTCTCCAGGTAGTTCGTTATTTCTACCTCGAATGTTTCTTTTGCGAATCGATTTTTCTCCATTAGCCCAAAGATCGTAGAGTTCTCCAATTGTCTTTTTCAGTGTTTTGTTAGTTTCGCCATTGCAGTTAACAAAAGTAATTTCTGTATCCGCAGCTAGACACTGAACATCAAAACTTACACCGACACGATGAGTGCGTATTTGTTGCATCATCGAGTGCGGAAAATAGCCAATATTAAAAGTAATTTGGGGATGTTCTAAAGGTCCAAAATGTCCACGGTCGCCAGCCAACAAATGTTTAACAATTAATTCACCTGCCCTAGTTTCTTCAGGGAATTTATCTCGATTATCCACTACCAACTCTTCAGAATAATCTTGGTGCATTGCTGCCCAAACTACTTGTTGTGGATTAGGTGTAGAGGCAATAACTTTAACTCGAAATTTATCCATTTAACTATCTTTTAAATTTTATATTTATCTTATTTTTGTGGCAATTTTTCATGATCTTTAAACTCTCGAAAAGACAACTGTTTCTGGTTGATCTTGATATTTGCCGCGTCGTTTTTCGTAACTTACTGCACAAGGATCGCCCTCTAAAAATAAGAGTTGAACAACACCTTCATTGGCATAAATGCGACAATCAGCACTAGAAGAATTAGAAAATTCTAAGGTTAAATGTCCTCGCCAACCTGCCTCAGCCGGAGTTAAATTAGCAATTAGTCCGACGCGGGCGTAAGAACTTTTACCGATGCAAAGAACGGTGATATCATCAGGTACTTGAAGTTTTTCTAATGCTACACCGAGTCCGTAAGAATGGGCAGGAAGAATGAAATATTGACCATTAACATCTTCGTGTAAACGGACTGGTTCAAGATTGTCTGGGTTAAAATTTTTCGGGTCAACAACTGTCCCCGGAATATGGCGAAAAACGCGGAATTCTTTCGGAGAAAGTCGGATATCGTAACCGAAACTACTCAGTCCATAAGAAATAACTGGTAAATTATTTTCCAAGCGACGAACTAATTTTGTCTCAAAGGGAGAAATCATTCCTTGAGCCGCCATTTCTTGTATCCAGAAGTCGTTTTTAATCACGCTATTAACTCATTCACCGAGTAAATAGCATAGCGTGAATTTGGCGATCGCTTAACTGATAGTTTACTTCCCAGCCCCCAATCCCCAGTCCCCAATCACCAGTTCCCAATCACGGTTGATGTGAGCGACGAATTTCGGTAATCTGGTCAGCAACGGCTAAAAGTGCGGTTGGCATCTCGGGTCCAGTGAGGATGACATCAACTTGGGGGGGACGGTGTTTGAGGAATTCTAGTACCTGATTTTCGTCGATGAAACCAAAGTTAACTGCGAGACTTAATTCATCCAAGACAACGAGGGAATATTTACCTGCGGAGACTAATTGTCGGGTATGATGCCAAAGTTCCTGTACAGCTAGGGTTTCGGGTGTTTCGATTTGGGGTGTGTTGATGCAGCGAGGGATGTCGCAGCGTAACCAATCTAAATTTTTTCCTAGTCGCATGGGGCGATCGCATCCCTGTGAGATTCCACCCTTAAGAAATTGTACTACTAGCACTGGTGTTCCTTGACTTGCTATTCTTAAGGCTTGGGACATGACCCCAGTGAAAAAGCTGCGACGATCGCAGGTGAAAATTTGAATCAGTCCTTCGATTTTGTAAACTGAATCGGTGCTTAAATTTCGAGTTGCGGTTTCTAGCTGGGCAATCATTACTGGTGCGACTAGCAAGTTAGTAAACAATATCTAGCGTTAATTCGCTATTTTCTTTTCTATCGAACACTATATATGTATTTTCGTCAATGCTGCTCTGGAAGTAAGCTATTTTAAGTTTGTGTGCTAACAGGAGCAAAAAAAATTGTGAGATTAGTGATTTTGGGAGGATCGGGTGCAGGTAAGGGAACCCAAGCGCGAAGATTATCGACTCAGTTGGGGATTCCCGCGATCGCCACTGGAGAGATTTTACGAGGTGCAATTGCGGCTGAGACTACTTTAGGTCAAAAGGCGAAAGCTTACGTCGAGAAGGGAGAATTAGTACCAGATGAGATGATGATTCAGTTCATGCGTCAGCGTTTGCTTGAATCTGATGTTAGCAAAGGTTGGGTCTTAGATGGTTATCCTCGCACTGCGTTTCAGGCTGAGGAGTTAGATTTTTTATTATCAGACCTTGCACAAAGGTTAGATTGGGCGATTTACTTACAAGTGAGTGAAACTGTGATGATGGAGAGGTCTTTAGCGCGATCGCTACCTGACGATCGCCCGGAAATTCTTCAGCGTCGTCTCCAAATGTTCCGCGATCGTACTATCCCCATTTTAGAATATTACGACCATAGTCAGAGACTTCTGACAATTCCCGCCGAGCAAAGTCCCGCACAAGTTGAGCAAGAAATCTTATCTAAACTCAATTTTATCAGTTAATTTTGCCACTAAACTGAGCTATTTTTTTAGGTAATTGCACACAAACGCCAATTCCGACTGCTTAAATTTATCGGTGTAAACCTGGTCGCTATTTCCTAGTGACAAAGGTAATTTTAAATCAGCTAATTACCGACAAATTCTCAGTTGTACAAGATGTTTAAATCAGATGTAATACCTAACCAAGTGCCAAATATAATTATCTTTTTTCAAAGAATTTATCAGCAAGCATTAACGAAAGCTGAACTCAAAATAATTGCGGCGATTTTGGCGATCGTTTTAATTGGTTTACCCACTGTTGATGATTATGGATTATCGGTAGACGAACCTACAGAAATTGCGATGCTTCGCAGAAACTTTGAATTAGTTACCGAAGACAAACGTATCCCTGGAGATTTAAGATTTTTTGGCACATTTTTTAACTTAACTGCGGAAACCGTTTTTCAAATCAAACAATATCTCACCAATGCAGGAGATTATCACCCTCTAAACTATCAAACTCAAGCCGAAGACGAGCAAGCAAAAATAGCAGCTTTAGCAGCAAGAGTTGAAGTCAAACATTATGTTACTTTTTGCTTTTCTTTAATTACTTATGCGGCTGTTGCTTGTTTAGTCGGAATTCTTACTGGCTGGAATTATGCTTGGTTTGGTGCGATTAGTTTAGCCTTTTTACCGCAGTTTTGGGGACACAGTTTTTTCAACCCGAAAGATCCCCCATTTGCAGCCATTTTTACCCTGACAACTTTGGCTGGTGCTTATCTAGTTAACTATTATCTCCAAACTGATAAAAAAATTAAGCCCGGATTGAATCGAACAACTTTATATACGGTTTTATTCGGAATTCTTGTCGGAATTTTAAGCGGAATTAGAATTGGTGGCTTTTTGGTTCTGGGTTTTATTTTAATTACTTATTTATTCCTAGCTTTTAGCCAAAAAGTAACTCGAAAACAGTACCTCAACTTTGCTGGATTATATTTAATTATTTGTCTGAGTTGGTTTGCTAGTAACACAATTTGGTATCCCGCATTTTGGCATAATCCCGTCAGTGGTTTTCTCGAAACAATCAATTATCTCTCCGGACATTTATTGAAAATCAAAGTTTTATTTGCTGGGAAAGAGATTTTTATCCAAAATGTCCCTCGAAATTATTTAATTACTTGGATGTGGATGACAGTTCCCCTAATATTTCAAATCGGCTTTTTTTTGGGTATCGGTTTAATTATCGCCAAATATAAACAACTAACTAATTTGCAAAAAGCTACAGCAATTTTAGTATTTTGTCAAGTAGTTTGCTTACCCTTAATTGCCATTATCAAAAACTCGCCCATTTACGATGGAATGCGACACTTTTTATTTACCTTACCAGGAATTGCCGTTTTTACAGCCACAGCCGCAATTTGGATATATCGACTCTTACCCCAGAAAAACCTGAAAATAATCGCCGTAACCTTTATTGTAATCGTCTATAGCGCGATCGCCAGAGACGCGATCGCACTTCACCCCTATCAATACATCTATTTTAATCGTATTTCCGGCGGCTTACCCGCAGCCCACGGACGCTACGACACCGAATATTGGGGCTTAAGTTTACGCGAAGGAATTGAATGGATTAACCAACAAAATCCTCCCAAAAATACCACAGTTTTAGTCAACGGATTTCTTTATTCCGCACAAATTTATGCTGCACCCAACCTCAACTTAATCAACTACCAAAAAACACAACCAACCACCTTACCAAAACCATTTTACTACCTAGCCTGGTCACGTTGGAACGCCCCCGAAGAACTACCCGAATGTCCCACAATTCATCAAGTAACCCGCCAACAAACACCACTAACAACCATCAAATATTGCCAATAACCCTTAAAAAAACTCCTTTGCGTCTTTGCGCCTTAGCGCGAACAAAAAAACACTTAAATCGCCACCATTCATGTTATCCTCAAAAAGAGATAACGAGGCAAAAAAAATGACCTGGCAACGTCCCGATGGTCGTCAAACAAATCAACTGCGTCCTATTCGCTTTCAACGAGATTATACTCGTTTTGCCACTTCTTCAGTTTTAACAGAATGTGGCGACACCAAAGTGCTTTGTACTGTAACAATTGAACCCGGAGTACCACACTTTTTAGTAGGTAGTGGAAGCGGTTGGTTAACTGCGGAATATCGAATGCTTCCCGGTGCCACTCCTCAACGTCAAAAACGTGAATTGCTGAAACTTTCTGGACGTACCCAAGAAATTCAAAGATTAATTGGACGTAGTTTACGAGCAGCGATCGATCTTAAAGCAATTGGAGAGCGTACAATTACAATTGATGCTGATGTTTTGCAAGCTGATGCAGGAACGCGCACAACTTCAATTACTGGCGGTTATGTTGCCCTTGGTTTAGCAATTAATAAACTCATAAAAAAGGGAGATTTAGATAGTTCTCCTTTACGCTATCCTGTGGCTGCTGTTTCCGTAGGAATTATTGAATCAGAGATATATTTAGATTTAAATTATCCGGAAGATGTTGCTGCTGAAGTTGATTTCAATGTGGTGATGACTGGAAATTTGGATTTAATTGAAGTGCAAGGTACGGCTGAGACGGGAAGCTACAGTCGCACTCAGTTAAATCAACTTTTAGATGTTGCGGAAAAGGGAATTCAAGAGTTAGTTGAGGCGCAAAAAAATGTTTTGTCAAGTTAATTTTTTGTAAGTTTTTTTTGTTAGCTAAATTAATAATTAATTAGGAAGTAGTAAGTAGGGGAGCATAAATAAACGTGAAATAATTTTTGCACC
>JAWQFW010000032.1:0-1062 GCA_035968095.1 Oscillatoria sp. PMC 1068.18
TTGTTACTCTATACATAGAGGCTTAATTATCCCCTGTTTCGAGGCAGTTCTCATGACTTTTTTAGTTTTCCTCGACTCCCAAGTTCAACGTGATTCCCCATTTGTCAATAATGTCACCTTAAACACTCAGGCGATCATCATCCATGCCACCCAAACTCGGTGCAGCAGATTATCTAATGGTTAGCACAGCGAAATAACCTCCAGAGTATTCAAATTATCTCTTACCAAGAGAAGTCATCAAAAAACTAAAAATAAGTTTTCTTCAGAGGAAAAGTTATGGAAATTATTAACCCCAACCTAAATGTAGACAGTAATTTTTTGTTTTCCTTAAATAGAATCAATACCGCCCTAAACGGCAGCGAGCAAACAGACACAATTACTGGAGGAATTAACCGAGGTCAAGAAAATGTTTATAGATTCCTCAAAGGTGAAGGGTTACACTTGCCAAGCTCTGGAGCAACAAACTACTCTTTAGAACTAATATTTAACTTTGATGAAACTAACGGCTATCGCAAAATACTCGATTTCGCAGGCAGAACTCAAGATACAGGATTATATGTATATAACCAACAAATAAGATTTTATAACGTTAGTGGTGCTACAGGTGGAACTGTCAATTCTGATGAATATAACCATCTCATCTTAACCCGTTCCAACGATAACACCGTAGTAGCTTATTTGAATGGTCAACAAATTTTTTCATTTAATGACAGCAGTAATCTCGCCGTTATTAATGCCAGTGACGGATTAAATATTTTTATAGAAGACACACTTCAAGGAACTGAACAATCAGCCGGACATTTAGATCTATTAAATTTTTGGTCAAGTGACACTTTATCATCTACACAAGCTTTACATCGCTACAACTCACTGCAAGATTCATCTATTGCTCCTAGTGTAAATATAACTTCAGATCAAAGTGAATTAAATAGTGGGGAAACCGCAACAATAACCTTTACTTTCTCAAAAAAAATTACCGATTTCGACCTTAACGACATCACGGCAATAGGCGGAACAATTTCCAACTTAACTGGGATTGGAGGTACAATTACCGCATCAGGA
>JAWQFW010000032.1:1162-29165 GCA_035968095.1 Oscillatoria sp. PMC 1068.18
TTTTGACACGAGACTAGAAACAAAAAGCTTCCATATTGCTAGTGCTAATCAACAAGCATATAAATATTATCGCTTAAATATAACTGCAAATCATGGTCTAGATTCATACGATAATTCAATTCTTCAGTTAGCAGAATTAGAATTAGTATATGATAGTATTTACACGGCGACATTTACCCCAGAAGAAGATAGCAAAATTACTGGAACTGTTCAAGTAGCAGGGACTTACAGGGATTTATCAGGTAACACAGGAACAAGTATCACGTTCGATGATTTGAGTATTGATACCAGAAATCCTCAACTAACTATTAATCCGATTAGTGAGAATGATAGCCTCAACTTAAGAGAATCTTCTCAAGATTTAATTATTTCAGGTACGGCTATAGCTTTGGATGGGGAAATAGTTACAGTTAACCTTAATGGTAAAGAATATACTAGCGAGGTTATCGACGATCGCTGGACTGTTGTGATTCCAGTTGAAGATGTTGAGATTATAACTGAAACAGACAAGCAAGTTTTTCAAGTAAATGCAGAAGTTGGCTCGGCTTCAGTTAATTTAACTCAATTTAAGAATCTCGAAGTATCTAAAAATCCTCCAGTTTTCAATCCCACTAATCCTCAGTTACCAACTATTACCGAAGATGAAACTACTCATCAAGGTGAAAAAATCTCTGAATTGGTAGATACAGAAAACCTAGGTATAGTAATCATTGCAGTTAATAATAATAATGGAAATTGGCAATATACTGTAGATGAGTCTGAACCTTTTGCATTTACTATAAATGATGATGGTTCATTAATTCCTATTTTTCCTGGTTGGAGAGATTTACCTTTAATATCAGAAGAGCAAGGACTTTTGTTGGGAGGAAATCATCGCTTGCGCTTTGTTCCTAACGAGGAAAATGGTGGTGAAGCTAGCTTAACGTATCGTGCTTGGGATCAATTTGGTTTAGGAGAACCAGGAGAACAAGTTGATGCGCGAATTGACAATGAAAATACTAATTTTTCTCCTGAAACTGACACGATTGAGATTGAGATAACTTCTGTTAATGATGCTCCTCAACTAAAGCTAGATGTAGACTTAGAACCAATCGAGGAGAATGATATTGCTCCCGAAAATGGTAGAAGTCTCAGTGAAGTTTTTGGGATAGCGATCGCCGATCCTGATGAAAGTTCTTCCTTAGAAGGATTTGCTGTAGTTGGCTTCGGTGCAGTTGGTCAAGAAATGGACAGTAGTCAGGGAAAATGGCAATACAGTTTAGATGGGCTGAATTGGCTAGATATCAATCTTCGAGATATTGACCGTAAACCAACAGAAATTGAGGATAAGCAGGAATTAAGTTACGAAATTGATAATTTACAGAATGAAATTAGGCAGTTAAATGATAATTATTATGGCAGTAGCAGTGAGTTTGATTGGCAGGATAAACTGAGGAAGTTAATTGAAAATAATGTTGCCGATCGCGAATTTATTGACGGCTTTGTGGAAAATACTGTCGGTACAAGTTACCTAAGAAAAACAGAATATGTTTACGATCGGTATTCAGGTCGATATTATGAGCAAACAAGATTTGTAGAAGTAACGCAAGTTGACGAATACAAATTCAACAATTATGTATACAACCAAGTCGCAGATTTACTGGAAGCAAGAACAATATCCCAGAAGTTTCTTGATGAGTTAAAAGCTTTAGAAGTCTTTAATGACCAAACCTATAATCAACTCTCCAATTTAGCGGGAGAATATTACGATCGCTCTCACAAAGAATCTCTGGCTCTGAATCCTTTTACACAAATACGTTTCTTACCCGCAAATAACTTTACTGGCAAACCTTTACAAATGCTAGTAACAGTTCTGGATAACAGCTATACGGGTGGATTCACCTCTGCTCAAGGGGAGAAAACGATTGACATTAACAAATGGAAACCAACCAGCTATTTTGCTTTTGAACCTAGTGCTGTTGGAGTTGAGGTAGTTAATGTTAATGATGCTCCTAGCTTCGATAATGTTGGAGAATTAGCAGCTATTAACGAAGATTCTCTAGCGGCAGAAATTGTCGGTGAAACGATCGCCAATCTTTTCAGTGATAAATTTGTGGATGCCGATCCAGGAGATACTTTATCCGGAATTTTAATTGTCTCCAATCCGAATAACTCAGAGCAGGGTGAATGGCAGTATTCGACAGATGACGGTAATACTTGGTTAAAAGTTGGGACAGTTGATGACGTGGAAAATGCCCTGGCTTTAGATATCTTCACAAAAATTCGCTTTGTTCCAGTGAGTAATTTTTCTGGTGCAGTGGATGGTTTAGAGGTGCGAGCTTTAGACTCAACCTATGACGAAGGCTTCACCCAAAGTAGCGATCGCTATTTTATCGATTCTCGCTTAAACGGAAATGAATCCGCGATCGCTGGGGAAACTCAACTTCTACAAACGACAATTAAACCCCAAAACGATCGTCCAGTGCTAGACATTACGAACAACAAATCATTAACTACCATTACTGAAGACGATCTTGATAACTTAGGAACCCGCGTCGGTGATTTAATTGCCAATAAAATTGAAGATGCAGATATCAACGACCCCCAAGGAATTGCGATTACCTCCGCAAATAACCAAAATGGACAATGGCAATATCGTCTCTCAAGCACTTCTACTTGGTACAATATTGGTACTGTTTCCGACAATTTTTCCCTTCGTTTAAGTGAAAACGCTTACATTCGTTTCTTACCAAATGGGGAAAATGGCACTACTACTACCCTTAAATATCGAGCTTATGTTTCCTCTGACACTAATCAATTGTCCGGAACTAAATCCACTAATTTCACTCAGGAACAAAGCTTAAGAGATGTTGTTTCTGAAGCCGAACAAACTGTCACTCTCAAAGTAAATTCACTCAACGATTCACCTCGTTTAACTAACAGTAAAACTCTCGCAACACCGACAAACTGGCGTAATCCTTCTGGACAAACAGTAGAAAGTCTTTTTGCTAGTCAAGTTAGTGATGTTGATTCAAATTGGAGCTTTGAAGGAATAGTTGTTAGTGATAATTTTGCTCAAACCCTACAAGGATCGTGGCAATATTCTGTTAATGACGGCTTAAATTGGATTGATATTATTGCTAATCCTGAAAGGAGTTTAGTTTTATCCCGTCAAACTAAAATCAGATTTTTACCTCTGCTCTCATTCACAGGTACACCAGGAAACCTGAAAATCAGAGCATTAGATAATACTTATACAGGTGAATTTAGCCAAACTGATCGTCAAATTTATCTCGATACTACTAACTTAGCGCCAACTTCTCCTGTCTCTAATTCGGTGGATTTAAGCAGTAGTTATGTACCTCAACAAGCAGTCAATCTTTTAGGTACAAATAATAGCGATATCTTAGATAATGTAGGTGGCAAATCTGTCTCTGCTCTTGCTGGAAATGATACTCTACGTTATCAACCAACCTCCAGCTTGACTACAATCGATGGTGGCACTGGCTCAGATGTGCTAGAAATTAATGATAATTGGGAAAACTATGAAGTAAAATTTGAACACAACCGAATTACAATTAAACATAAAAGCACTCAACAGACGCGGATAGTTGCAAATAATGTTGAGAAAATCAAATTTAACGACCATGAAATTACTGGTTTACGTTATGAACTTAAGCTGCTCAACAATGCAGCCGAAGAAATTTACGAAGACAAAGATCAACTTTCAGCCAATAAATCGATCAAGTTATTACCAAGTAACTCTCGCTTAAAAGCTGGAGATGTTTTTACCTCTCCCAATGGGGAATATTCTCTCAGCTTACAAGATGGAGTTTTAGTATTCTCTAATGCAGAAAAACAAATTTGGTCTTCTGGTTTAGATTTAGGTGCGACAGAAGTTCGCTTAGAAGCAAATGGTTACTTAGTTTTCTACGATCGCGAGGGTGATACCGTCTTAAAAATCTTTACAGGTGGAGGAGAAAAAGGTCAATTATTTATCAGTAATGAAGGTAGCTTCGGAGTTAGCGATCGCCAAGGCAAAATCACTCATTTGTTTCCCCAAATTTTGGAACTTGGAGAGACAATTACTTCGCCTTCAGGTAAATATGAATTTGGCGTGAGTAGCTTTTGGGGTTCTATAATTTTCTACCTAAGCAATCTAGAAAATAATCAGTTGCAATGGGGCAAGATAATTGCTAGTGATACGAGCAATGAAAACACGAAAATTCGTGCAGCACTTAAAGCTTCGGGAGAGTTAGTTGTTGAACGTTTAGAAAGAATACCTCAACCAGAAAATTCAATTCCAAAATTAGAAACGGAAACTCTCTGGAGTAGTAAAATTGCTTCTGGTAATACTAGCTTAGGTCTTCCTAGCTTGATGGTGACAGATACAGGTAATTTTGGTATTTGGCGACCAGATATTGCTAAATACTTTAGTATTCCAGAATCAATAGAAGCAACCTTTAGTAGCTTAGATTTAGAGCAAGTTTCTCTTCCTTTTACTAAAGCCGTCGGACCGAACAACGTCTTTTATTCGACAACTACTCATAAAGCTGGGAGTTATCGAGCAGAAATTAACTTCCATTTAGCAGATGATAAAACTTCCGGAGCTATTAATCCTAATGAGATTATAGATTGGCAAGTTATTCTCTATAACTCTAACAATCAAAGTTATATTCTGACTCCTGAGAATGCCACTCTAACTTATGGTTTTCTCGATGAAGATACAGATTTTGATGATAACGGTAACATAGTCAGAACTAAAAAATTAATTACTGATGGTCTTGTTATCGAAAATAATCAAATCTATATACAACAAAGAGGCTACGCTGGCAGTAGTTTTGAAGAACCCCAAATTGAGTTTAAATCTAACGATGGTAAATACGGCTTTTTACTGGGGATAACTAGCTGGTTTAATGCAACGGCTGAACGCAAAATTACTTTCAATGGTAGTAGTCAAACAACTCAATTACCAAAAATCAATAATAGCCGAGACGATAATCAGGTATATTTCACTTCTCAGCGCAGTTCTCAAAGCTTAGATATTTTAGATGTGGGAGAAACCCTCAAAGCTGGAGAATATGAACTCAAGTTGACAGAAGAAAAATTGCAACTATCGAATTCTCAAGGAGAAGTATGGAGTTACAATCCTGCGGTTAATAGTATCGGTAAGGCTCGCACTTATACAACAAATTTAAGTAGTTCTGGTATTATCTCTCCGAATCGCGAATATCAAGTTTATTTAGATGCTGAGGGAGATTTAGTAATTGGGAAAGGCGATCGCAACCGTTATACTTTCCGCAAAGAAACTGATAAATATACTGCCGAAGGTTGGTTAGAAACTCCTATTGCTCAAGTTTCAGGCATTTTTGGTATAGATTTACCTCTAGATTGGAAGGTTAAGTTAATTAATAAATCTACTGGTCAGTTTTTTGAGTTAACCCCTAGCAATGCCAAACTTTCGACAACTACTGATTGGCCATTTGGTAACAGCGATCGCTTCTTACAAATTGTTGACAATGGCAAAAATATTAATTTTCAACCTGGGTTTGGCGGCAGAGCATTAAACTGGAAAGCAAACAATGGTAATTATGAACTTAATTTAAACGACACAGGTTCTTTTTGGAATGATTTAGAGATCGCGATTAAATATGCGGGAGTGACAGATACCAAAAACGATCAACCTTCAGACTTTGCTACTCTAGACCCTAATTTTGAACCTTACAAGATTGTCGAAACAACAAGACTGTGGAATGAAGGAGAGTACCAACAATCAACGCAACTGGTTGTTGAAAATGGCGATTTAGTGGTTAAAGATGCTGAAAATCAAACTTTAGCTACGTTAAAAGAAACTGAAGGTTCGGAAGTTTATTTTACTCTTGATGATGATGGTAAATTAGAACTTCTCCAAAAATCTGCTACAGGTTATATTTCTGATGTCACGATCGCTCCAGAGACAGGTAAATTAGTTCTCCCGAAAAGCGATCGCCAACGCTTTGTCTTTAGTCAAGAAGTGAACGATCATCTAGCAGAAGGTTGGTTTGAGATTCCTATCGTCCGAACTTCTGGCGCTATTTCTCAAGCAGAAATTCTTGATTGGGATATTAAGATCGTCGATAAATCTGACTTTAGTTACTTTACTCTTACACCGAAAAATTCTGATTTCACGGGTAATAATTTAGCTATTTTCGATAATGGGACAAACGTTAAGTTAACAAAAGGCGATGCTATTAGTTGGAAATCAAATAATGGAAATTATGAATTTTATTTTCACTTTACTGATGATTTTTTCGCTGATAAAGACGTAAATATTAATGTCAAATATGCAGGACAAGACAGCGTAGTTTCCTATGATGCCGATTATTTCCAAGAAAATCTTGATTTAGGAACTAAACTTAGTTTAACGGATTCAGGAGTAACTAATTTAGTTCAAATCTCGAAATTAAACTATATTTCTGATAGTTTAATTGAGCAATTTTATGCGCCAGAAGCTACTAATAAAATTAGTAAAGTAGATTTAGATTCCTTTGGTAATCTAGTTTTCTTTAATCAAGATGGCAACAAATTTAGCTTAATTGAATCGGGGAATGATGAAAAAGGCGCTTTTGCTCTTGCTCTCGATCAATATGGTAATGTTAGCGTTGTTAATGCTTATCGAAATACGCTCACTAAACCTTTACATAAAGGTACAGAAGAAAATGGCTTCCTCCTCATGCCTGACTCGGATATTTCTGAGTCAGAAATATCGAAGCTAACTGTTACTTCTCCTCGAACCGTATGGGATAAAAATCAAGTAGGAAAAGTACAAATTAAACTGTATGAAAATTGGGAGAGTGGGAAAACTGAATACTTTACCGATGAGCCTGTTAAAGTTGCTTATGAAATTCTCCTCCGTAGTGAAAATCCTTTACCTTTAACTGCCCAAATTAAAGATATTAATTATCTGGGTGCAACTGCTGCGGAAGTTAATAGTAATACTGATGCTAATCGTTCTGGGATCGCAATTACTCAATTGCAAGAGTTTGACCAAGGTATTTGGCAGTATTCTCCTGATGGGAAAACTTGGAGAAATATTGGTAATGTATCTGATAGCAATGCGTTGTTTTTAGGAGCAGATAGTTATCTGCGGTTTGTGCCGGAATCTAATGAATATTATCCATCTAATCTCAGTTTTCGTTATAAACTTTGGAGAGAAAACGCAAGTTTAGTAGGTAAATATGGTCGTTTAAGTTCGGAAAATGTAGCTAATGAATATCAACAAGGAGCGATCGCGGATGAAGGTTTCCTCAGCAACAAACTGAGATTCCGCCGAATCAACCCAGAAAATGGCGAAGCGCGAGACAACAACAATAATCTTTTGGAATATGCGATCGCCAATGTGGTAGTTATACCTAGCGGCTCAAGTACAGCCGAGATCGATATTTTACCGCTAGTAGATAGCATTCAAGAACAGGTGCAAACCGTCGATGTTCGCATTAAATCTATAGACTGGGTAAATCAAGGAGATACTTTAGTCAGTGGCTATCTGTATCAAGAAGGAGATATTAATCAAGAATATGTTCTTTTACCTGTAGATGATAGTGGCGATCGTCTTCAGATAACGATCGCGGATTCTGGCTTGTTTGATGCAGGTTTACAGATTACTGATGAGTACGGTTTCCCAGTCAAAGGAGAATTGAAACTCAACCATCGAGAAGGGGAACCGACAGTATTTTACATTGCTCTCACCAGTCGTCCCGCTCATGATGTGAAAGTTAAAGTCAATGATTTAACTTTAACCTTCAGTAGCGATCGCGATACTTGGGATCGACCTCAAAAAGTTACACTCACTAACCAGAAAGCCGGAAACACAACGAATATTACTGTCGCATCTTTAGATCCATTCTATAATGCTCTTGGTTCAAACATTATTAAATTAGTCGATACTTCTAGAGTCTTACAAGTAGCCGAACCCGTATCTTTGCGTCTCGGAAAAGATGTAGCTTTGCAACTACCGCATAACTTAGAACTACAAGGCAACTATGCAATCCAATTTTGGCTGAAACCAGAATCTACTGACGGCGTAATTCTGCGTAGCGACTCAGGAGAATTACGCTTAGAAAATGGCATCTTAAAAGGTACAGAACGTTGGAATTTTGTTAGTTCAGAAGCAACGCAACTATCTCTAGATCGATGGAACAAAATCGCTCTCATTGAAGACAACCAAAATCTGATTCTTTATCTCAATGGCGAAAAAGTTTCTGATGGTAAAGTTTCAAACAGAGTTTATGAGTTAAATTATGAAACTGACAGCTATCAAGCTGTAGGAACCATGAGAATTGATGCTAGTCGTCTCTCTGGAGGGATTTTAGCTCAAGAAATTCTCAGTTGGGAAATAACTTTAGTTCACAAATCAACAGGTAACAAAATTGCGCTTAACTCGAATAATGCCCGCTTAATTTATGGTAATAATAGTTTCCAACTTACAGGCGATCGCTTAGTTCTTAACACTGCTATTCCTTATGTTTCAGTTGAGTGGCGCAGTCAAGATAATCAAAATCGTTTCGCCTTCGGTAAAACTAGCAGTTTTAGTTCTGCTAGCAACAATCTTCTGATTAAATATCAAGGCAATAGTCAAACTAAAACTATTGCTGATAATACAGTTCTTACTACCAGAATAACTGAAGACAATAGCGGCGTTGTTGACCCGCTTCAAGTCGAGCAATTTGGTGATTTATCCAATCAAGGAATTACAGGTTATTTAAGCCGAGTCGAATTTTGGGATAACCTGAAACCCTTTAAATCTGCCTACTTAGCTACTTTAGCAGCACGGTATAACCTCGACGAAGGTAGTGGCGAAATAGCTAATAATCAAGGAACTAGCACTACCTTAGAAGATGCCCAAATTCTCATTGCTAAATCCTCACTTAGTGAAGCAATTTGGCAAGCAGGTTTTTCTCCGGCGGAACGAGAATACTTGAGTATTTTAAGTGAGGAAGAAAAACAATTTTTATTAGTAGACCGCAATAACGATCTACCAACTGTTAATATTAATGTACCGGAAAATTCTCAACAAGTAGAAGAAGGAACCAACACTCCTGCGGTATTTGCAATTACCTTAGATAAGCCAGCCCCAGAGGGAGGAATTTTTGTTCCTTATGTTTTGCGTAACCCGCAAGTAATTTCGACGCTAACTGAATCCACTTTAGTCACCTCAGAAGCTAAATGGGCGATCGCGCAAGCTAGTGGTTCGATTCAGCTAGAATTTGCTCCTGAGACTAACTACATCGTCACTAGCTATCAAATTACCGCTAATAGTAGCGATCGTTCTCAGGATGTTACCAGTTGGCGTTTACTAGGTTCTCATGATGGGATTAACTATACTGAATTAGATGTTCGCACTCAAGAAACTTTTGCCGATCGCAATGCAGTTAATACCTATCAAATTAGCGAAAATAATACCGCCTATCGTTTCTATTTACTCGAAGTTACAGACAATAATGGTGGTAGCCAAATTCAATTAGGAAACTTACAGCTATTTAGTTTCAATAATCCAGAGACAAATTTACCAACAGAAATTACTCAGCAACCTTATAACGTCAGAATTGCCAATAACTTGCTGAGTGAAAATTCGACCAGTGAATGGACTAAGCCAGATGTAACTATTGCTAACGTTAACTCCACCTCTCAAGCCCAATTAAATAGTAATAGTAGCGAACCTTTACAGCAACAACAACTTGCCCTTGGTCAGGATATTAGCATCAAATTAGGTGAAACGATTTTCTCCGGAATTTATCTTCCAGAAGGATCTCGCCAAGGACAAATTACTTTGCGATCGCTAGATGATAACCGCGCCGAAAGAAATCAAAAATACGAGTTACAAATTATTGGCGATGGCGACCCAGAAGCTACAAGATTTAAAGCTGGTGGAGAACAATTAGGAGAACTGATTGTTCGCGATGCTGACCGCAAAGGAGTAGAACTTTTAACACTCGACCGAGACTATCAATATAACGCCGAATTAGACCAACTAATATTAGTAGACAGTTTGGTGACTGCTGAGTCAGTTTTTACCAGCGAAAAATCCACTTCTAGCTTAGAAATTAGCTTTAGTCCCGATGTCCAACTTTGGCAAAAGTTACAACTGAAAAATATCGAAATTCGTCTTTCCGGTCAAGAAGAATTAGGTTTAACTGAAGGAAATCAAATCTTAGATGACCTCGACAGTTTCGCAATTTTAAATATCAGGGCAGATTATGCAGGTAAAAATATTACTGGCACGTTAGTATTAACCGATCTTAACGACCAAGTAACTACTCAACCTTTTAGCCTCGAACTAAATCCTAGCCAAGAATTAGCCGATTATAACCTACTGAGGTCGGCAATAATTGACTCTAGCGATACAGTTTCATCTCTGCAAGACAACTTTGATTTAGGTCGTCTACTGACCACAGCTACAGGAGATAATCTACCCTTAAGAAGTCACTTGAAAACTTGGGATAGTTATCTTTATGTGCGCCTCAAATCAGCACCTCAAAACCCGGATAGTCAAATAGTCATTGACTTGCAAGCTTCTCAAGGTTTAGGAGGTACTCAAGAAATAGAATTATCTACTCAGCAAATTACTTTTGCCGCTAAGAATTGGCAGCAACCAGTCTTAGTAGGAGTACGAGGTATTAACGATATCTATGCCGATCCCGCTCAACAAGGTGTAATTACGGCGGAACTGAATCAAGATTTGACTACCGATACTGCTTATTTGTTAGGTTATGAAAGTGCGGCAGTCGATTACCTCAACTTAGCTAATCCGGAGACAATTCGCGATTTTACCGATCTAGATTTAGATGCCCTCGCTAACGAAAATAGCAGCGAACCTTTATCAAGTTTAAGAGTTAAATGGAATCCTAGTCCGACTTATACAAGAGTAATTGAAGAAGGAAACAAAGCTAATATTCTTCTCGAAGCAGCCGCCGCTACTGGTATTCTTAAAGGTCGAGTGGTTTTGGGAATTACTAATCCTCAAAGTGTCTTGCGTTTGGATGGAGAAAAAGATTACCTGAGTCTGAATAAACCTTTGGAATTAGGTGAAACATATTCTTTACAATTCCATTTACGCTTAAAAGAATCCGAGCAAATTAACCGGATGCTGCTAGCATCTCAGGATGATAATCTGCAAGTTTGGATTAACGAACAACGTCGATTAGAAGTTAGGATTAAAACGACTCAAGGTGAGACAAAAACATTTGCTAGTAGTTTGGCTATACCTTTGGATGAAAGCCGTTTAACGATCGCCGTTGCGGAAAAGAGTTTAGTTCTCTATCTGAATGGAATTAACGTCGGCACGATCGCTTTAGCCACCCAAGAAAGTTTTAGTCCAGTTAAACTCACTCATTTCTTCGGATCTCCAGCGATAACGGACGATAATCCTGAAAATATCGAGAGTGAATTTTCTCTTCAACCCTATGGCGGTTTAGCTTACGGAATTCGAGTTTGGGATCGAGCGATCGCGACTGAAACTGAGTTAGCTTCTTGGTCTAGTTCTTTACCAGAAAACTTACCAATTAGCAAGAGTAATTTAATTGCTAACTTTGAGTTGAATAAATCAAATCGTTTAGATTTCTTCAACAGCGTCACCACCAATCCTTTACAACTATCAGTTACAACTCCCATCGAAGTTTTTGACTATGCTACCCCCAGTCCCTCTGGTTTAGTTTCTTCTCGACTATACGATAATTTACTGACCTTAAATTACAATGTCGAAGGAGTAGAAATAGCAGAAAGTTTCGAGGGAGTACGTTTCGGGACTCGTTTCTTCTTCCTAACTCCCGTCGCCGATAACTGGTCAGAATTAGAAGCGATCGCGCAACGTTATGGTGGTTCTTTAGCAGTTATTGATACACCTGAGTTAAATAATCTCCTCGCTGAAACTTTAGCTGACCAAGAAAATGTGGCGATTGGTTTACGTGCTGATGGGAATTGGATTAGTGGCGGTAGAATTGATGAATTGGCTTATCGTTGGCAAAATTCTCTGGAATTAGAAGATACTTTAGAAACTGCTACTCAACCAGGTTATGTTTTATCTGCACAAGGAAATTGGGAATTAGCTGGAACCGAACAAATTCAAGGAATTGTCGAAATTGCTTTACCCAGTCCCACAGAGATTTTAGCAGGGAAAAATTTAGTTGAGGAAGAAGCTTTACCAGAAAAAGATTTCCAACTACCTTTAGGAACTTTATATAAAGAAGGGAAAGGAAATCAATTCCCGCTTTCAGGTAATCGTTACATTGGCGATCGCGTGGCGATCGCGGCGGCTGATTTCAACAACGACTCACAACCAGACCTCCTCGTCTTTTCCGAGAAAAATGGCGGACAATTATTCCTCAATAACTCTACCCTAACCGAGATTCAATTCCAACGCGATCGAGAAGCTTTAATTAACCTCAAAAATATTCAACCTGCCCTCAATGGTCGCGAATTTAAGTTAATCGATCTCAATGAGGATAGTTTAGTCGATTTAGTTTGGAATGATGGCGAAAAAATTGTTTGGCTCGAAAATCAATTGAGCAATAATCAAGCTTTTGGGACAGAAACGCAACCAGTAACTTTAATTGATAACACGGTTGCTTCGGGAATTGATTTTACTCAAGCTAATTTTGAGCTTATTGTTGAAAATAATCTCACATCCCTTTTAGTTACCGATCGCGGCTCAATTCGTCTGTTCCAACCGGAAAGTAATTTAACCAGTAATTGGCAAGAAATTCAGGAAAATCAAAATCCTTTCAGCGAATTAATTTTACCAGCAGATTTAGAACTGAGTTTGAGGAGTGTCGATAGCGATCGCGATGGACTTCTCGATCTTTACGTCTTCGCCCGCAGTACGGATTTAAGCGCCTTTGATTCGGGATTGATCCGCTATTTCGAGCAAACTGAAGAGGGAACTTATCAAGACCGCACCTTTAGCGACGAACTTACCAAACGTCTCCCAGCGATCGGTAATTTAGAATCTATAGCCTTCTTAGATAATCAAAATCAAGGCTTAGATGCAGTCACCCTCAGTTACAATGTCGGTCGTTATGAATTTGGTCGCTTACAAGACATTAACGACCAACTAACCTTTGATTTTACCGGAGCAAATTCAGCAGCAGATTTAAGCCAAATTCTGGAAGTTTATAGCATTGATGACCAAATCGCCGAAGGTGACGAACGTCTGACACTGCGACTGTTAGCAACAGAAGATTTCGCCTTGGGAGAAGAAGTAGAACGCACAGTCGATCTGATTATTAGCGATAACGACGAATCCGGAATCAATCTCGAATGGTTCAGTGGCGATCGCGCTTCAGCCCAAACTTTAGTCAGTCACAATCGCGATCGCGAAATCACTCAACTCGACCTACGCGAAGGTATCAACAATGGTGGTTTCTTCACCGTTTCTCTCGCTTCTCAACCGAGTAAAAACGTCACAGTCAACACCGTCAGCACCAACAGCGAAACCTTCCGTCTAGAAAGAATTTATCCGTTTAAAATTAACTTCGCCTTAGACGGAACCCTCGAAATTAGTTCTCGTTTACCCAACTCCGGAGACGATTATCTCCTCAAATTCCGTTCCGATCTCATTGCTAGCGTCACTGACAACAACGACGGCGTTTATCAAGTGCTTCTCAAACCCGAAGTCACCGCACAACTCAAAGCCGAATTAGACACTCTGATTGCACATGAGCGAATTGTCCAATTAATTTATGAAAATGGCATTGATTTACTGGATTTATCAGAATCTGAGCAAATATCGGCAGGTTGGGCTTATCTCTTCAGTGAAGAATTTCGGCAAGATCTCCAAGAAACCGTCCTCAATCAAGGTAGCAGCGTTGAAATTCTCCAAAGTGTCACCGCCATTCAAGACATCTTCGAGCAAATTCGGATTGACGTAGAAACCAACGACCCCACCTATCGCATCGGCGGTTCTCTCAACGCCAATCAACTTTTCAGCGAACGTATCACCACTGTTAGTTCCGACAACTTAGCCTTCAACTTTACCACCCTGAATTGGGAACAAAAAATCTTTGTCAGACCAGTAGCGACTGAAGACCTCAGCGACAACACCGAACAAACATCTCCTAATCTTCTCATCTCCACCAGCAGCTTAGATAACCAGTACAACGCCCTCGATCTCTTGAAAGTTCCCGTACAAATTGCTGACAACGATCGAGCCGAAGTAATTATCAACAACTTTCAAGATATTCGCGAAGGTGTAGATGGTCAATTTGAAGTAAACCTCGCCAGTCAACCCAATGGCGAAGTAACCATTACCTTAACTCCAGAAAATATCCGGGGTTTAACTCCTAACGCAGCGAGAGGTTTACCAAGTCATAGTTACACACTCATCGAAGAAGCCATGACTTGGCAGCAAGCCCAACAAAGAGCCTGGGAATTAGGCGGTCACTTAGTCAGTATCAACTCCCAAGCCGAACAAGATTTCTTAGTTGACAACTTCGGCAGCCAAGTAACTGAAGGTTTCTGGATTGGTCTTCATCGTCAGAACTGGCTGCAGTGGGATAACGGCGAAACAGTTGACTATGGTTACTGGCAAGAAGGAGAACCATCATTTACTGATTACAACGAACATTTTGCTTATGTCAATGCCCAAGATAATTTTACTTGGCATGATGGAAACTCGGAACTAAGCTTGCCTTTTATTGTCGAACTCGACGACCCCGATCGCCAAGATTTATCCCTCAACAATAAATATTTCGGTCAGACTATTGAGCTTACCTTCGACGAAACTAACTGGAATTTACCCCAACAAGTTACCGTCAGACCCCAAGATAATCCCTACTATGAAGGATCTCGCGAAAGCTTTGTTTATTTCGATGTCGCTTCCACAGATCCGAGTTACGACCAATTTGCCGTTGACCCAGTTTCAGTACAAATTCGCGACAATGACGTTCCGGTAGCCAAAACCTTTACCGTTTTGGATGCGGCTGAACCTGGACAAATTGGTTTCTTTGGTTTGAAATTAGATACAGACCAAGTGCGCGATCGCCAAGGATTAAAGATTTACTATCGCGTTAAAGGTATTCCCTACACAATCCAAGACCAATTAGGCAATAGTTTTGATTACGACACTAACTTAGGAGAAGATTTTCAAAGTTACGTTGATTTAACACCCAGTGGTGAAAATTACGTGACGATCGCTCCCGGACAAGATTTAGGCAACGTCGTCATTTTCCCCATTGATGACTTTATCGCTGAAGGAGTCCCAGACCAACGCATCGAAGAAATTACCAAAAATCAGCTATCTCAACTCAATTTGTTTGCTAATTTTCCTCTCGATACTTTCACGCTGTCAACAGGAGACAAACGTTCGACAATTAATGGAGATTCTTTAGAATTAAACCAAGAAGGAGAACTGTTAGTAAATGGAGTTAAGCGCGATGAAGGTATTTTTAAAGTACAGTTTGAACGCAACCAAGGCTCTCCCCTACTGAAAGTTTACAAAACCGATAATCCCGAAAAATCGGATCGTGGTAGTGCCGAACCGAGACGATTTGAACAAGTTATTCTCGAATTATTACCTGACCCGAACGTAGCCGAACCTAGCTATCGTCTGACCGATTTTAATACCAGTGCTAGCGTCAGAATTTGGGATGACGATCAAGTCGGTTTCCGCTTTATTCTTCCTGGCGATCGCGCCAATACTGACCCCGACCAAAAAGGAGAACTTAAAGTTGTTGAAAGTGCCGACCTCAGCGATATTCAGCAAACTGCTGGGGCTTCCTTCCTTGTGCGTCCTCTTTCCGATCCTGACGATAAATATATTCATCTGCGTTTTTCGCCTCAATGGAAAGATCATCTTAAACACGAATTCAAATTCCAACTCAAAGAACAGCCTAATTTGCTAGCTGGAGAAGCAGAATTTAGGATCAATTTAGCTTTGGGCGATCTTAATCAAGAGAAATTAGTTATTCCCCAAGCAATTATCGATAACTTGCGAGAAGCTGGTGAAATAGTTGACCCAATTTTCGAGAATGGGCAAATTCAAGGTATTAGCCTTACCAGAACCAAAGATAACTGGGCAAAACCTTTTTCTTTCGTTTTAACCCCAGAAGACGAACAAGGAATCGTCACTGAAGAACGTTATTTACAACGTCAGTCAGGAAGTTCTCGTTTGACAACTTATGCTCAATTTTTAACCAGTGTTTTAGAACAAACCAAAGAAGTTCTGATTTCCTATACCGATAAAATTGATACAGTCGAGATTAGCGATCCTAGCGATCGCAACCAGGGAACCGCAGTTGATATTACCACCGCTTTGCCCATTCAAGGAATTTATCAACCGGGAACCAGACTCGATCGCGGTGAAGCTTGGTTATCAGAAGACCGCCGCGTAGCGCTGAGTTTAGAAGCCAGTAGCGCTAATGAAACTAAGTTAGTGCTTAATCATCTCCGTGCCGAACCGAATAGTCAAGGTTTTTATCAAGTAGAAAAGTCAGAAGTTTTGCAAACGGTAGCAGGAGATAAAAGTTTCCTCAGCTTTAAACCAGATGGTCGTTTGGTACTGATTGAAAGTAAAGATGTCACCGAAACGATTCAATTTAATCAATTCGACGATCGCATCCAAAGTCTCGACTCTTTAGTTAATAGTGAAGTCTTGAGTCAATTTGCACCCCTTGAGTCTTTCTCTTTCAACCGCTATAACTACCAAGGAAGCAAAACCACTCTCAGTAAAGGCGAACAACTGAGATTAGTAGGAAACGTCAGCGACTCCCAACAATTTGAATTTGAACTAGACATTGCCGGAAACTTATCAGTACGTCGCGGACAAACCCTAAAAGCGATCGCTACCAACGTCAGTCAAGTTAACTTCAGTAGTAGTGGCGTTAACGTCATCCGAGAAAGCATCAAAGAAGCTTGGACTCCCCAACTAAGTAACTATAACTTAGACCCTACCTACTTCGCCGTGCAAAATAACGGTGAAATAGCCCTCTACACTCAGGGCGGCGAAAAACCCTATCAAAAACAACTAGCCGGAGTTCAAGAGGAAATGGTCGCCGCCGATCCTCGCGCTGTAGTCTTTACGCAAAAATTACCCGATGTCCCCGTCGTATTTCAGAACGACGATGCGAACAATCCGCGCTTAGACGGCGCTTACTTTGACACCTCAAATTGGTCGCGCTATCAAAAGATTACCGTTGCCGCAGCATCAGACGAATTAATCGATATAGCGCGATCGCTAAAAGTCAATCTTAATGTCGAAGGCGAACCACTCTACGCCGTCAAATTTGACAACGCCGAATCTCCCCTCGTTCTCACAATCGATGACCCCCACTTCGAGAAAAACACCATTATTAGCTCTTTTGCTGAACCACTAGGAGATAACGAACAAGTCCTCAATCAAGCAGAAATTCCCCTAATTGGCGATGCCTCCGGAAAATTACCCAACTTTAGTGAAGCCTTTGGGCAAAAATTTAAAGAATCCTTAGAGAAAAACGAAAAAATCGACGCTAGTAATGTCACTGCTGCGGTTACTCAAGCCTTAGTTGCTTCCTTTGGTGGCGGAGAACTAAACCAACTCGGAAAAGAAGGCACATTTGGCGTTCAAGGTCTTTCTGTCAACGCCGACTGGCAATTTGGAACCCTACTACTCAACGTCACCTTTCAGAAAAACTTCCTCCCCTTTGTCACTGAACTAGGAGCAGATTTAGGATTACCTGAATTCGGCTTAGAACTAGATGGTCAACTCAAAGGTTATTTAGGCGGAAAAATTAGTCTCAGCCCCGCTATCAGAATTACTAACCCCAGTATTACAGCCAAGAATCCCGAAAACAAAACTGTTCAAACAGGATCAGAAGAACCTAGTCGTTGGCAACAAATTAGCCAAACAATTAAAAACGCCTTAAACGGACCAGAATACGACCTCGAAGTTACCGAAGAAACCGGAAAACAAGGAGTTCTAAACCGATTCCAACTCAATACCTCAGAAGACGAAAACGGCAACCCAGCCACAGGCTTAGAATTATATCTCAACCTCGATTTTGAAGAGTTAGGACTACAATCTACTCTCTTTCCTCTCCAACTTAACGCCAGCCAAAAATCCATCGAAGAATTTGTCCTCGGTTCTGACGGCGATGAAATTATTATCCAATTAAAAGACAATCTCCTCAATCAAATTGGTAACGCCGATCTCGTAGTCAGAGGATTGCGTTACACCGGAGAACCAGAAAACCGCAGTAACGCCAAAGATTGGGATTATCAACAAATTTCTCTCAGTAACCCCGGACAAATTAACGTCGAGGGAATTATTACAATTCCCAATGCCACAATTAAATCTCAAGGTGAAATTAGGCTACCCTTACGCCCGAAAACTGCCTACAATATCGACAAAATTGAGTTATATCTCGGCGATTCTAGCAATAGTCAATCGACACCCCAATTACTAGAAAGTATTCTCATCCCCTCTAGCATTCTTAACGGTAGTTCTACCACTGCTGAATTACCCAGCTATGAAATAACCCGAATTTCCACTCAAACCAATAATTTCCTCGGTTTTGTTCCCCTTGATAATGGTAACGAACAATTTGAGCGTTTCAATGAACAATACGGCTTCCTCAACGAATTAGCAAAAAATCCCTCCGATGCCAGTAAATTTGTTGGTGCTAGCGATGCGGTACTATCAGAATTAACCGCCGGAGATGACTACCACGAAGCCCGATTAGAATTAGCTGTTCCCATTACTAAACCCAAAGAAACTAATCTGCGTTTTTATCGCAAATATCCCTTTGACATCAAAATCGATGACGTTACCGAACGAACTTACTCTACCAGTGACCTTAGTAGCATCTCTTTGAACTTTAATAAACACAAACAAGTTAATCTCTCTATTGGTCTGGATGACATCGTTGACAATAGCGAATTGCAAGACTTTTATGTCGAAATGGTTTATCTTCCCTCCTTTGCAGCAAAAGATTTACCTAACTCCGACAAAGTTAAGCAAGCGAAAACAGACGAAGAAAAAATTTATACTCTCCTCCAACAAGATACCTTTGGTACACCAACAACAATCTATAACGTAGGCTATACCACACCTCAAGTTAACCCAGAAGAAAGTAAAAACCAACCTTGGAATAAACAATTACCTCTGCATACCAAAATCATCAATTCTCAAGATGTTAACACAGGTAAATCTGTTTCTAATTCCGCTTTAGTTGATAGCGCTACTCACTTAATTCGACTAGCAGATCTCAATGGTTTAGTTCTTAATCTCGACTCCAGCGAATTTCTCAAATCCAAGAGTGGTAATGACGCGATCGTTAATAACCCTTCTCACTTTGATGATTTCGTCATCCGCATCATTAAAAAAGTTGATGAAAATACAGCTTTAATCGGCAAAGAAGGAGATCGATTAGGTACAAAAATCCTTTCTGGACGTGCTAATCCTAACGATCCTAATAGTCCAGTTTATAACAACGGACCGTTTGAAGTTCTTTATGAAATTCGTCCTTTTGGTAGTTTCAAGAAAGTTAATCTTGTCAAAGACTATATCAGAGTTAATGTTGATAATCCAGATACCCAAGGCGAATACCGAATTATTCCTCTCTATGATGTAGATGATTTTAATATCGAACAAAATAGTGATGGTAGTTTTAAATCTGTCAGCGCTAAAAATGCCGATCAATCTAAATTAACCGACAAATTACTACACATTGTTTCACCCCCGACAATTCCTACCCTCGTCTTTGAAAATGCTCAACCTGACTTAATTAAAATTGTCGGACCCGACGGTAAACCCCAAACAAATTCTTTGGGAACTCCCTTAGATTTTGTCCATCTACCTACAGCCAATTTCTGGGTACGCGAACAAAATAACAACGGCAGCTTAAAATTAAACCTCGATGAATATTATATTGCTGCCGATGGCGAACCTTTGCGAAAAGCTTTAGTACCCTTTAGTCAGCTTACGAATACTGCTCAAATTCAACCTCGTGTTACTGGACAATTTGCGGCTGCTTTTGATGTTACAACTGGATTTCCTACTGATTTGCCGACTCCTTCGTTAGAATTTGACTTAGGTTTATTCGGCTATGTCAACAAAAACTTAATTAATCAAGAAACTAACGTTAAACCTGATGGTAAAGCTTTTGCTGTAGGAGTTAATGATTTGAGTTTAAATCTCGGCACTTTTGTCACAGATTTACTCAAACCAGTGATTGATTCAGTAGATGAAATTTTTGTTAATACTGGTGTTTACCAAGTAATTGATTTATTAGATACTGATACACAATTTCTTGAATCAATTGGGATTGCAGGTTTATTTGATACTAATAAAGACGATAAAGTTTCGGTTTTAGAGTTATTAGAGGCTGGTAATAATTTAGGTGCTGCCCTTAGTTCTTTGCAAAAAGGAAAACAAGTTGCTCCTTCTCAGTTGATTTCCACAATCGTTAAGTTTGCCGACTTAGTTAAACAGTTTCGAGAAGTTGCTAATAATGAAGGCTTAGAAGAGTTAATAGTTGGTCTTTACGATCAATACACCAAAGCTTTTGGTGATGTTGCCCAAAAGCCTAATACTAGCGGGCAAAATCCCACTACTACAGAAGAAAATTCTAGCACTGCTGATACTAATGACAAAACTCTCCAACGCCAAAATGCTCTGGATTTAGATGAGTCTAGTAATCAATCAGGTAACAGTGATAATGCTAAGATAACTGACCAAGCACCAGCGCAAAAAGGTTTGTTTGAAAAACTAGCCAATATTGGTTTATCAATCCCCGTTTTAGACGATCCTTTGTTGGTGTTAGATTTGATTTTTGGCGAAGATATTGACTTAGTTAAGTTCAAACCTTTCCCGCAAAAACAACAGTATTTCTTACATACAGAATTAGAGAAGGGACTTCCCGAACCTTTAGATTTTCTTTCGGTGGGTGTTGAAGGGAATTTACTTGCTGGTGTCGATCTTAGCTTTGGGTTTGATACTTATGGATTACGTCAATTTGAAACCGGAGAACATGGCGAGAATTTCCTCAAATTACTGGATAGTTTCTATCTCCAAGATTGGACAGATAGTAGTTATGGTAGTGGAAATATTGTTGATAAACCAGAATTGTTTTTGAATTTAGAAGCAGGAGCTAAAGGCGAAGCTAGTCTAAAAGTATTAGGTATAGAAGTAGCTTCTGGAGAAATTGGTGGAGGTTTAGGTGCTTCTCTGAATCTAGATTTAGATGAGTTTGGCGAGCATAAAGAAGAACGCAACCAAGACGCTGATGGTAAGATTCGCATTTCTGATTGGGAGAAACAGGGAGCGAATATCTTTGATTTTTACGGTGATTTGTATGTTTACTTTAAGGCTGTAGCTGAAGCATTTGGGATTACTTTACTTAATGAAAAATGGAAGTATCCTTTCTATGAATTCCGCTTGAGCAATAGTGTTGATATTGCAGGTAAGTCAACTCAAGCTTATATTGAAGGTGCGACAATTTTCTTTGACCGCAATTTTAACCTCAGCTTAGATGAGGATGAACCTTTCACTCTCACTAAAGCTGATGGCTCTTACGATCTTAATCTCAATCCGGTAGAATATGACCTTGATGGAGATGGAGAATTAACGATCGCTGATGGTCAAGTAGTTTCTCTCGGTGGTTTGGATACGGAAAGTAATCTTCCCATCACTGCACCAATGATTTCTGAACCTACCGCGACAATTACTTCACCGCTAACGACTTTGGGGGTTACTCTTTCGCTTCGAGAAGGTGGTAGCACTGAGTCGAGACTCAATCAAGTTAAAGAAATTTTTGGTATTCCCGCAGAAGTCGATCTTAACAGCTTCGATGCGATCGCGGCAGCTAAATCGGGCGATCCTCTTGGTTTAATTGTCTATCAAGCTCATGTTGTTATTGATAGTCTGCTCACTAACCTTACCAATATCTCTGCACTCTATTCTCAGAGCGATGACGATTCTACACTTTTTGCTCAAACTTTACAATCAATCGCTACTGTACTCAATCAAACGGTTGTCAATCAAGAGCAAACTCTTCAGGAACGTTTGCTTACTCTGACAGCACAAATTATTGAGCAACATCTCCAAGAACAAATCTTACCTTCACTAGAAAATTCTGACCAAATATCAACAATTACATCTCAGTTTAATTGGCTTGCTACTCAACTGCAAAATATCTATCAAAAGTTAGTCAAAAATCCTGATGAGTTGTTAGCTTTGTCAACAGATGAGGTTTTAGCTAGCTTCAATGACATCACATCTTTTAAATCTCTCCTAAAATCTGATTTACCTTCTAATATTAATCTGATCGAACAAAGCCTCATCACCCTTGAAGAAGCAACTGCTCAGATCGATAATTTGCTTACAGATGATACAGTTACTAATACTCCACCTGTAGCAGTAGATGACAATTTCACCGTCAACGAAGATAGCACGAACAACATCTTAGAAGTTCTCACTAACGACAGTGATGCTGACTCAGACACCCTGACAATTACGGCTGTAACTGAAGGTAATAACGGTGGAAAAATTACCATCAGTAACGACAATCAAACCTTAATTTACACTCCAACAGCTAACTTCAACGGTATCGAAACCTTCACCTACACAATTGATGATGGTAGTGGGACAACTGCGCAAGCATCGGTAGAAATTACTGTTAACAATTTTCGCGATACACCAACATTAAAAGAAGAAGCAACTCCCGGTATTTTCACCCTCGAAGACTTACCAGCAGATTTGTTCTTCTCCTTAAACAGTAATAATCAATTCACCCAAGTAATCGAAATTGGAGTCTTTACTGTTGATGATGAACAAGGAACTATTAATAGTCTTTCTCCAGAAACATTTGGTTATCAAGAAGCTGCACTAGAAAACTCGAAAGTTATTTTCTCAATTTTGCCAGATTCTCATCTACCTAATGGCTTAAGTTTGGCAGATATTGAGCGAGTTTTACCTTTAGATGAAGATACCAGTTTCGGCTTTTATCTCGTGAAAGAAAATAGCACTCAAGCTGCTTTTCAAGAGATGCAGGAAAATGGTAGCAGTAATGAGGAAATTATGCTTTCTAACTCTTCATTATTCCAAACTGAAGTTCAAAGTGATGGTAATTGGGTTCTTACTTGGACAGATGATGAATTGAATACCATGACGGTTGACTTGGAAGTTCAAGAACAACAACCAATTAAATTGGGTACTCAATTGCAAAACGAACAAGGTTTAGAGGTAATTGATTTATCCGATGAAAGTAATTCTCAAGCAGTTGAAGTTACTATTCATCGTGAAGCAGCAGTGGATAATCTAGTTAGCTTGTATAAAGTTCAAGCTGATGGTAGTGTTACTGACCCTCTAACAGGTGAAACAATTACTGTAACGGAGGAAAATCAATCTCGTTATGTTCGTGCAGCTTTAGCTAATCGAGTAGAAGGGTTAGATATTTCTGGTAGTAATCAAACTGAAACTACTCTTTCTGGGGAATTAGAAGCTGGGGAAATTTATGCACCGATGATTATTTTTGATCCTGCGAAACAGGTTAATGATAATTTAGCTAATCCCGATGCTTGGTTGGAAGATGTAGAGGTTTATTTCCCGTGGATGGAAGTTAATTCTGATGGAGAAGATCACATTCGTTTATTAGGAGATAATCATTTTGGTTTTGAAGATTTACCTACTGGTGGAGACAACGATTTTAATGATTTGATTGTTAAGGTTGGTTTCTCTTCAGTTGGTTAGAAAGTAGGAGCAAAGATAGAGGAAGTGATAAGCTATTTGAAGCTGTAATGGTTTGGGTTTCACTTTCTCTATTTGGGGTAAAACTACTGAAGTTAAATCTCAGCAAGAGGAGGCGATTAACGATTTAGCAGAGTTTCTGAGTTTTACCCCCATTCCGCACGACAAAATGTAAGACGTTGTGTGTCAAGGCTCACCTTCACCTGAGCCAGAAGCGATCGCGATCGCCAAAATTTCGGAAAAAGTTGTCTAGTTAACGAGCCAAAACGGACATTTTGGCGGCAAGATTCCGACAGGAAGTGTTGGTAGTATCGAATTACTTCTGAATAACGAATAAATTTTGATGAGAAAAGAAATCCTGATTAAGACAGTAGATAATAGCGTTGACAAGCAGGTGGAAAAAACTTCAACAAAAATCAACCGCTCAAAGTTCTGGCTTTTGTCGTCATTTCGACAAAGTTAGAGCTAGTTTAACTAATCAGGAATTAATTTGGAGAAACTCGTCAGTGAACTAAGCTCCTCTGTGATTTTCCTCTGCTTCTCTAGAGACAACTAGCTAAACAAACAGAATCCCAATGCGTGTGGGGTGTAGTAGATAAAGTTATCTAGAGACGTTGCATACTAACGTCTCTAAAAAATCTGTATCTGTAGCGTTGGTTGAAGAAAATGGTCTAACTCTCTTTTCTTACTTAGGGAAAATTTTGCGAATTTGCGCCATTTCAGCCAACGAAAAAGCAAATTTTTAATTTACCATAACACAAAAGAGATAATTGTGGGCTTTTCTGAGAAAATTATTTGCCGAGATACTTCGATGCGAGGTAAAGTCCGATCATCCCTTGAACTTGAGTATCTTGTTGTTCTCTGGTGTTGTTAGCCGGATAATCTTGCCAATCACAAGTTAATTCACTCTGGATTTGGTTAACTTCGTTGAGGGGAACTTGTGCTGCGACTTGTTTTATTGTTCCATTGAGTAAAGTTAGTAATAAAGCCAGAAAAAATAAGCATTGATAGTCTAAAAAACGTCGAAAATAAAGAAACATTGTGTAATTTTTTTTTGCCATTTTTGCTCAAGTAAGTATATAATTTAAAAATTGCTGGTAACAAAAGAATCTTATCTAAGTATAATTTTATACTCTGCCAAAGAACATCGATTGTTTGATTATCTCTCTAAGCTTTATCTAGTAAGCATTTCAGTAATTAAGACCAAAATTATTTACTTAGATATACTGAGAGTCTCTATAATCTAGTATACAAAAAGGGGGTTAGACGCATCCGGAAAAAAAGGCATTTTGGGAGGTTTGCGGTGGTTTGCTAATCATTCTTTCCACAATTGTGTTTTTCTTGAGAAAAAGAGAGTCCGAGGAAGTATGAGTGAGTATGAGCGAGTTTGAGCGAGTTTGTGATTAAGGAGAAGTTGGTAGCTTAGAGAGGCTGCGGTGTTAATCATCGGTGGGAAAAAAGGGTAATTTTTTGTCTCCACGAGAAAAGACGGTGGGATTGAGGGATAGTTCCCTCCAAGAGTAGAGGAAACTAAAGCTACTCAGGAAGATTAGTAAGGGATAATAGCTAGTCGAGGTGTAGGTGTATCGAGATGATGAGGTGTAATTGGCGCGGCGGCGATCGCCAAAACCGTACCGCCATTGATAAAAGTATGTAGCGCTGCCAAATCTCATAAATTTTCGTCTCCTGATTGTTCAAAATTATGCAACTTCACCGGATTATTTTCTTGGTTAAACTTTAACTTTTCTTGATCTTCCTAGTCCCCAGTCGCCAGTCCCCAGTCCCCAATACCAAGTCCCCAATACCCAGTCTCCAATCACTAATAATTAGCGGTTTCTTCTTGAATACGAGCGATCGCTGCATATTCAGCTTGAAACTTAGTTAACAAACTCGAATACAAAGGCAGAATCCTTTCATAGACAGAAACATTTTCCGGAATAGGTTGATAAATTTCGCTGTGACTAACTAAATTTGTCACTGCATCCAAAGAAGATATCCTTCCCAAAGCATACAAACCGATAATTGCCGCGCCGAAACTGGTACTTTCGTGCATTGTGGGAACAGTGATTTCGCGATTAAAAACATCTGCGAGGATTTGTCGCCAGAGGGAAGACTTTGCGAAACCGCCGCTAGCAAGAATAGTATTTCCCTTACCAACTACATCTTCCAAAGCTTGAAAAACCAGATATAAATTGTAAACCACACCTTCCAAGACAGCACGAATTAAATGAGCTTTGGTGTGACGAAGACTCAAACCAAAGAAACTTGCTCGTGCATTACTATCCCAAATTGGCGATCGCTCTCCGGCTAAATAAGGATGGAAAATTAAACCTTCTGCACCAGGAGGTGTGGTTTCGGCAATACTATTTAAAAGTTCGTAAGCACCTTTTTGCAATAACTTTGCGGTTGTGACTTCGTTCGCTGCTAATTGTTCTCGCACCCAACTCAAAGCAATTCCACCATTGTTAACTGCACCCCCAACTACCCATTTATCCGCTAATAGTGGATAACAAAACAAGCGTTGTTGAAGATCAATTTGAGGTTTATCTACCATCACTCTCAATGCACCACTGGTTCCCACTGTTATCGCTACTTTTCCACGAGAAATTGCTCCGATTCCTAAATTAGCAAGTACACCATCAGAAGCACCAATTACTACTGGAGTTTCTGGCTCAATTCCCATTGCTTCGGCAAAAGTCGAATTTAGCGGTTGAAAAATTGCTGTTGGTGGAACTAAACGAGATAATTGTTCTTGACTAATTCCGGCAACTGCTAACGCTTCTTTGTCCCAAGTTAAAGATTTTGCATTCAATAAGCCTGTGGTAGCTGCGAGAGAATAGTCAACGACATACTCACCAAAAAAACGCTCCCAAATATATTCTTTGATGGAAATAAATTTAGCAGCCCGTTGAAATATTTCTGGTTTTTCGTGACGTAGCCAAACTAATTTCACAAATGGTGACATTCCCTGAATGGGTGTCCCGGTGCGTTGATAAATTTCCTTGCCGTGATGTTCGAGTTGAATTTTTTCTGCCCAAGCTGCACTCCGATTATCTGCCCAAGTAATACTATTGGTTAATAGTTCTCCTTTTTCATCTACAGCAATTAAAGTGTGCATCGCTGTTGCAAAGGAAATACAAAGTAAATTTGATAAGGGAAAATTGGTAAGAATTTTATTTACTGTTGCAATTACCTCCGCAAAAATTTCTTCTGGATCTTGTTCGGCGGTACCGGGAGTAGGACAATAAAGTGGGTAGCTACCAGAAGCTTGTCTGACTACTTTACCTTTTTCGGTGAAAAGAACTGCTTTGGTGCTAGTTGTGCCAATATCTACTCCTAGAACATAATTAAGATTGTTCATCTTGTTGCTTTTGTTTTATTCATTCGTTTAATAACTGCTGATGAAGACTTTTAGCGTAGCGAATGCGGAAAATGATGCTGAGAGTAACTTGTTTGACTAACCAATATAAAATTGTCAGGATGATCAAGGTGATAAAGATGACAAAAATTGGTTGTTTGGAGGTCAAGTCATTGACGACACTTATGGCTAGTTCGTCGGGCTGAGTGATAAAGTCCCAGCTATTAAAGCGTTTGAAACGTCCTAAATAAATTCCGATTGCACTGAGGAGATGTAAGCTTAATTCGGCTGGGAAAATGTATTTTTTTAATCCTTGTTTGTTTAAGTAATAACCGACATTCATTAAGGAGAGTACATAAGCTTCAAATCCGGCGAGAATAAAGATAAAATATTGGGGAATTAAGACTAAGGTAACTACCCAAACTGAGTAACCCCGACGCGCAGCTTCGATGACGTGAATTGTGTCGGTTAAGACATAGGGAGCGTTGGGTAAAAAGGCGAGGAAAATGCCTAAAATTGCCCACCAAAGCCAAGTTCGACGATTGGATAAGCGAAATAACCAAAAGCTTAAAGCTAGGGGGATGAAGGCTAAAAATGAGTTCCAAATGATGCGTCGAGTCCCTTTTTTTAAGACTTTTAAAGCTATTTCAATCCAGGTGATTAGTTTGCTCATCGACACTTTGCTCCCGATTTATCTGAGTTTACTGTATTTTATTCAGGGCGATCGCGATAATTTTGGAAAAAGTTTGCTTTACAGATTTGCTAAAAAGTCAAGTAAAATTTACATAAATTTGTTTTTCTGCCTTACTGAGAAATTCTGTTTCTTTGAGTGTAGGCGATCGCCACAATTTTCGGAGAACCAAAAGTTCGCTTCACAAAATTGCCAAAAAGTCAAGTACCTTTCACAAAAAGTTATTAGTTGGGCGGAATTTGGTTGACTTTGAGCTAGTGTAGGCGATCGCGATAATTTT
>JAWQFW010000032.1:29265-30953 GCA_035968095.1 Oscillatoria sp. PMC 1068.18
TAGTTGGGCGGAATTTGGTTGACTTTGAGCTAGTGTAGGCGATCGCGATAATTTTGGAAAAAGTTTGCTTTACAGATTTGCTAAAAAGTCAAGTAAAATTTACATAAATTTGTTTTTCTGCCTTACTGAGAAATTCTGTTTCTTTGAGTGTCGGCGATCGCCACAACTTTCGGAGAACCAAAGTTCGCTTCACAAAATTGCCAAAAAGTCAAGCGCTATTTACAAAAAATTTTCCTTTTCGAGTAAGAAAAGAACAAAAACTCCGGACGAGCAGTAATACAACCTGGATTTAAGAAATTAGTACCCAGATTAGTCATCAGTTGCGAACATCTAACCTCCAACTATGGAAATCCTACAGCATCGACCAGAAGAAATTATTGCCCAGAGGTATCGAATCGTAACCCCTCTAGGGACAGGTTCAGCAGGAACCACCTACGAAGCAGAAGACCTAAGTAACTATCGGCGGATAGCATTAAAAGTTTTAGCAGTAAATCAAATCCAAGACTGGAAAACATTAGAATTATTTGAAAGAGAAGCAAAAATTCTCGCCAACCTCAACCATCCCAACATCCCCAAATACCTAGATTATTTTGAAGCATATACAGGCAACAATCGCCAAATTTATCTAGTTCAAGAATTAGCAACCGGAGAATCCCTAGCCGACTTAATAGCCAAAGGATGGCATCCCGACGAAGCCGAAGTCAAGCGTATCGCCATCCAAATTTTATCAATCTTAGACTACCTCCACACTTTCACACCTCCAGTTTTGCATCGAGACATCAAACCCGAAAACCTAATTCGCCAAAGCGACGGTAAAATCTTCTTAATCGATTTCGGTGCAGTCCAAGACATTTACCGCAACACCCTGACTCACGGTGGTACATTTGTCGGTAGCTTCGGCTATATACCTCCAGAACAATTTCGCGGTGCAGTTGTACCAGCATCAGACTTATACAGTCTCGGAAACACCCTACTATTTCTCTTAACAAGACGCAATCCCGGCGAACTCGAAAAAAAGCGCCTCAAAATCGAATTTCGTTCCCAAGTAAAAATATCCGAGCAATTTGGCGACTGGTTAGAAAAAATGCTCGAACCAACCGTAGAAGATCGTTTTTCCTCAGCCAAACTCGCCTTAAAAGCCTTACAAAGTAATCAAAGAATTCCGCGATCGCCAAATCAGGAACTTCCGCCACCAAATAACAGTCGCATCGCATTAAATATAACCAATAAAAAATTAGTTGCCAACATTTCACCCTTACATTCAGGCTGGATCATCACCGTCATCGTCTTATTAATATTAAACAGCTTCTTATGGTTACTTAACTCTTACCTTGCTGCGGCAGGAATTTCTTGGACATATTTGCTGCCAATTTGGATTATAGTTGGCTGTTTATTACCATTACCAGAAGCATTATGGTCAAGCGCTGGTAGCCGACATTTAGAAATTGACAGACAGAAATTTCGCTTACAATGGCGATTAGGAAATATCCCAATTCGCGAACAAAAAGGACGTACTACCGACCTTTGTCAAATTGAAGTAGAAGATTCTCGTTTTATCATTTGGCAAGGAGTACATCAAAAAGGATTTAACTACAACAATCTCCGGCGAGAAGAAATGAATTGGTTAGCAAGACAAATTACTAATTTTTTACAAGAAATACAGTGATTGGGGATTGGGGATTGGGGAT
>JAWQFW010000033.1:0-30307 GCA_035968095.1 Oscillatoria sp. PMC 1068.18
CTCAAAGAATATTTCAGATTGAAACTATTTGCTCTTCTTCTTCAGTAGTTTCAATTTTAGATTGATGAGGAGAAATCTCCAAAGAAAGAGATTTTTCCAGATGGACGAGTTCTTTCAGCCCTTTCCATTCTGACATAAAGGGTGGTGCCGCTAAAGAACAAGCTTTCCACTTAGCTTGAACTGGGACACCCAACTGTTGACACATTCCACCCCGTCGTCCTTCCAGTTGGTAGTAACGGCAATACCGACAAGCAGATGTTAAACAATTTGTCGTTTTCATAGGATTTTTCTTAAAGGGCTGTCTTTATTTAAGCTTTATATTTAGATTTTCTCCTAAATGAAAATCCAAATATATTGGCTAAATCCATGATTGTACCTAGGATTTAGCTATACTTAAATAATAATTGGTTTTTACTTTTTCTTTATATTTACGTTATAAATAGATACAAATCGTGTAAAAGAAAGAAATAATACCTACATCTATCTTGAGAGAGACACAAACAGGTTTGAGCAAAAGCTACTGGGGATCACTTGAAACTAAAAACAAAAAGAATAAATATTTATTCGCTGGAAAAATTTAAGCAACTTAAAAAAAAGATGAGGGGACACTCATGAAAGTTGAGATCGAAGCAGATTTTTTGAGCAAGATAGATAATTTTGGGGAAGAAAGGTGAGGTAGGATCGCGCGTTGAAAGATGAAACTTTACCCAGTTGCGCCCCAAGTTAGTTTCGAGTTTAGTTCGCGTCGAGCGATCGCGACAAGGAATTTCAGACCCAAATTTTTTTTTCGTCCCCTGCCAAATTAACTGAATAATGAAATAGCATTGCTATAAGGAACAGTCGCAAATAAATTGCTTATTCAGTCAACTCGATCTAAAAATAAACTCAGAACCAAGGCAGACTTATCGCTCTGCTGTGGATTTTGAAGTTATTTAGCTAATGGTTAGGAGTTAGTCCAACTTATGATTCAAACTGCTTTAGAAGAATTCCCGGAACAATCTTCCCTGAATCCAGTTTTACAAGCTGCGTTAAGCAGTTTGGATGTAAACTTAGAAGCAGAATTGGCTCGTTACCGCCGCCGACAGCCTCAACCTGCGAGGACAAAATCGGCTCTCCAGGAACGTTATCGAAGTCAATCGCTCAATTCACTCCCAGAAGGGATAACTACTTCAACCTTAGCGATCGCTCCGGAAACTCAAGAAGAAACAAAAAAAACCAAATTATCTCCGGAAACTTTGTTACAATCCGAAGCACCAAGCTCAGATCGCGAAGTTGTCTCAGAAAGCGAAGATTTTGGTTTAGTGGCTCATTTAGATCCAACCGAGGAAAAAGCCAACTCACAAGAGCCAGTAACACTAGAAGAGACAATTAACGAACAGCCACCAGAAGATTATTTGGCATCTTCCGAGCAACTCCTCAACACCCTAGCCGAAGAAGAAACCACGCCGCCGCAAAAAGTTAAGCCGCTAGCTAGCTTGTGGACACCCTTGGGTTTAATTTCGATCTTAGTTTTTCTCGTCGCTAGTAGCTTACTAGCTTGGGCATTAATGCCAGAGGCAGTTTTGAGTAAATTAGGATTAAAGCCATTAGCTAGTGCTGAGAGTGAAACCACAGAGGAAGAATCTCTCACAGTTGAGTCAATAGAGCCAGAAAGCGCCGCAGCAGTTGCTATTCCTGTGGGTCCAAATTTAGCAACGGAGGAGTTTGTTGAGTTAAATTTGAGTACCCTCAGTAACGTTAAACCTAGTCCGACACCCCAAACAACTGTTGATGAGTCTGATTTACCCACCGCACCAGAAACTCCCGTTTCTGAGCCAGGAAAACCCGGTCCAGTAGTGATTAAGCGTTCCTCAGATTTAGCAACAGCACTATTACCACCATCTTTACAGCCTGCACCAGTACCACCTGCGAATTCGGCGACGCAAACAACACCGACTAACCCCTTTCCGACTTCGCCTCAAACAAGCCAATCAAGCCCAGATGACGGTCAAAATCAGCAAAATTATCTGGTTTTAAGTGATTATAGTGGCGAAAGTTCTTTAGTCAAAGCCAGAGCGATCGCGCCTGATGCTTTTTTACGGAAAACGGCTAGCGGTGAGAAAATTCAAATGGCGACGTTTACGAATCAGGCTGAGGCTCAAAGATATGTGCAAAATTTACAACAGCAAGGGCTTGCGGCTACTGTTGCTCCAGTGGCAAGATAAATCTCCCTAGGTGGGAGGTAATCTTTTTGTGTGAGTGAGTAGGAAGCGAATTTTGAGTCAATAACTTGTCAAAGATTTGCCTAGCTAAAATTACTCAGGATCGAAATTAGTTTCAATTAGGAGAATCGTTATGGGGTTGCTTGAGCGTATTTGGCGAGTAATTCGCGCCAATTTCAACAGTTTGGTTAGCAGTGCCGAAGATCCAGAAAAGATTTTAGAACAAGCTGTAGCAGAAATGCAGCAGGATTTAATTACGATGCGGCAGGCTGTAGCTCAAGCGATCGCCACTCAAAAACGTACTGAGCGACAAGTGGCGCAAAATAATACTCAAGCTGAAAATTGGTATAGTCGCGCTCAATTAGCTTTGGATAAAGGAGATGAAACGCTGGCGAAAGAAGCTTTAGTTAAGCGCAAAAGCTATCAAGATGCTGCCGGAGCTTTACAAAGCCAATTGTCACAGCAAAATACGCTGATTAGTAAACTCAAAAAAGATTTACGGGCTTTGGAAAGTAAAATCTCCGAAGCGAAAATGAAAAAAGATATGTATATTGCTAGAGCGCGATCGGCTCAAAGCTCGATCAGAATGCAGGAGTTGGTTGGGAATACTAATACCAGTAGTTCCTTGAATAGCTTTGAGCGTATGGAAGCTAAAGTTCAGGAGTTGGAAGCAACTTCTGAAGCGATCGCCTCATTGGGAACTGATGACCTAGAAAAGAAGTTTTCTGCCCTGGAAGGAAATAATGAGCTAGAAGCTGAGTTAACCTCGATGAAGGCAAAGCAGTTGAAGGGTAATCAGCCGCAGCAGCACTTACCTGCATCCGACTCTGGAACTCAAGAAAATTTCTGAGTTGAGAAATTACGAGCAAAATGGGGTATCGGTGCGATCGCTGCCCAAAAAATTGCTGATTATCCGATCAAGAATCAGAAAACTGAGTTCATCAGAGCCAAAAATCTAGTTCGATCGGTTTTGATTTCTGGGAGCGATTTCACCGTTCAATACTCTTGGGTAAGTGAAAAATTAAGCATCTAGAAAAAAGCAGATGTCAAACTAGAGACACTGAAAGCTGTTCCAAGGGTAGCCGCTATTATTGAAGAAGCGGGCTGATGCCTCTTAAACAAAAACAAAAAAAGTTAACTTATTCTGTAGACTCCATAGGATAGATAGCGTCATGGGATTATTCGATCGCCTTAGCCGAGTGCTTCGTGCCAATCTTAACGATATGGTAAGCAAGGCTGAAGATCCAGAGAAAGTTCTGGAACAAGCAGTTGTTGATATGCAATCCGATCTGGTGCAAATGCGTCAAGCAGTCGCCAGAGCGATCGCTTCTCAAAAACGTACGGAGCAACAATACAACAAAAATTTATCGGAAGCTAATACCTGGCAGCAACGCGCTCAATTGGCTCTGAGTAAGGGAGATGAAAATTTGGCGCGGGAAGCTCTCCAGCGCAAGAAAACTAGCTCGGAAACTGCGACAATGCTGAAACAGCAGCTTGACCAACAAAGCGGTCAGGTGGATACACTTAAGCGTAATTTAATTGCTTTAGAAAGCAAAATTTCCGAAGCGAAAACGAAAAAGGATATGCTCCGAGCGCGAGCAAATGCAGCTAAGGCTAATCAGCAGTTGCAAAATACGATTGGTAACATGAGTACCAGCAGTGCGATGTCGGCTTTTGAGCGCATGGAAGAAAAAGTGATGCAACTCGAAGCTGTTTCGGAAGCCGCAGGTCAAATTGGTGGTAATAGTCTTGAAGATCAGTTTGCCCAACTTGAAGGTAGTAATGTGGATGATGAGTTGGCGGCGATGAAAGCTCAAATGCTCAGTGGTTCTTCTCCTAACCAGGAAGCCTTACCTGCGGCGAAAGAGACTTCTTCTTCTTCCTCTTCAGCGCCGAAAAATGAGGTTATTGATGCGGAATTGGAAGAGTTACGTCGTCAATTAAATGACTAAGGTGGTGTGTCAATTCACCAACATCATTGTCGATCTCACGCCGAATTTGAATTTTGTTGCCAATTGGTGTGAGATCGATTCCCACTCAAAAACTTTGTTGAGAATGGGTGTAGCACTCGAAACTCAAAGATGATCGTCATTGCTTTTGTTGGTGAAGTTTTCGTCAGAGAAACCTCAAACCGACAGTGACGCGCGATCGCCTCTCGCCCTCCATTTCTCGCAGCCAATGGTTTTTTTCACCGCAATTAGTCTCTGGCGTTGAGTAAGCAGATAGCGTAAAGTCAAAGATAGCAATCCTGATTTTAGAGTGAAAAATATAGTTGTGAGTAGCGTTATTGAAATTACCGATTCTGAGTTTGAGAGTGAAGTTTTCCAACAGCCAAAGTCAGTTCTGGTCTACTTCTGGGCGAGTTGGTGCGGTCCTTGTAAGTTGGTTTCGCCTTCGGTGGATTGGTTAGCTGATGAGTATCGCGATCGCCTGAAGGTGGTTAAACTGGAAGTTGACCCGAACCCGAATTCGGTGGCTAAGTGCAAGGTGGAAGGTGTCCCGGCTTTGAGATTGTTTCAAGGTGATGAGGTGGTAATCTCTCATGAAGGAGCGATCGGCAAAAACAAGCTCAACGAAATGCTTCAAGAACACCTTCAGTAGTTTAACTGGCAATTAACGACGAATTACCAAGGATAAAAATGCGGTTTGCTCAACGGATAGAAGCTTTACAAACAAATGTGTTTGCTGATATGGATCGGGCAAAAAATTGCGCGAGAATGTCGGGAGTGGAAATAATTGACCTTTCTTTGGGTTCGTCTGATTTACCAGCGTCAAGGGTGGTGACAGCAGCAATTGAAAAGTCTTTGGGTGACATTAGCACTCACGGGTATTTACTTTTTCATGGTACTCGCGGTTTTCGCGAAGCGGTGGCTCGTTGGTATACCAACAGATATGGTATTGCTGTCGATCCGGAAACTGAGGTGCTACAGTTGATTGGTTCTCAGGAAGGCACTGCACATTTGCCTTTGGCGGTGCTGAATCCTGGGGATTTTGCTTTGTTGCTCGATCCGGGTTATCCTTCTCATGCTGGTGGTGTACATTTGGCTAGTGGTCAAGTTTATACTTTGCCTTTGTTGGCGGAAAATCAGTTTTTGCCTCGGTTTGGGGATATTCCTCCGGAAGTGCTGAAGCAAGCAAAATTGCTGGTGTTGAGTTATCCTCACAATCCGACTACCGCGATCGCGCCTTTGGCTTTTTTTCAGGAGGCTGTGGCTTTTTGTCGTCAGCATAATCTGATTTTATGTCACGATTTTCCTTATGCTGATTTGGTCTTTCCGGAAGCGGGAATTAGTTATCAAGTTCTGGCTCCGTCTATTTTACAAGCTGACCGAGATAAAGAAGTCTCGATTGAATTTTTTAGTTTCTCGAAGTCTTATAATTTGGGCGGTTTTCGCGTTGGTTATGCGATCGGGAATCGAGAGCTAATTCTCGCCCTGCGTCAAGTCAAAGCGGCAATCGATTTTAATCAATATCAAGGTATTTTACAGGGGGCGATCGCTGCATTAAATGAAGATCGCGAAACAGTAACTAAGACAGTGGCTACTTTTCGTCAGCGACGAGATGCTTTTGTCACCGCTTTACACGAGATTGGTTGGCAAGTTTCTCTACCACCTGCAACCATGTATGTTTGGGCAAAATTACCGGAAAAATGGCAAAATAACTCAATAGACTTTTGCACTCAATTAGTCGAAAATACTGGCGTTGCTGCTGCACCTGGAGCCGGATTTGGGAAAAATGGTGAAGGGTATGTGCGTTTTGCTTTAGTTCAAGATCCCAAAGTCTTGAAAACAGCAGTCGCCAGAATTTCAGCGTTTTTAAACTCCTAAAAAGTAGCGCTCTTCAAATTGGTATAACTAATAGCAAATAACCAAATAATTAACTCCAAAAAGTTATCCCGCCTAGCCACTAGAAATAAGAGCAGCTTTGGGCGGGTAACTTAGAGAATGAATATAGATAACTATCTTGTTAATCCGAATCACTTACAAACGTGGACAACTTTCCCTCAACAAATCTTCTTTCTTTAGATATATCTACTTCGCCGATTCAGGCGATGATTATGGTAATAAACGCCAACACTACTTACTTACAAACCTCTCGAATCTCCTGCTCTACTAAGTGAACCAACTATTGGCTAAAGTGAAGCGTTCAACCATCATGTTATTGTAGACTCCAACCAGAAGCAGTTGGGGTGAATTCAGAGCCGTCAGGCACAAGCTCTAATTCTAGTTTTTTCCGAAGCAGGTGTACTTCGTTGTGCCTACTTTTAAGTTAGCAGAAGAATCAGGGAATTGAGCGACTATTTACTAAGTTTTACAGTAGTTAATTTCTCTCAATATTTATATGAAAAGTTGTTGAGAAGTCCTTGACAAAAAAATTGTTGAGTTTGAGAATAATTTCATCCGTGTCAAGAAGTAGAACTGCGGCTGAGTTGATTAAAATAGAAGTATGGTCAAAACTACTTCTACTTCTAACCCTTCTCCGGCGGGCGAAACACAGCCGCTACTGATTTTAGTTGACGGTCACTCGCTGGCGTTTCGGAATTATTATGCTTTTGCAAATAGTCGGGATCGCGGTTTACGGACGACAAGCGGAGTCCCCACGAGTGTATGTTTCGGCTTTCTGCGGTCATTGTTACAAGTAATGGAAGCCCAGCAACCAGAGTCAATGGCGATCGCGTTTGACCTCGGATTACCAACTTTTCGTCACGAAGCGGATGACACCTACAAAGCCGACAGACCAGGCACTCCCGAAGATTTTATCCCCGACTTAAAGAATTTACAACTTTTGTTAGCGGCTTTGCAAGTTCCAGTCGTAACTTCTCCAGGCTACGAAGCAGACGACATTTTAGCCACCTTAGCCAAACAAGCCAGCGCAGCCCAGTATCGAGTCAAGATTGTAACTGGCGATCGCGATTTATTTCAACTCGTCAACAACCAAAACCAAATCAGCGTCCTTTACCTAGATCGTAACTCCTTCGGCTATTCTTCCAGAGGTAATCTTCGAGAATTTGGCGAAGCAGAAGTTACCGAAAAGTTGGGTATTCCAGCGAATTTAGTAGTAGATTATAAAGCACTTTGCGGCGATAAATCAGACAACATTCCTGGAGTCAAAGGAATTGGCGATAAAACCGCAATTCAGCTACTTACTGAATACGGAAACTTAGCAGCAATCTATCAAAATTTAGACAAAATCAAAGGCGCAACTCAGAAAAAACTAGCAGCCGGAAAAGAAGCAGCAGAACATTCTCAAAATTTAGCACAATTAAAATTTGATGCCCCAACAGAAATAACTCTCGCAGATTGTCGCTTGCAAGGCTTCGATACCGCCGTTCTCAAACCTTTATTAACAGAATTAGAACTCAAAACTTTTCTCGAACAAATCGACAAACTACAGCAACAATTTGGCGGCACAACAGAAGCGCAAATCTTAGATGAAACTGAAGAAACTATTGAAGACGACGACCTCTTTTTCTGGAGTGCAGAAGCAACCGAAAAAGCAGAATTACCAGCAGAAATTACGATCCAAGCTCAAATAATTGATACCCCAGAAAAACTCAACAAATTAATTGCACAATTAGCAACTTTGCAAGACAAAAAGTTCCCCGTCGCTTGGGATACAGAAACCTCAGATTTAGAACCCAGAGACGCAAAATTAGTCGGAATTGGTTGTTGCTGGGGAGAAAAATCAAACCAGGTCGCATACATTCCCATTAATCATCACGAAGGGAATAATCTCGAACAAAATCAAGTTTTTACAGCCTTACGTCCAATCTTAGAAAGTGATATTTATCCCAAAGTTTTACATAATGCTAAATTCGACCGTTTAGTTTTCTTAAATCAAGGCATAAAACTGGCTGGAGTTGTCTTTGAAACCATGTTAGCTAGTTATTTGTTGCAACCAGATAACAGCCACAACTTAAGCGATGTTGCTGAAAGATATTCTCTCGGTGTGAAGCCGAAAAGATACGCGGATTTGGAGATTCCTAAAGGAAAAAACATTGCCGATTTAGAGATAAAAACTGTTGCTGATTATTGCGGGCTAGATGCTTATGCTACCTGGAGTTTAGTTTCCAAATTACGCGCAGAATTAAACCAAATTCCTGAATTACATCAATTATTATTAGAAATCGAACAGCCATTAGAACCAGTTTTGGCGATGATGGAACATACAGGAATTAAGATAAATCAAGCCAAGCTGGAGAAATTTTCGCAAAAATTATCAGCAGATTTAGAAACTTTGGAAGCGAGAGTTTATCAAGCAGCAGGAGAAGAATTTAATTTAGGTTCTCCGAAACAATTAAGCGTAATTTTGTTTGACGAAGATAAACTGAATTTAGACCGCCGCAAGTCGCGGAAAACAAAGACAGGTTATTCCACAAATCACGCAGTTTTGGAAAAATTACAAGGATCTCATCCGATTATTGACGACATTTTAGAATATCGTACTTTGTCCAAATTAAAGTCAACTTACGTGGATGCTTTACCTGCATTAGTTCGCGAGGATACAGGAAGAGTTCATACGAATTTTAATCAAACTGTGACCGCAACCGGAAGGCTATCTTCTTCCAATCCCAATTTACAGAATATTCCCATTCGGACGGAGTTTTCGCGACAAATTCGGCAAGCATTTATCCCCGAATCAAATTGGTCATTAATTTCGGCTGATTATTCCCAAATTGAGTTACGAATTTTGGCGCATTTAAGTAAAGAACCAGTCTTAGTTGATGCTTACCAAAATAGTCGCGATATTCATACAGTTACCGCGCAACTGTTGTTTGAAAAGGAAAATGTGACTTCTGACGAACGTCGTTTAGGGAAAACAATTAACTTTGGGGTAATTTACGGAATGGGTTCGTTTCGGTTTGCGCGAGAAACAGGAATTGACCCAAAATTAGGGAAAGAATTTATTGAGAAATATCGTTACCGATATCCGCGTATTTTTGAGTATTTGGAGGGAGTGAAAAAAGACGCGATCGCGCGAGGTTACGTGACTACTATCCAAGGTCGTCGTCGCTACTTTAACTTTACGAGCAGAAATTTGCAACATTTGCGCGGTCACAAACCGGAAGAAATTGACCTGGAGAAACTGAAAAATATCGGTCAGTTTGACTCGCAATTACTTCGCGCTGCGGCTAATGCAACTATCCAAGGTTCTAGCGCTGATATTATCAAAATTGCCATGATTAATCTGCATCAAATTTTACAGAATTATCAAGCAAGATTGCTGTTGCAAGTTCATGATGAATTAGTGTTAGAAGTTCCTCCGGAGGAGTCGTCAGAATTGCAGCCGAAAATTCGTGCAACAATGGAAAATGCAGTCGCTTTAACTGTTCCTTTGGTCGTGGAAGTACGCGCAGGAGATAACTGGATGGAAGCAAAGTAAACTAGGGTGTATTTTAGCTAATTTTCATTACATTTCAGGTAAAAAATGGACTTTTTTTTCTTTTACATGATAATATTTGTGTTGATTTTTCTGGGAATCACATATTTCTGGGAAGTAAACAGAAGTAAGAAGATTCGCGCGATCGCAGAAAAGTTAGGATGGCAATATTATCAAGATAATCGTCATAAGATTTTGCCGATTAATGGAGATTTTAGATTAACAACAATTTGGTATAATCGACAAAATTTTCGCAATATTTTATTCTTTACTCATCAAGGAAAAAATGTTTATCTATTTGAAAATTATTACTACGCAAATAAAAGTAAAATTTATCGAACTGGAGTATTAATTGAAGACTTACAGTTACAATTACCAGATTTTTCTCTCGAACCAGATGCTTTATTTTTAAACAAATTTGGGCAAAAATGGCGAAAAAAGAAAATATTTTTTGACAGCCATCCTCGTTTTTCAGAAAACTATTTACTCTTAGGAGAAGATGAAAAGCGCATTCGTCAATTATTTAATGAAGCAGTGCTATATTTCTATGAAACTCAAGGACTTTTATTAGGTATCTGTACCGAAGTGAGAGGAAAACAATTGATTATCTATCGTCGAAATTATCGCTATCAACCAGCAGAAATAGAAAAATTTCTAGCTGATTGTTTATGGATTTTTGGATTATTTGATTACCAAAATAATTCCAACAATTTTTGAAATAGTAGAAAAGAATACATTCACTTAATTTTAAACTTAATTAATGACGATCGCTATCGAATTAAAGTTAAAGAAAAATTGCAGCAGGTAGATTTAAATAACACGGTTTTCAGTTCAAAAAATCAGTATGACTTTAAAAAAGCAATTGATTTTTTTGTCGCCAATCACCAGCAACTACAGAATGAAGAATCAAGAGAAGCCATTATCATTAGTTAAGCCAAAAAGTTGCTGGAAAGTTATTTTATAAGTTACAATTTGTAGCAAATATAAGAGAGTTTTATATGACTAACCGAAAACTTGTCTCGATCGAGCAAGGAATGGAAATTTTAAATCAGGTTGCAAGTTCATTTAATATAATCACAATTAGTAAGATAAAAGGAACTTTTAATGCTGAAATTCTTAGACAAGCTCTCGAACTTTTGCAAAGTCGTCACGAAAGGCTCAATTCTCATTTTGTTGGTTCCTTAAATCATCTTCACTTTGAAAATAAAGAAACTCCAAAAATTCCTTTACGAGTAGTAAAAAAGTTATCCGAAAAACATTGGCAAGAAATTGTTGACTGCGAACAAAATGAAAAAATTGCTAGTAGCCAATGCTTGATGCGAGTAGTATTAGTTTTAGATCGCTCAAAAGAAGGAGTTAGCCATTTAATCACAACAATACATCACGCGATCGCCGACGGCTTCTCAACTATTTACTTACATCAAGAAATCTTGACATACTGCGCTCAAATAAGTTCTGGTGAAGAAATTATTTCTGTTTCAACTTTACCCCCATTACCACCAGTCACAAAATTAATCCCAACCTCATCAAAATTATTCAGTAAATTCAGACCGCTATTCTTAATTTTACAATTGCAGTTAAAACGACTTTGGGATCGTCCCGAAAGTCTGGAGATTGAAAAATCTGTAACTTTCGAGTCACGTCGTAGCCAAGTAGTTTTTGCCGAGTTAGACAGACAAACAACCGAAAAATTAGTTCAAGCTTGTCGCCGCGAAAAAACAAGCGTTCAAGGTGCATTATCTGCCGCGATGCTATTAGCAGTAGCAAGAAAAATAGATCTCAAAAAGAAGTCAAGCGGCTATTTTACTTGTCAATCATACGTGGATTTGCGATCGCGTCTCCAACCACCACTCAGCAAAGAACATCTCGCACCGCTAATTGCACCAGTAACCACATTTCACCTCATCAACCCCACGACATCATTTTGGCACTTAGCACGGGAAGTCAAAGAAAACCTAGAAAAACAGATCCAACGAGGCAATATGTTTTTCATTGTCCCAATTTCGAGGCAAATAGTCGAATTTTTTCTCGCTCGCCCCCAACAAGTACCTGTTAGTGTTGGAGTTTCCAATCTTGGCAGATTAAATATTAGCCAAAATTACCGTCAATTTGAGTTAGAAGAAATTCGTTTTCTGCCAGCCCAAGCCGCCTATAGCGGAATTTTAACCGCTACAGTCAACACCTTTGCAGGTAAAATGCTCTTGAATTTTCCTTATTCCCATCCTTCCCTAAGTCAAGAGACGATGGAAACTCTCGTCAATAGTACCCTGTCTATTTTAGTAGCGGCTTGCGAAGAAAAGCCCGAACTAGCTGTAGTTAGATAAGACAATCCTACTCCTCTAGTAGCAACAAAGCCTGAGAGCGAATATGCCATCATAGATGGGGTGCAAATTCTTAAATATAGGATCTGATCGATGACCAATACCCAAAAATTGGAAATAAATTCACGAGAATTGCTTAATCTCTATCTTCAGAAAGATTACAATCTTCTTTCGGAAAAATTAATTGCTATTCTCACACATTTTGAAAATATTACCTACTTTGAACTGGGAGCAGATGCACAATATTTTATCAACATTTTTGTCAAGAATTTTTTATACTTATTTACTCAGCCGGATTACTTTTTAAATGAAAAACACGCCGCAAAATTTATTCGCTTCAACACGACAATTGCCAACTTAGTAGCAATGTCGAGCTTTCAGACAACAGATGCTTCACTCGAAGTTTTAAAAAGTCAGCCACACAACTTTGCAAAAATTTTAGCTTTGTACTCGGCTCGCAATACAATCCGCATCGAGCCACAAATTTTATTTCAAGCCTATCCTAGTTTTGCTTGTCTCTGGTATTCTCATTTTTGTGAACTCTATCGTTCGGCTTTAGTTAACAAAAAAGCTTATCAAAATTTACGAGAACATTTAACATTTATTGATGAAAATTTAACAGATTTTCATAACATTGCCGACATTTATTATGGAGCAACATTTATTGGAGCTTCGCGCGATCGCAACATCAAGCAGCAGCTTAACGCTTCGATTAGAAAAAGTCCCTTCGCGAGAAAGGTCACGATTACTAACAATCCTCACCCTAAGAAAATTGCGATCGTTACCTCCAAGTGGTTTCCTGAAAATTCAGTTTATCAGATTCTTGCCCCATTTATAGAATATTTAGCCGCAGATTATGAACTTACCTTAATTCACTTGGGGATACCAAGGGAAAATTTAGCGACTGCAATCTTTAAAGAAGTTAAATATGTAGACTTTAAAGATGGGACATTAAATTTAGAGCAAATTCAGGAAAATGACTTTATTGCCCTTTTTTATCCTGACATTGGACTCAATGCAGAAAGTATTTTGCTTTCCAATTTAAGAGTTGCTCCTATCCAAATTTGCGGTCACGGTTTTCCCGTAAGCACCTATGGTTCGCAAATTGATTATTTTATCAGTGGAGCAGATGTTGAAATCCTTGAAGCTGCCGCAGAAAACTATTCTGAAAGATTAGTGGTTTTACCAGGTTTAGGAATTGTTAATCAAGTTCCTAATTACGAACTGAAACACCCAGCGAAAAAGAATCAAGAATTTATCATTAATTGTTCTTGGTCTTCAGAAAAAGTTAATTATCCCATGCTGTCGGTATTAAGTGAAATTTTACGTCAATCAAAAAGAAAAGTTTTCTTTCGCTTTTTCACAGGTAGTGTCGATCTGCTCGCCCGCAAAAATGGTTTTATTCCTTTTCAACAAGATTTAGAATCCTTATTAGGAAAAGACCACTTTGAAATTATTCCCCCTAAACCTTATGAAGAGTATCTGGAATTAATGGAATTAGGGGATATTTCTCTTGATTCCTACCATTTTAGCGGTTACAATTCAGTAAGAGAAAGTTTATTTTTACGCAAGCCAATTGTAACTTTTGCCGGAAATAAATGGTATAATCGTATTGGGTCACAAATGTTAAGAATGATTGGTTTGGAAGAATTAATTGCGACCAGTGCGCGAGAATATATGCGCTTGACTTTAAGATTAATTCACGAAGATCCTTATCGAACAATTATTCAGCAAAAACTGAGCCAAGTAAATTTAGAGGAGAGAATTTGCAGTTCACAGAGCAAAATTTACTTTAAAAAAGCGATTGATTTGCTCATCGAAAAGCACTCACAACTACAAACAGAAGACTCACGAAAGCCGATTAAAATTGGATAGCAGCTTTGTTGCTGGAAAAACACTTTTTAGCCCCTTATCTGCTCGGAGACAGATAGGGGGCTTCTCTTGGGAGAGAGACAAGCTCTGGGTAGCGTGTGCAGAAACAGAAGTATAGCGGAGGGCGATCGCCAGTCGATACAGATTTCAGAAAAAATGCTAGCCTAAAATTCAAGAAACCTTGCTGTTGAGAAATCGAGGAATTGACAATGATTTCCCTACCTGGCTACCGTATTGTCGCCCAACTGTGCGAGAGCAGTAACTCTCTGGTCTACCGAGGTATCCGAGAGCAAGACAACCGCCGCGCAATCCTCAAACTACTTAAAGCTGAATATCCCACTCAGCAAGACTTAACTCGTTATCGACAAGAATATCAAATTCTCAGTAAGCTCAACATTGACGGCATCATCAAAGCTTACGATTTAATCCCCTATGAACGCAGTCTGATTATTGTTTTACAAGACTTTGGGGGAATCGCCTTAAAACAATGGCTCGGATCTCGCCAACAACAACAGCATCCTTTATCCCTAGCAGAAATTCTCGATCTCAGCGTTAAAATTACTGAAATAATCGCTAATCTACACAATCAAAATATTATTCATAAAGATATTAATCCGGCGAATATTATTATCAATCCCAAAACTAATAAACTCCAAATAATCGACTTCGGATTAGCTTCCAGCTTAACCCGCGAACAGCCCACACTAAAAAGTGCCAATCTTTTAGAAGGAACTTTAGCCTATATTTCCCCAGAACAAACTGGGCGGATGAATCGTTATTTAGATTACCGCAGTGACTTTTACTCTCTGGGCGTTACTCTCTACGAACTGCTCACCGGAAAAGTACCCTTTCCCAGCACCGATCCTTTAGAATTAGTTCATTGTCATATTGCTAAACAGCCAATTTCCCCCCATCAAATTAAACCCGAAATCCCTCCCATCGTCTCTGATATAGTCATGAAACTTTTGGCAAAAAACGCCAAAGACAGATATCAGAGCGCTTGGGGAATTCAATCAGATTTAGCAATTTGCTTACTTCAATTAGAAGCAACTGGAGAAATTGAAGACATCATCCCTGGTGAAAATGACGTTTCCAATAAATTTCAAATTCCGCAAAAACTTTACGGTAGAGAGCAAGAAATTGCTACTTTACTAGCAGCATTTGAACAAATAGTTACTGGAGATAAATTAGTCAAAATTCTGCTAATTTCAGGTGATTCAGGAATGGGAATTTCTTCTTTAGTTGCGGAAATTCATAAACCCATTACCGAAAAAAAAGGCTACTTTGTATTCGGCAAATTTAACCAATTTCAGCAGAATCTTCCTTACTCGGCTTTAATCGAAGCTTTACGAAAATTAAGCGAACAACTATTAACCGAAAGTGAAGCAAAACTACAAGCATGGCGAGAGCAAATCCTGGCTGCTTTGGGTACTAACGCACAGCTAATTATTGATGTGATTCCTGAGATAGAATTAATTATCGGCAAGCAAACACAAATTGCTGAATTAAGCGTAAGCGAAGTCCAAAATTACTTTAATCTTGCGCTCAAAAAATTACTCAATATCTTTTTTGTTTGCGAAACTCCTTTAGTTATTTTTCTAGATAATCTTCATTGGGCAGACTCCGCTAGTTTACACTTGCTTCAATCACTTCTTATTCAAGAAGAAGCCCAGGCGGTATTAATCATTGGCGCATATCCCAATCAGGAAATAAAGGCAACTCATCCTTTAAAAATCACTATGGATCAGTTACGCCAAGAAAATATCTCAATAGAGCAAATTACTTTAGAACCGTTAACCCTAAAAAATATTAACGAACTAATTGCCGATACTTTAAATAAAAAACCTCAAACTGTTCAAAAATTAGCAGAATTAGTTTTAGAAAAAACGCGAGGAAATCCTTTTTTTGTTAATCAATTCCTGAGAGATCTTTATACTGAAAAACTAATTAATTTCGACTTTGATTGTCTCAGTTGGCAGTGGAATCTTCCTGAAATTAAGGCAATGCACGTTACCGAAAATGCAATCGATTTAATGATTGCTCAAATGAAAAAGCTACCTAACTCGACCCAGCAAGTTATACGGTTAGCAGCTTGTCTTGGTAAAGAATTTGATTTAAATACTTTAGTAATTATCTGTGCTAAATCAGCTTCAGAAATTGCTCAAGCTTTGACTGTAGCTGTTGAAGCAGGGCTAATTTTGCCTACTTCAGACTTAAATGAACAATTGCTAGCTACTAATTATAAATTTGTTCACGAACGTATTCAACAAGCGGCTTATGCTTTAATCAATAAATCTGTCGAAAAAATTATTCGTTTACAAATAAGTCGCTTACTTTTGACCCGAATTTCGGTGGATGAATTATCAGACAAATTATTTGCGGTTATCGACGGACTTAACTTAGGAATTGAGCTTATTACTGACCGAGATGAAAAAAATAAAGTTGCTAAACTAAATTTAAAAGCAAGTCAAAAAGCTAAGGCAGCTACAGCTTATGCTACGGCTCTCCAATATATTACTGTTGCGACAAAACTTTTACCAGTAAATGGGTGGGAGAGCCAGTATGAACTTTGTTTTCTACTGTATAGAGAACAAGCTGAACTCGAATATTTAAATGGTAATTTTCCTGCTTCTCGTCAGCTAATTAATGATTTGTTAGAGCAAGCTAGAACATTAGAAGATCGCTTGGAAATCTATCAATTACTAATTTTACAATCTAATTATTGTTTGGCTTATGCCGAGGCAATTGAAGCTGGACGTAAAGCCTTGCAACTATTAGAAATTGAGTTACCAGAAGTTAATTTAGAAACAGCTTTGGCAACAGAAATAGAACTGGTACAACAAAAATTGATTTCTCAGGAGATGGCTACAAGACCAATTCTGTCACCAAATTCGAGATTCAAAAAGCAAAAAGTGGCAATGAAAATTTTTAATTCTTTAGTGCAACCAACTTTTATTTCTTGTCAACAGTTATTCTTTTTGATTGTTGCGAAAGCAGTAAACTTATCTTTAGAATACGGCAATGTAGCAGAATCCGCTTATATGTATGCTTGCTACGGTATCGTCCAAGGTACTATTTGTCAAGATTATCAAGCTGCGGATTGGTTTGCTAATTTGGGTCTAGAATTAAGCGAAACTTTTCACAATTTATGTCAAAAAAAATTAGTGCTACAAGTGTTAGTTGGTCATATAAACCATTGGCGGAAAGCTCTTAGTCAGTCGTTGGCAATCACCAAATTAGTCGAGCAATATCGAAGGGAATTAGGAGAGAAAGAATTAGCTTTATCTCCTTTCATTTATGAATATTATAATTATTTTTATCAAGGATATAATTTACAGAAGTATGTAGAAAAGTTGAATAGTTATTTACTTGTAGCACCAGAATCTTGTTCTGCCTTACAAGTTGAATCTTTATTGGATTTAAAATTAACTGTAATTAATTTAGTTGAGCAAAATAGTAATCAGGATCGCAATCGGGAAAGAGCGGAAGATTTAGAAAACAAGCAAGTGAGGAATTACTCAATTTACTCTTGTCCTTATTTGATTGTAAAAGCTCAAGAAGAATTTTTGTTTGAGCAACCACATAAAGCTTTAAATTTGCTGCAACAAGCTGAATTATGTTTAGCTAATATTCCTGGGACTATTTTGTTAGTAGCACATAATTTTTATTATTCTTTGAGCTTGACTGCTATTTATTTAAGTGCTTCATCAGTTGAGCAAAAACAATATTTAGAGCAGTTAGAAAAGAATCAAAAGATGATGAAAGTTTGGGCAGAAAATTGTCCAGAGAACTTTTTGCATCAATACTTGTTAGTTGCAGCAGAAAAAGCGCGTCTTGTTGGGGAAGATTTAGTGGCAATGGATTTGTACGATCGCGCGATCGCTTCTGCACGAGATCACAATTTTATCCAAAATGAAGCTTTAGCTAACGAATTAGCAGCTAAGTTCTGGTTAACGAAGGAAAAAACTGACTTTGCGCAAATTTATCTCAAAAATGCTCGCTATAGTTACGAGGTTTGGGGAGCAAAACGCAAACAAGTAGATTTAGAACAAAAATATGCTCAATTGCTGACAAAATTAACAGCACCTCGTTTTCTCGACTCACAAAGTTCCCAGAGTACAATTGAAACTAGCACTCGCTTGGGTGAAGCTTTAGATTTAGCAACAGTTATGAAAGCTTCTCAAGCTATTTCTAGTGAATTGAAGCTGGATAAGTTACTAGCTAAGTTAATGCAGATTCTTTTAGAAAATGCCGGAGCGCAATTCGGATTTTTAATTTTAGAAAGTAATGAAGAATTACTGATTGAAGCTGAAGGATTAGCTAGTGGTGAAATTGAAGTTTTGCAGTCAATGCCGCTCGATTTTGTGAAAGCTGATGAGACAAAACCTTTGTTTTCTTCAGCCATTATTAATTATGTAATGCGGACACAAGAAAGTGTAGTTTTAAGTGATGCTAAAAACGAAGGAAAATTTATTAATGAACAGTATTTAAAAAATCATCAAGTCAAATCGGTTCTTTGTTCTCCTTTGTTAAATAGAGGACAGTTGGTGGGATTAGTTTATTTAGAAAATAATTTAACCGTTGGTGCTTTTACTCCAGACAGATTAGAAGTTATTCAATTATTATCAGGACAAGCTGCGATCGCCATTGCGAATGCCAAACTTTATGCCGAAGTACAGGAAAACGAAACCCGCCTGAAGCAGTTTCTCGAAGCGATGCCAGTGGGTGTGTCGGTTCACAACTCAAGCGGGCAAGTGTATTATGCTAACCGTACTGTCAAACAACTGCTACATTTTGAGGACTTACCGAAAGTAGCAACCGAGCAAATTTCTGCTGCTTATCAAGTTTATCAGACAGGAAGCGGAGAATTATACCCAACTGAAAACTTGCCGATCGCGCGATCGCTGAAGGGAGAAAGCGCTAAAGTTGACGACATCGAAATTCATCGCCAAGATGATGCCATTCCCTTAGAAATCTCTAGTATGCCAATTTTCGCTGAAACTGGCGAGATTGAATACGCGATCGCTACTTTTACCGATATTACTCAACGTAAACAAGCAGAAAAACTTCTCGCTGACTACAACCGTACTTTAGAACAAGAAGTTACCAAACGCACCAGAGAACTGCAACTAGAAATTGCCGAACGTAAACTTGCTGAATCAGCCCTACGTTTATCTGAAGAAAAATTTTCTAAAGCTTTTCGTTCTAGCCCCATTGCTATTGCTTTAACTATGCTCAAAAATGGAGTACATATTGAAGTAAACGACACCTTTTGTCGTCTTATTGGTTATAGCAAAGAAGAAATTATTGGTAGTACCGCCACCGACCTAAATCTTTGGGTCAACCTTGAACAACGCCAACAATTATTTGAGCTTCTCAAAAATGATAGCTTCATCCAAAACTACGAGTTTGAATTTCGCACCAAACAAGGCACAACAAAAACCGCACTTTTATCCGCAGAAATTATTAACATTCACGGACAAGAATGCCTGCTTGCCCTTTCTAACGACATCACCGAACGTAAACTTGCTGAATCAGCTTTACGCCAAAAAAATGAAGATTTAGGCAATGCTTTGCACGAACTGCAAATGACTCAACAAGAGTTAATTCAATCAGAAAAAATGGCATCTCTAGGACAATTAATTGCTGGAGTAGCTCACGAAATCAATACGCCAATGGGCGCAATTAGGGCTTCTATTGGCAATATCGCCACTGCTTTAAATCATACTCTGCAACAGCTACCTCAACTCTTAGCTACTCTTTCTCCCGAACACCAAGCTAATTTCTTTGCTTTATTAGCTGCGGCTCGCCAACAAGAAATACATTTATCTTTTCGAGAAGAACGTAAACTAAAACGAATTTTGAGAAAAGAATTGGAAAAACAAAATCTTGACGAACCCGATACGATTGCTACCAGTTTAGTGCAAATGGGAATTACCGAAAAAATCGAGCAGTTTTTACCTATTTTGCAACATAACAACAGTCGCCAAATCGTTAATGTTGCTTCTAACCTTTCTATGCTCCAAACCAATAGTGAAAATATTCAACTTGCTGTAGACCGAGCTTCAAAAATTGTTTTTGCACTCAAAAATTATGCTCGTCAAAGTGACTCTGGAAACATGACTGAAGCCCAAATTAAGGAAGGAATTGATGTCGTGCTAACTATTTACCATAATCAGCTAAAACACGGAATTACAGTTAGTAAAAATTATCAGGAAGTTCCCCCTATTCTTTGTTATCCAGAAGAACTGAATCAAGTTTGGACAAATTTGATTCATAACGCAATTCAAGCGATGAATAACAAAGGCGAATTAGAAATTAATGTCTTTGAAGATAACAAAGATATTGTTGTGCAAATAACCGACTCTGGAAGTGGAATTGCGCCGGAAATTAAGCAACGAATTTTTGAACCATTCTTCACGACAAAACCAGCCGGAGAAGGAAGTGGTTTGGGCTTGGATATAGTCCGTAAGATTATCGAGAAACATCAGGGTAAAATAGAAGTAGAGAGTGAACCAGGGCGAACTACTTTTAGCGTCCGGTTGCCAATCGCTCAACCTCAATCTGCAACTTAATTTTTATCTCGCTATGCTAAATAAAGCCATTTTATGTGTGGATGATGAAAGAATCATTTTGACCAGTTTGCGCGACCAAATCAGCCGTAATTTCGGGAGTGAATATCAATGTGAATTAGCAGAAAGTGCTGACGAAGCTTTGGAAGTAATTGAAGAATTAGATGAAGAAGGAGTCGCAATTATTATTATTGTTTCTGATTGGTTGATGCCGGAAATGAAAGGAGATGAATTTTTAATTAAAGTTCACGAACAATATCCTAATGTAGTTACAGTTTTGTTAACAGGACAAGCAGACCAAGAAGCAGTAGAACGTACTCGTCAATACGCTAATTTACATAGTTATCTTCCGAAACCTTGGGACGAAACTACCTTAATTGAAGTGCTGAAATCGGGATTGGAGAAAATTGATGAATAAACCAGCAATTGTTTGTGTAGATGATGAAAGAGTAGTGTTGATTAGCTTACGGGATCAACTGAATCAGTATTTAGGAAATGAGTATGAAATTGAATTAGCAGAAAGCGGCGAAGAAGCTAGGGAAATTTTTGATGAATTAGCTGAAGAAGGAGTGGAAATTCCTTTAGTTATTTCTGACCAATTAATGCCAGAAATGAAAGGAGATGAACTGTTAATTGAAATTCACAAGGATTATCCGAAAACGCTGAAAATAATGCTGACTGGACAGGCGAGTGCCGAAGCGGTGGGGAATGTGGTTAACCATGCAAATTTATATCGTTACATTCCTAAACCTTGGGATAAAACGGATTTGAATTTGACTGTGACGGAGGCGTTGCGAAGATATTTTCAGGATAAACAATTAGCGGAGAAAAATCAAGCTTTACAAACAATCAATCGAGAATTGGCACAATTAAATGCTTCCTTAGAAAATAAAGTTTCTGAACGGACAATTGAATTGCAACAAGCTAAAGAAGCTGCCGATGTTGCTAATAAAGCGAAGAGTGAATTTCTTGCTAATATGAGCCATGAGTTGCGATCGCCACTGAACGTGATTCTTGGTTTTTGTCAATTGATGGCTCGTAGTGCTACTCTCGGTCAAGAACATAAAGAAAATGTCAGTATTATGAACCGAAGCGGCGAACATTTGCTGACTTTGATTAATAATGTTCTGGATTTATCAAAAATTGAGGCAGGTCGAATCACTTTAAATGAAACTAACTTTGACATTTATAACCTCCTCGATGAGTTAAAAGATATGTTTGAATTTAAGGCGAAAGATAAAAAATTAAAGTTAGTTTTTCAGCGTCTTAATAACGTACCTCGATATGTTCAGGCGGATAAAGTTAAATTACGTCAAGTTTTAATTAATTTGCTTACTAATGGGATTAAATTCACGAAAAAAGGTGAGGTTTCTTTAGCGGTAAAAGCTGAGAAGATCGAGGAAAATGCTGTTAATCTGTACTTTGAAGTTAAAGACACAGGTGCAGGTATTGCTAGGGAAGAATTGGATAGTTTATTTGAAGCTTTTGTCCAAACTCAAAGTGGAAAAGAAGCTCAAGAAGGAACAGGTTTAGGTTTACCGATCGCGCGCAAGTTTATTCAACTGATGGGAGGTGAAATTACTGTTGTTTCTCAAGTTCAGCAAGGTAGTAATTTCCAATTTATGATTCCAGTGAAAGTAATTACTGATTTTGCTTTACTGAAAAACGAATCACCCAGCCGTCGCGCGATCGCCTTAGCCGCAAATCAACCTGAATATCGGATTTTAGTCGTCGATGATATGTGGGATAACCGCCAACTGCTGACCAAAATTTTAAATTCCGTTGGTTTTCAAACTCAAGAAGCTGAAAATGGCGAAAAAGCTCTTTCAGTTTGGCAGAATTGGCAACCTCATTTAATCTGGATGGACTTACGAATGCCTGTTTTGGACGGTTACGAGACAACTAAACAAATTCGTCTCCAGGAAAAAAATCAATATGACCAACATCACACAGTGATTATTGCCTTAACTGCTAGTGTATTGGGGGATGAATACCAATTAGTTAAACAAGCAGGTTGTGATGACTATGTACGAAAACCTTTTCGGGAAAATATTATTTTTGAGAAAATCGCTGAATATTTAGGAGTAGAATACCTTTATGAAGCAGAAAAGATAATTAGCGACGAAAGTAGCAAAACCGAAATTTCTTTGCAATCGCTAAAACCAATGATGTATTCTGAATGGTTTAGTCAGTTGGAAGAAGCTGCTAACGCTATTGACAACGAGAAGATTTTTCATTTAATTGCAGAAATTCCGTCCGAACAAGCAGCGATCGCCAAAGCTCTGACTAATTTGGTGAATAACTTTCGCTGTGATAAAATAATAGACTTAATCGAGGGAAATTAAAAATTACCAATGAGCGATCGCCAAGACAACATTTTAATTGTTGACGATACTCTCGAAAACTTACAAGTTTTATCGCAAACTTTATCGGAACGAGGATATAAAGTTCGTGGTGCAGTTAAAGGAGAAATGGCAATCCGAACTGCAAAATCAGTTCCTCCTGACTTGATTTTACTAGACATTAAAATGCCCGACATGGATGGGTATGAAGTCTGTAAACAATTAAAAGCTGAGGAAAAAACGAAACAAATTCCGATTATTTTCCTGAGTGCTTTAGACGAAGTTACTGATAAAGTCAAAGGCTTTCAAATTGGTGGTGTAGATTATATTACTAAACCATTTCAAGTCCAAGAAGTTTTAGCCAGAATTGAAAATCAACTCACAATTCAAAGATTACAAAAACAACTTCAAATTCAAAATGAATTACTCCAAAAAGAAATTCAAGAACGACAAAAAGCTGAAGCTACTGCGAAAGCTGCTTCCCAAGCTAAAAGTGAATTTCTGGCGAATATGAGTCACGAACTGCGGACTCCGCTTAATGCCATTTTGGGGTTTGCACAAGTGCTAATGCGAGAACCAGAATTAACCCCGGAACAACAAGATTATTTAGGGATCATTAATCGTAGTGGTCAACATTTATTAGAATTAATTAACGACGTTTTAGACTTATCAAAAATTGAAGCAGGTCGAGTTTCTCTTAATTTTACTAACTTCGACCTTTATCGTCTCCTCGACCAAATCGAAGAGATGTTTCATATTAAAGCAGAAGCTAAAAACCTGACGATCGAATTTCGCCTCGCTCCTGATATTCCCCAGTATATCAGAACTGATGAAGCTAAATTAAGAGGTTGTTTAATTAATCTTTTAGGTAATGCGGTTAAATTTACAGAAGTTGGTCAAATTACGCTCAAAGTAGAAACTAAATCAATCTCGACAGAAAATAACGATCTGGAACTACTTTTTATAGTTCAAGATACGGGAACAGGAATTGCGCCCAGAGAAATCCGAACTTTATTTGATGCTTTTGTTCAAGCCGAAGAAGGTCGCCAAGCAGCAGAAGGAACTGGTTTAGGTTTAAGTATTACGAAACGCTTTGTGGAGTTATTAGGAGGAAAAATAGAGGTTAATAGTATTTTAAATGAAGGAACAATTTTTCAATTTTATATTCAAACAAAACTTGTAGATTCTTTAGGAGAAATTTCTGAACCAAACCGACGGGTTATTGGCTTAGAATCTAGTAAAGAAAAATATCGAATTTTAGTAGTTGATGATACAGAAGAAAACCGTTTATTGTTAGTCAAAATGCTCGAACCAATTGGTTTTCAAGTTCGAGAAGCGAAAAACGGTCGCAAAGCGATCGCGCTTTGGTCTACTTGGGAACCACATCTAATTTTAATGGACACGAGAATGCCTGTGATGAGCGGGTTAGAGGCAACCAAACAAATTAGAATCCGAGAAGATGACCAAAAAGCTCGTCCCTTCCACACAATCATTCTCGCCTTAACTGCGAGTGCTTTTGAAGAGCGTCGAAGCGACATCATCGCCGCAGGTTCAGATGATTTCGTCCGTAAACCTTTTACTGAAGAAACCATTTTTGCCCATATCGGCGAATATCTCGGAGTATCTTATCTTTATGAAGATTTAGCTTCTCTGTATACCAGTCGTAAATTTGCTAGCTTAAGTAGAGCAGATTCTTTTTATCTCACAGCATTAGCAGCAATGCCTTTTGATTGGGTAAGAGAACTATATCAAGCAGCAAATACAGTTCGCGAAGAAACAATCGAAGAACTTATCGCTCAAATTCCGCCCCAACAAGCAGCATTAACAGAAGCTTTAAAAGATTTAATTCATGACTTTCGTCTTGATGAAATTGTTCGTTTAACTAAACAAGTTATTGAAAATAAGAGTCAAAGCCCACCAATTTAAACTAAAAAAATGAACAAAGGTGAAATCAAAATTCTGGTAGTAGACGATAAACCAAGTAACTTAAGATTTTTAACTAAACTACTGACAGAAAAGGGCTATAAAGTTCAAAAAGCAATTTCTGGACAACTAGCAATAAACGCTGTCTTAGATTCACCGCCAGATATAATTTTGCTTGATATTCTCATGCCGCAAATTAATGGTTATCAAGTTTGCCGAGAATTAAAAGCAATGAGTCATACAAAAGATATACCGATAATTTTTTTAAGTGCGCTTCATGAAGTTGAAGAACAAGTGAAAGCTTTTAACTTGGGTGGGGTTGATTATATTCTGAAACCTTTCCAACCGGAAGAAGTATTAGTCCGAGTTAAAAATCAACTGACAATTTCGCGTTTACAAAGACAATTAGTTAACCAAAACCATCAACTACAAGAGTCTCAATCCTTGTTAGCAAGTGTCTTGGATAGTTCCTTGGACGGGGTAGCAGCTTTTGCCGCAATTCGAGATTCAGCCGGAAAAATTAGTGATTTTCGTTGGTTATTGTTAAATCCTACTGCGGAAAAAATTATTGGACGCAAAAAACAGCAATTAGTCGGAAAAAAATTACTGGAATCATTACCAGGACATCAGCGTACCGGGTTGCTGGAGCTTTATATTTCTGTAGTTGAAACCGGAGAATCCCAAGAAGAAGAAATTTATTATTCTGGGGATAAAATTCGAGCTTGGCTTCAGATTAGTGCTGTGAAATTAGGTGATGGTTTAGCGGTGACATTTCGGGATATTACTACTCGTAAACAATCCCAAAAACATTTAAAGTTGTTGAAGCGCGCGATCGCCGCTTCTCGTAACGGAGCAATCATCGCTGACGCACAAGCCCCAGGTAATCCGATCATTTATGTAAACTCAGGTTTTGAGAGACTTACAGGTTACTCAGCCGCCGAAGTGATGGGCAAAAACTTTGATTTCCTGGAACCTGAAGATGCAGATCCTCAAGAAATTGGGAAATTACGTTGCTGTCTGGCGAATGGGAGTGAATGTCAGGTATTGTTGCGGAACGATCGCCAAGACGGTACTTTTTTTTGGCAGGAACTAACTATTTCTCCGGTGAGATCCGACGAGGGAGAATTGACTCATTATATCGGGATTCAAGTAGATGTCAGCGATCGCAAACAGTACGAAATCGAACTAAGTAACGCCAAAACCGCTTTAGAAAAGCAAATTCACAAAGTTCTCTTACTCGAAAAAATAATTCAGCAAATTCGCTCGAATATAGATCCTCAGCAAATTTTTTCTACCGCAGCCGATGGTATTGGGACAGCTTTCGGTGCGAGTCGCTGTTTAATTCATACCTATGTTGAAAATGCCACACCAACGATTCCTTTAGTTGCTGAATATGTAGAAACAGGTCAAGTTGCCTCTGTCAAAGAGTTAATTCCGGATTTCCAAGTTTCCGTTTCCGGTAATCCTTATCTCGAAAAAAATTTAACACAAGACCAAGCGATCGCTAGCGATAATGTCGATGCCGAACCTTTACTGTCGAAACTAACTTCTTTGTGCCATCAGTTACAGATCAAATCGATTTTAGCGGTGAGAACCTCTTATCAAGGGAAAGCGAATGGTGTAATTTGTTTACATCAATGCGATCGCTACCGTCACTGGAGTAACGACGAAATCGAACTGTTAGAAGCAGTAGCCGCCCAAATCGGAATTGCGATCGCCCAAGCAGATTTGTTTGAAGAGGAAACCCAACGTCGGGTTTTTCTCGCTTGGCAAAATAAACAATTACAGCAAGAAATTCAAATTCGTCAGGAAACCGAAGCCGCCCTAAGAATTAGCGAGCAACGCTGGGAATTAGCTCTGCGCGGCACTGGTGACGGTATTTTTGACTGGAATATCCAAACAGATGCCGTATTTTTCTCGAATCGGTTGAAAGAAATGCTGGGTTACAACGATGCAGATACCTGGAACCGATTACAAGAATGGCGCGATCTCATTCATCCTGAAGACCTCGAAGCAGTTTTAGCCGCAATTCAAGCCCATCTCGAAAGCAAAACTCAACCGTACGCCGTCGAGTATCGTCTTCGCTGTCAAGATGGTAGTTATAAATGGATTTTATCCAGAGGACAAGCCGAATGGGATGAGAGGGGCAACCCCTTGCGGATGGTTGGTTCCAACCAAGATATCAGCGATCGCAAGCAAACCGAAGTCGCCCTCCAGCAAGCTAAAGAAGCCGCCGAAGCCGCTAATTACGCCAAAAGCAACTTTCTCGCCTCCATGAGTCACGAACTGCGAACCCCCCTCAACGCCATCCTGGGTTTCAGTCAGATGCTTGCTCACGACAGTTCCTTAAACCTCCAACAACAAGAATATATCAACATTATTAATCGTAGTGGCGAACATTTACTAACTTTAATTAACGACATTCTCTCAATGTCCAAAATTGAAGCAGGTCGAGTTTTTTTACAGGAAAATCCTCTCGATCTATATCGCCTCCTGAATACGATTACTGAAATGCTTAAATTAAAAGCTCACGCTAAATCTTTAGAGCTAATCTTAGAAATTGCTGCCGACGTTCCCCGATACATTAGCACAGATGAACGGAAGTTACGCCAAGTATTAATTAACTTACTCGGAAATGCGATTAAATTTACTCACCTTGGTTCAGTTTGCTTACGGGTTAAAGCGGGAACAGAAAACGACTCCAAGCGGTTTCCTTTTGACCCTCAAGTACCAACTATCAAACTAATTTTTGCAGTGGAAGATACAGGAATTGGGATCGCCCCCCAAGAAATTGAGTCTTTGTTCGATCCTTTCGTCCAAACTACTACCGCTAGTAAATCCAGCGAAGGAACTGGCTTAGGATTAGCTATTAGTAAACAATTTGTCTCTTTAATGAAAGGAGAACTTAAGGTGAGCAGTATTCTTGGTCAAGGTTCCACTTTTACTTTTGAGATTCAGGCTCGTTTGATTCAACCAGCAGAAGTTCCTTACAAAAAAGTTGCTCAACGAGTTATTGGTTTAGAACCAGATCAACGTCGCCACCGAATTTTAGTTGTTGAAGATGTCCAAGAAAATCGGAAATTAATCGTTAAATTACTCACAGATTTAGGGATCGAAATTCAAGAAGCAGTTAACGGTCAAGAAGCGGTGAAAATTTTTCCTCTCTGGCAACCAGATCTAATTTTAATGGATATCCGCATGCCTGTTATGGATGGTCTGGAAGCTACCAGAATTATTAAGCAAAGATATCAATCTCATCCTACGATTATTATTGCGCTCACAGCTAGCGCTTTTGAGGAAAATCGAACTACAGTTTTAGCCGCAGGTTGTGATGATTTTCTGAGTAAACCTGTGTCGGAAGAGTTACTTTGGGAAAAGTTGCAACATCACCTCGGATTGCGTTTTCTCTTCGCAGAAGCCTTACCGACTATTTCCACTCCCGAACCCCAGTTTTCCTTGACAAAAGATAATTTATGTGTTATGCAATTGGCATGGAGAGAAAAACTCTATCACGCTTCTTATACCCTCGACGAAGAGAAAATTAACGAATTAGTGAGACAAATTCCGGCAAGCGAGCAGAGTTTAGCGGAAGCGATCGCCAGTTTAATTGAAAACTTTCGTTTAGATTTACTAATCGAAATCTCCCGACAAGCCGTTGAAGAAACCTAAACCACGAAATCAAATGAATAATCACCAAATCAAGTCACTTACCGACATTTTCACCGGATTAACAACCGTTGAACTAGCTTCACGTTTAAATGTTACCGCATCCTGCCTCGAACAAACCAAAGAAGAAGCTAATTTTTCCGCTTGGAGTAAACAGCAAGATCCCGAAGCAGTTTCTTGGCGTTACGATCGCCTCAGCGATCGCTATTTAGTTAACCTAGGGTTTAGCAAAGTTTAAAAAGGCATCTCCTCATCTTCAGAAAAAATTGTTGACGAAGTAAAGTCAAAATCATCAACTTCATCAACTCGCTCTGAAGCAGAAGTAATTGCCTGCGCTCCATTGTTCAACTGAGTTTCTGCCCCCAAAAAGTTACCTTCTAAAGTAATAACTTCTCCCTGAAAAAACTCAGTTAGTTTATTAACCGCATTCTTCACCTCTTCATCATCATAATTTGCCGAAAACTTTTCCGACTGATTAGCTTCTGAAGCAACTATATTTCTTGGCGTTGTTTCAGTTACCTCGGAACCTCTGGCTGAATCTTCTCCCTGAACTTTTGCTTCCGGATTTTCCACCACCGCATCAACTTTTTTTTCCTGAGTTTCTGGTGGAATCTCCGGAGTTTTTTTTGAATTTTGCGGTGTCAGTTCCGAAGCTTTTTCTGGTACTGGTTTTGGCTCAGTTTTCGTTGCTTCAGGAAGACCATTAATTTCGATATTAACTCTCACTTTTTGACCAAAAACTTGTTGAAAAGCAGCTTCAATATTTGCTGATTTTTGTTGAGCAATTTTAATTATATTCGGAGAATTAATGCCAATAGTAACCAAAGCACCTTGAAAATCGAGGAGGTGACATTGCTGACGGACAAAAGCTTGAGTTGTTGGCGGTTTCAGATTAGCTAAGACCTTTTCCCAAATTTCAGCTAAAGAAGAGGAACTGGAGGCTTTTGCTGGTGTAGGTTGCGGATTTTCTGGTGATTCTGAATTGTTCCGAGTCGCTTCGCGATCGCCCAATCGCGGCGGTAATTTTTCTGGTTCAGGTGTATTTATCTTTAATTCCTGGCGATCGCTACTACCGTTTCTTGGCGAATCCTGCTGGATCTGAGTTTCTTCTCGATTAGTCTGGAATTTTCCAGCATCTTGCGCCGTTTCAGCGCGATTTTCTGGTTCAGGACGCTTCTGATTAACTTTAGCTTCGCGATAACCGAGAATTTCGCGATTTGGCGATCCCAGCGCATCAGACAATTGTTCCGGTGCTAACAACGCTAACAATGTCACCTCCAGCCACAAACGCGGCTGAGTAGTATTTTTGATTTGAACTTCGCTATCTTTAAGCTGTTTTTGTCCCCAGAAAATCTCTTCAATTCGCCATCTTTTTGCCTCAGTAATTAACTCATTCCAAGTCGGTTCTGTTAAAGCAACTAAATCTTTTTCTGTCGGAGCAGTTTTCGCAATTAATAAATCTCGATAAAAACCAGCTAAATTTTGGAGTACCACCAAAGGTTCTCGACCACGATCCAAAATATAGCGACATTGTTTAATAACTGCGTCTCCTTGTTTAGCGGCGATCGCTTGTAATAATTTCATTAAATCTTTTTCCGGAACAGCGCCAACTAAATCCCAAACTTTTTCAACAGTAATTGTCCCCGAAATTAAACTTAATTGATCCAAAAGACTTTCTGCATCTCTCAGTCCACCATTAGCAATTTGAGCAACTAAAGTCACCGCATCTGGATTAATAGCAATATTTTCTTTCGTAGCAATTGTTTGCAGATGGTCAACCATTTCGGTAAGAGGAATCCGACGGAAATCAAATCTTTGACAGCGCGAAATAATTGTTGACAAAACTCGTTGTGGGTCGGTAGTTGCTAAGACAAAAACTACATTTTTTGGCGGTTCTTCTAAAGTTTTTAGTAAAGAATTAAAAGCTGAAACTGAAAGCATGTGGCAGTTGTGGACAAGTAAACCATTAGCAATAAAATTATGATTATCAGCAACTTCTAAATCATAAACTTCGGCTGTACCACCAGTGT
>JAWQFW010000034.1:0-30120 GCA_035968095.1 Oscillatoria sp. PMC 1068.18
TCATACTCTTATACCATCTCCTCTTATCACTCCCTATTCCCTTCATACTCCCATTATTTTTTTTACCTCCCCCCCCCACCCCAGTTCTCTACTCTCCACTAGTCCTCGGCAGCTTCAGATGTGTATAACACACAGCCCCAGTCCCCAGTCCCCACTCCCAATTCCTCCAATTCCCCTCCCCAGTCCCCAGTCCCCAGTCACCAGTCCCCAGTCCCCAGTCACCAGTCCCCAGTTAAGGAACAATCAAAACCGGACAAGGACAAAGGTTAATCACGCGGTTAGTCACACTTTCGGCTGCACCTTCTTCAGTCAAACCCGTACCGCGACAACCCATAACAATTAAACTGGCATCAATTTCGTCAGCCACATCACAAATGATAAAAGCTGGCATCCCCTCGCGTTCGATGATTTCCGCTTCAATGCCCTTGCTGGAGAACAATTGTTGGGCATTTTTGAGCAATTCTGCGACTGCATTAACAGAATTCATCGCCCCAGACGGCTGAGGTTCTTGTGCTTCGGGAGGTTTTTCGACCACCGATAACAAAATTAAACGACTATCGTATTTTTGGACGATATCGAGGACAACTTCTACCGCTTCGCGGGCTTCTCGACTTTGGTCAATGGGAAATAGAACAGTTTTAAACATAGTTACACACCTGCTGGTACACTCACTCCGGTACAATCGGCAAGAGAGCGATCGCTGTTAGCAACGCTAGGCTTTGCTTAATCGCTCGCAACTGAAAGTTGATTAGAAATAAAAGCAATCAGAGGTAATTACTGTGTCCAAGAAAACTGTAGCAAATTTATCTGAAGCTGATTTATCCGGAAAACGAGTGTTAGTACGAGCCGATTTTAATGTTCCTTTAGAGGATGATGGCACTATTTCTGACGATACCCGGATTCGGGCAGCACTGCCAACTATTCAAGATTTAATTAAGAAAGGCGCTAAAGTAATTTTGTGTAGCCACATGGGTCGTCCCAAGGGACAGGTTAAAGAAAATTTACGTTTAACTCCTGTCGCTGAACGGCTTTCGGAGTTACTCGGACAAGAAGTAATCATGTGCGATGACTGTGTGGGAGATTCAGTTGCAGCGAAAGTTAATGCACTGGAAAATGGTCAAGTAGCTTTGTTGGAAAATCTCCGTTTCCACGCGGAAGAAGAGAAAAACGACTCCGAATTCGCGAAACACTTAGCAGCTAATGCTGATGTTTACGTTAATGATGCTTTCGGTACTGCTCACCGCGCTCATGCTTCTACCGAAGGTGTTACGAAATATCTTAGCCCGTCTGTGGGAGGATATTTAATCGAGAAGGAACTTGAGTATCTCAAAGGTGCAATTGAAGAACCTCAGCGTCCTTTAGCGGCAATTATCGGTGGTTCTAAAGTTTCTAGTAAAATTGGCGTGATCGAAACTTTGTTGGATAAATGTGACAAACTTTTGATCGGCGGTGGAATGATTTTTACTTTTTATAAAGCTCGTGGTTTGAGTGTCGGTAAGTCGTTGGTGGAAGAAGATAAGCTGGAATTGGCGAAGTCTTTGGAAGCGAAAGCGAAGGAACAAGGTGTGGAGTTGTTGCTTCCTACCGATGTGGTAGTTGCTGATGATTTTAAACCGGATGCTAAGTCGCAAACTGTGAGTGCAGAAAGTATTCCTGATGGTTGGATGGGTTTAGATATTGGTCCAGACTCAGTGAAGGCTTTTAGCGATGCTTTGTCTGATTGTAAGACAGTAATTTGGAATGGTCCGATGGGAGTATTCGAGTTTGAGAAATTTGCCGTTGGGACTGAAGCGATCGCGCGCACTCTTGCCGATCTTACCAAAAAAGATGCTACAACCATTATTGGTGGTGGTGATTCGGTGGCTGCGGTGGAAAAAGTTGGTGTCGCAGAACAAATGAGTCACATTTCTACTGGTGGTGGTGCTTCTTTGGAATTACTTGAAGGTAAGGAATTACCCGGAATTGTTGCTTTAGATGAAGCGTAAATTATCGTCTTTTGTCCTTGAAAAACAATAATTTTAGGGAATAGATAAGCCTGTGTGGACTAACTCGTTGAGAAATCCGCGCGGGCTAGTTTTTTCTCTGTCAAAGCTAGATTTATTCGCTCAGTTTAATTTCTACCGATTAATATATAGTTATCAGTAAGTTAGAGTTTCTCATTAATGGTTACATCTCCTTCAAAAACCCTGAGTTTAGCTGAGTTTCTCCAATTACCAGAAACTAAGCCCGCTAGCGAATATATCGACGGTCAAATTATCCAGAAACCAATGCCGCAAGGAAAACATAGTCGGTTACAAAGTAAATTAGTCACTGCTATCAACGAGGTAGCCGAAAATCCCAAAATTGCTCTAGCTTTTCCTGAATTACGCTGTACTTTTGGCGGACGATCGCTGGTTCCTGATGTTAGTGTGTTTAGATGGGATCGAATTCCTAAAGACGAAAATGGCGATATAGCAAATGTTTTTCAGTTTGCACCTGATTGGGCGATCGAAATTCTCTCTCCAGATCAAAATCAAACGAAAGTCACTGGGAATATTTTACACTGTTTGAGCCACGGTAGTCGTTTAGGTTGGCTGATCGATCCGAAAACTCGCTCAATCTTAGTTTACCCTCCCGGAAACCAGCCGGAAATTTTTGAAGCTGAATCAGACAATTTACCCATTCCTGATTTTGTTACTAATTTTCAGTTAACATTAGGACAACTCTTTAGCTGGCTAAAATTATAATTCAGATTAGAAATATAGCAACTCCAAATATGACTAAAAAACTAGAAACTCAACTACGGCAACTTTACGAAATAGATTATCTAAAATGGATTGAAACTACTCTCGAAAAATTACGCAGTCGAGATTATCCAGCTATCGATTGGGACAATTTAGAAGTATCTCCCTATACATCAATACAAGTTTTAGATCCTAATTTTTTACCTGAATAAGATAGTATCTAATTTTTAGGAAGAAAAAATGAAAGCGAGATCCGTGCATAGCGCATCAGCGTAGCAATCGCTACTTTTTCACTCTTAACTAAAAATAGCTAAAATTAGCGAGATTGCCACTGCTTTGCAAACAAAACGGAAAGGAAGATTCCCGCAAATTTTCTTAGTAAATCTTACTTGAAATTGTCACTGTAAACAGTATAACTAGCTGCCAATACATCTTTTGTCAATTGAGGCGAAGCTGATTTAATTAACGTCTGGTCAAGTTTTTCGCCTAAAGGAATATATTTCTGAATTTTAACTGGTACGGCTTCGTAATGATTAGGAACAATTGTGTAGTTGGGACACTTTTCTGGTAACTGAGAATGCTGAATTAATTGGTCGATTTCTTGATAAGAATATTGATTACTTTTGCTAGTTTTTTCCTTTAGTAAAGGCAGACTTTTAAGAACATTATCTAACACATGAACTGGGGATTTTTTGTTATGAAAAGAATCATTAAAAATAAAAATTCCTCCTGGCTTCATAACTCGATGGATTTCTGACATAATAGTTTTTACGTCGGCGGCTGGTAAGTGCATAAAGACACTACTAGACATCACAAAATCCACTGAATTATCTGCTAAAGGAAGCTCTCGGCAAGGCATACAAATAATGTTCATTTTGGCATCAGGAAAGAAGTTTAATTCTTCTTTGCACTGCAACAAACGCCGTAACATATTCTCCGAAATATCAATTCCGTAGTAGTTATTACAGGTCATATTTTTAGTTTGAGCAAGATACATTGCGTGTCTGCCGTAGCCGCAACCAATATCAAGAATAGTCTCGAAGTGTCGTCCAGTCGGAAACTCTACCCAAATTCCTCCTGGTTGTTGAGCGCCGTAACCGCTTTTTACCCATCCTGAAGCAATTTCATCCCACTTTTTCTTACCAATTTTCCCAGCAGAATCTTGCTGTTTTTCGAGAAAATAAATACCATCGTTTAAGTAAAAATTTTCGAGGTTATTCATTTGCTATTCTCCTAATTTTTTTTGGGGACAAGGAAAATGATTACTAGCGCTAGCTAAATTTAGCTTTTAACAGTTTAAGGTGAATTGAATAATTTTTTCTAACTAACAATCAATTATTCGCATTATAGAATTTTTTTTGGATAACTAGGGTTATTTTCTGTGAAGAATTGATTAAGTTGATAGTTACCAGTAATCAATCCCCAATCTCCAATCCCCAATCACCTTATCTCGCGATCGCCTTTTCTGTCACCACAGGTAAGGAAGCATGAACTAAACTTAACAGTGGTCCAGTTTGTTCGCTACCGTTAACAGCCAAGTCACTTTGACACAAGTAAACTCTCTCCGTAACTCTACCAAGTAAATCCTGTAAAATCCGTTCCAAACGCTGACGATCCGCTTCGATTATATCCTCTGGAGTTACAGGTCGTCCTGACCAATCTTTGAGAAATAACTCTGCACCAAACAAAGTAGCAGCACCGCCTCGATTCCACAAGGGAGAAGCTGCATCGAGCCAAAAATGCCAGCGATGAGCGCGGCGGGAGGAGCGATACTGAAAAATAGTTGCTAAAGTAACGGCATTTCTGTTATTTGCACCAAAAGGACGAAAAGGATGAGGATTAGCGGCGATCGTTCCTTGACGCAATAAAGTAATAAATTGAGCTACGGTATCGATTCGGTTTCGCTGTGTAGTTTCATTTTGGCGCAAACGATGGTCTACTTGCCAATAATGTTGGGCAGTTTCGATTAATTCTCGTAGTGCGGCTAATTGGGCGTAAGCTAAATTAGTATCGAGTAAAAACTTTTTCATCGCTAAATCTAAGAGAGAAATTGCGCTTTGATCGGGTAAAGATCGCCTTTTTTCAATCCATTTAACAATTTCGCGATAAGCGGTTGTCGCTTGATGTCCCAAACGATCCCATCTGGGAAAAGATTCCACAGAGAGTAAAGTAGGCTGCTGAATATCAGTAGCATAACAATAATCTGCCAACAAACCAGCACGAACTGGGTCAATTTGACGATTACTCAACACCACCAACATTTCCGCGACTCCATCCCGGTCAACAAAGCGACCCAAACCGGGATAAACTAAAGCCAAGAGAGTGAGTAGCGATCGCACCAAAGGCGAACTTGATAAAGCCCGTTGCTCATTGAGAGGCTCAACTGAAATACCATGTTCCGAAAGCAGTTCAATCAAAGTGTAACGTGCGATCGCATCCAAACCCGGTGCAATCACCGCAATTTCCTCCGGCTTTACCTCACCACTCCCAACAGCTTGAATAATTGCCTCAGCCGTGGTTTTCAATAAACTCGCGCGAGATATTTCTTGAATCGACTGCATCGAATTTGGTAAACTACCCAGCCAAACTTGCTCAGTAACCAAACTTAACACCAAATCCGACAACCGCGTCGCCAAACTATTATCCAGTAAAGGTAACATCTCCATTTCACAGCGATCAGCCAAACCCTCCAGATAATCAGGATCGGCATTCAAACCCAAACGCACTTTCCCATTCGGGTTAAAAGTAAACACCCCGAAACTACCTTGATCCAACAAAAACTCAAATAACTCACGGGCGATCGCCGGATAATCATCCACATCATCAGCAAAAATCGCTTGATATCTGCGTCGTAAATGCTGTTGATATCTCGGTTCCCCTAACAAATGCTGGGAATAAAGCTCATAAATCAAACCATAACTCAGCAAACCTCGCTGCAAACACCATTTGCGCCACTTTAAGAGTAACCCCGCCATTTTCTCCCATAAACCAGCATCCTCCCCCATAACTACAGGATTAGACACCAAACCAGTTTCCCATTCTTGTCCCGAAAAACCCTGTGCGGCGATCGCCGGAATATCCTCCGCCGGAGTATCACTCGCACCAGCTAACTGTAACAAATCCAACGTCCGCCGAATCAAACGATACTCACTCGCCCCCGTCAACGGTAACTCTAGCTCATCCAACTCCTCACGCCACAAGCGAGTCGCCAACTCTTGCTCAGTTTCCGGGCGCAACCGAAGCGGAAACTGCGCCTTCACCTGCAACCGCTCAAACAACAAAGGTAAAAACAACATTACCTCATCAGAAATAAAACCCAAAGGCGTTTTCGAGATTACCGGATAACTTCCCTCCACCGCCGCCGCTAACTTATCCGCCAACTCGCGGCGGTTGTCATCATTCGCCGCCAGCACTAAAATTGCAGGTGCAAGCTGTTCCCCAGAGTTCGCAACTCGTCGATAGCGACGGCGTTGATTTTCTACCCACTTTTGAAACTCTCCAACTAAGCGAGTCGTCTTACCACTACGAGTTGTCCCGGTAATCCAAATTGATAAAATTAGCACAACCGTTTCCTGAGTTAATCTGATAATATACCACATACAGACTCGCATTATAGATCTGACAAAACGGAACTTTGCCCGAAAACAGGTTTCAATCTATAAGCTTGCCTCAATCGGTTGTATTTATTGTTCGTAAGTTACGTTTCAATGAAACTGAAGAATGTCATCCGTAGTGCTAGAGAGTGGTTCGAGAATACTCCAGAAAGAGCCTTAGATCAGGCTTATCGTGCAGCTTTGATGATTAAAGCGATCGAAGAAGAACATTTTCATGGTCATCATGTTTCTGCGGAATATTGTGACTACCGCGAAAGTGCGATCGTCGATTTACAAGCTGAAGTCCAAAAATGTCTCAAACAAGCGAAAATTAGACTCTCGGAATTTAAGTCTAGTCGTTCGTTTTTCCGGCTTTCAGAAACACAAAATGATTATTTCCAGGATCAGTCCGAATTATCCGATGAAAAACAAGCAATTATTATCGAAAAACTGAATTTTATTGACGAAGTAATTTCCGTATACGATCGCTCTTGGCAAACTAAAAACTCAACTGCGGTTTCTGTTGTTCAAGTTCCTCAAAAAAACACAACTCAATCTGGTCAAGAAATAGTTACCTACGCGCAAAATGGACGCGAAGAAAAACTTATTCCTACTGGGACATTAAATCCAGCTTTAGTTAACAGTGAAACAAGCCCAAATGTTTCTACTGTTACTGACAAAACTGGCGTTTTACCTCGCTCAATTCTCCGAACATTTCGTCGCATCAAGCAGGAAATTGACCCGAAATCGGCTGAAGCTGAGGAAGAGGTAATTAAAAAGTTTCGTAAGTCGCGCAGCAAAACCGCAATCTCTATCAAGTTTTTGCTAATTTTAATTATTGTTCCGCTCTTAACTCACCAAATTTCTAAAGCTTTTTTGATTAGTCCGATTGTTGATAAAATTTGGGTTGAAGAAAACCCCCAAATTATTTTTCTGAATGGAGATTACGAAGAGGAAGCTTTTACTGAATTACATCTCTACAAAGAAAATCTTGAATTTAAAAAAATTATTGGCATATTACCAGAAATTACTACCGAAGAAATAGAAGAAAAAGTTAAAGAAAAAGCGGTAGAAATTGCCGATCATTATCGTTATCGCGGTTCCGATGCAATCGAAAATGTTTTCGCTGATTTATGTTCTCTAATTGCTTTTGGTTGGGTGATTTATATCAGTAAACGAGAAATTTTAGTTCTAAAATCTTTTTTGGATGAAATTATTTATGGTTTGAGCGATTCAGCTAAGGCATTTTTGATTATTTTGTTTACTGATATCTTTGTTGGTTATCACTCTCCTCACGGTTGGGAAATTATTCTCGAAGGAGTTTCTTTGCACTTTGGAATTCCTGAAAGCCGGGAATTTAACTATTTGTTTATTGCTACTTTTCCGGTGATTTTAGATACAGTTTTGAAGTATTGGATCTTCCGTTACTTAAACCGAATTTCGCCTTCTGCGGTGGCTACTTATCGCAATATGAATGAGTAAAATTTGTCTAGTTTGATAGTTATAGTTGTTTCAGTTTAGGTTGAGACACTTACTCTTTGTCATTTCGCGATTTGAGGTAAATATTTGTCTCATTCTTATTTGAATTAACTATATATTCAACGAAAAACTAAGCTGGGGTATTCATCTTTCTTAAATAGTGAGATTTGCAAGGGCTACCCCAAGCGACTTGTTGCGGAGAAATGTCTTTAAAAACACTACTTCTAGCACCAATTACGGCATTTGAACCAATTGTAACTCCTGGGGCGATAAAGCAGTCTGTAGCTACCCAAACTCCATTACCAATGATAATTGGCTGAGTAATTAATTGAAAAGTTGGGTCTTGAAAATCGTGGCTTCCTGTACAAAGATAAGTCTTTTGGGAGATGACACTATGAGAGCCAATTTTAATCTTATCTAAACTATAGAAAACTACATCGTCACCAATCCAACTATAGTCGCCAATTTCGACTTTCCAAGGATAAGTAAAGCGTGCTGTGGGTCGAATTACTACACCTTGCCCAATTTTCGCACCAAATAAGCGTAAAAGCCAGCAACGAATACTGTTAAAATTATGAATAGTTAGGGAAAAAGTAATTGCTTGGACTAACCACCAAAGTAAGACAAACCAAGCTGATTTGCCGCGACTGTAACCTGCTTGATGGTATTTTCTTAAGTCTACTAAGGGTGGAGCATTCCAGCTTAAAGTTGGTTCAGAGTTTTCTTCAGATTTTAGATTCATCTTGGACTAGATTAGCTGGTTGGACGACGGGTTGAGATGGTTCTACAGTTTGGTTTTTCGTAACATTTAATTTGCCGCCGAATTTCCGTAATTCGTAAAGTTTGACTCCGATTTGATATTCGTATTGACTAAGTAAACGACCATAAATGTATCCTGGTTTACCATCTAAAAATCCGAGGCGAATAAAATAAAATAAAATGAATCTTAAGGTGGGTTTAAAAGGAAGTCGAACCCAGATTTTTTTGAGAAAGCGTTTGCGTTGGACTGCATCGCCAAAGAGATTAGCTCCGATTGTACCATCTTCGCTTTTCCCTGTGAGTAAGTTGTAGTAGACTCTGGCTTCCCAGTTGGAGTAACGATTATGTCGTGCTAACCAAGCATAAATATCGCGAAAATCTTCGTGAAGCATATCTTGTTTGAGATAGCCGACGTTACCTTGTAAAATAACGTGTTCGTGAACTTCGTTATCGCCTGTGTTGCGAATTTCTTCGGTATTCAGATTTTCGTAGCGACCGGATTTATGCTTGAATAAACGTAAGTTCCAGTCGGGATATTTGCCGCCGAAACGAATCCATTTACCGAGAAAAAATACTTTGCGGTTGAGGTAATAACCGTTGAATTCGGGATTAGTAATTGCGGTAGCAATTTCGTCCCAAAGTTCGGGGGGAATGCGTTCGTCACAATCAACGATTAACACCCATTCGTTACGAAAAGGAAGGTTTTCTAATGCCCAGTTTTTCTTTTTGGGCCAACGACCGTTAAAGTGAAATTGAACAACTTTTGCGCCATATTTAGTAGCAATTTCACAAGAGCGATCGCTACTTTGGGAGTCAACGACGAAAATTTCATCGGCTCTGGCTACACTCGCAAGACAAGCGGGTAAATTGAATTCCTCGTTTTTCGCAGGAATTAGCACTGATACGGGTATTTTAGGCGTAGAAATCATTCGAGGTGAAGCTGTGAATGGTTAAGTATTTTTAAGTTAAATTCAAACAGGTTGGTTGTTTAGCTAGACAACGCCTCAGTATAAGCTTAACTGGATTTCCCGATCTTCGCATTATCTCTGTACAGAGTAAGAGATTATTTTTTGGGTTTGGGTTGAGAAAACAATCCTTGGAGTGTGATTTTCAAATAGCCAATTTGACCATAGGCGTAGACAAGATTATCAAAGCTTAAAGCGGGGTTGCCAAGATATTTTAATGATTTGTAAAGACCGCGCACAATACGTTCTCCGCCTTCGATTAGTTGACGGCGATCGCGGCGACCTGCTAGTTGTTGACGATAACCTTCACTGATACCTTGCCACCAACCGCGACGAAAAAACCAAGTGGGTTTTAACCTTTCTGGGGCAACATTATGAGCGACGAGGGCTTTGGGTAAATAGGCTACTTGCCAATTTTGCTTAAGTGCGAGTTCGGTCATGTAAACTTCTTCATTGGAGAGTAAATTTTTGCCGACGCGACCGAGATTAATATCAAAACCGCCGACTTGTTCGAGAAAAGTGCGGCGAATTGAGTAATTTAAGCCTCTGGGAGTTAAACCGGGGTTGGTGATGTAGACTAGCTCATTTCCTAGGTCGTAGGCTCCTAAACAGCCAGCAAGCTCGGTTGAGAGCCATTGAGGATAAGTGGCTCCGGGAGGTAAAATCAGGGTGACTTTGCCGCCAGCGATCGCTAATCGCTCGTTTTGCTGATATGGGGCGATTAAGGCGCTTAACCAACTTGGAGTGGCTACGGCATCGTCGTCCAGGTAGGCAATAATTTCCCCCGAAGCAGCTTTGGCTCCGGTGTTGCGAGCGACGGAAAGCCCGGTAACTGGTTCGTAGACGTATTTTAGTTTGGGATCTGCTAAACGAGCTTCGACAACTGCGCGAGTGCGATCGCTCGATGCGTTATCGACGACGATCACTTCATACTCGGCAAAATCTTGCGCTAATAAGCTATCGATCGCTGCTCCGAGATATTCTTCGCGATTGTGAGTACAAATTACGGCAGAAATTGGTAATTGTGTCATTGGTACTAGGGGCGCAAAGCCCGTCTGTACAACAAGATTTGGTTATTCTTTGAGCGAACTGTGCAGAATAACTAAGGTTTCGGCTAGCTCGTTGAGACGAGTTTCTAAGTTGTGTTTGTGCATTAATAATTGACGCAGTTTTTGGTAACGAGCGATCGCGACACTGACGTTGGGAACTTGTTCCGGTGGACAAGGACGCGACCAAACTTTACCATTTTCGTCTAATCCACAAAGTCGATACCCTGCACGAGGGCTTTGGTAGGTGACACCATCATTACTTAATTCTTCCACATAATCCATGAGGCGATCGCTACTGGCTTTACGAACTTCAGCCCCGTCTCCATCGGGTTGACGAGGATGAGATTCTAACCAACCATCAACAATCGGTCCAGCTAAATAAATATCTTGAATTTGACGCAGTGTTTTTTGTAAATCTTCCTGCCATCCGGTAACAGTGGCTTCAATCTCGTGTAACAAGTTTACGGCTAAAGATGGATTCGCATCGTGACGGTGAGAACTGATTTTGGCAGCTTTCAGTTTTGGTAAAGATGGAGTTTTACCAAAAGATTTATTTGCGGTTGTGGAAGTTGAGGTAATCGAGAAAGACAATGCGAGATTGTCGCTATCAGGATCACTGTTAGCATCTCCCTGTTGACCGTAACCAGGGAGTTGTGGTGTTAATTTCTCTTCTGTTGTCTGTTTTCGTTCCAATTCAGGTTCCATTACTTTGCCTCGCACCACTGCTTGCAATTTAACACCGCTTGAGCTTACTTTTACTTTAGATTACGATCATTGTTGCTAATTACTGATAGTGTCGAGTCTAATCCCAATTTTATTTGGCTACGCTCTGAAGAGATAATTTTTTGAGGAACATGATTTTAGTCATCGGTCCGACGCGATCGGGTAAAAGTGAGTGGGCAGAACACTTAGCGGGTGAAACTGGTAAAACTGTAACTTATGTCGCGACGGCACAAATCGATCCGGGCGATCGCGACTGGATTGAGAGAATTGCCCAGCATCGCCGACGACGACCTCCTGAGTGGCAAACTTTAGAAATACCTGTGGAGCTATCACCGATAATTCGCGCTTCAGAGGCTTCTGGCTGCCTACTGGTGGACTCTTTAGGCACTTGGGTAGCAAATTTGCTATCCGAGGATGATTTCGCTTGGGAAAAGACTTGTTTCGAGTTATTTGCTAGTTTAGAAGTGGCAGCAGGGGAAATAATTTTTGTTGCCGAGGAGACAGGTTGGGGGGTAGTTCCTGCTTATGCGTCCGGAAGGAAATTTCGCTCCCGGCTGGGAAGATTAGTGAGAGAATTAGGAGCGAGGGCAGAGTCAGTCTACTTGGTCACAGGGGGTATGGTTCTTAATCTCACTAGTTTGGGTATCCCCCTACCGACTCGACAACCGGGCGTAAATAATTCATGGTAGTCAAATTTAGCTTTCGCGAGTCTCAAAATTAGCAAAAATTATCTATTGAGCGAGATTTATGAGGATCTCTCCCTAACAAGCAGAAAAAGGAAAAAAGAGCATTATTTTTCGGTGTTAATTATGGCAACTCAAACACAAGTTCAACAATATCTTGCTTATTGGTTTCAATTAGGGAAGAAAATATTAATTGATAATGGTCGTAAATCGATTTTACTAGAAACGGTAATTGTTGGCGATCGCTACTCGTCTGAATTCCTGGAATTATGGCAGTATCTTCTCACTCCTGAAAGTGGCGATTGTCACCTCGAAGGTACGGAACAAACGATTAGTGAATTATTGACCTCAGCTTGGGAAATGAGTTCCTGCGCTCGTTGTGAAATGCCTGTACCAGTGAAAAGTACAGGGATACAGCCTTTAAGTTGTCCTTGTATCGATCTTCCTTTGTGGCCCAATGATGAATTACCGAAACCGCGATCGCCAGTTAGGAGTTCGAGTTATCTTTCTCAGATTGTACAAAGAAATAGCGAACGGTTTCAACTAGATTACCAAGAATAAGCTTGAGAGGCTCTTAATAATTATTAGGAAAAAATAAAATTCGCTAAAAATAGAGGCGTTGCCATCAATGCCTCTATCGATTATTTATTACTATCTCTTACCGCAAACTAGCTAAATAATTAATCAACTGCTTCTTTAGCTTTCTCCGCAGCTTTTTCAAATTTTTCTTCCACTGTATCAACTGCATCCTCAAAATCTTCGGAGCGTTGACGAATAATCAGATCGGTAGTTTCAGGAATATTTTCTGGTAATTCGCGAATGTTTTCTAAACCAGTATCGCCAATATCTTCACCACCAAAGTCTTCGGCTTTTTGTTGAATGCTTTTGACAGTACCAGGATCTACTTGTTCGGGATTACCATTGTCAAAGAAAGGCAAAGCTTGCGCTGGTTGACTAAAACTAAGTACCGTTAAAAATGCCACTGTTGTCAGGCAAAATGAGACGATCCTGCGAAGGCTAAAATTGCCGATTTGAGAAATTAATCTTTTCATCTATCACCAAAACTCCGTTGCTTAGGTTGCTTAACTTTAAGTAGCACAACTCAAAAGCTGACTACCTTTGAAATACTAAGAAATCTGACCGTAATCAATCGTCTTCCCTGAGAAGGTTTTTTTAAAGCGCCTTTTCCACCACAATCGCTGTTTCGCTTCAGGAAACTATGTCTTTTGTCGTAGAGGAATTTCAATAATAAACTCTGCACCTTGACCGATTTCCGAAAGACACTCGATTTTACCTCGATGTTTTTCGGTGATAATTTGATAACTAATCGACATTCCTAAACCAGTATCTTTTCCCACTGATTTAGTAGTAAAAAAGGGATCGAAAATCCGATCTTTAATCTTGTTCGGAATACCCAAACCATTATCTTTAATACTAATGCGAATAGTCTCAGATTCGCTTAAGGAAGTAGTTATCCAAATATAGCTAGGATTTTGTTCAATTTCCTGGTAAGTGCGGTGGCGATCGCGTTCTTCTAAAGAATCAAGGGCATTAGCGAAAATATTCATAAATACTTGATTTAGCTGTCCTGGATAACATTCTACTTGGGGGAGATTACCATATTTTTTGCTAATTTCGATTTCGGGATGGTTGGGTTTTGCCTTAATTCGGTTTTGCAAAATCATTAAGGTACTATCAATTCCTTCATGAAGATTCGCACTTTTATATTCGGCTTCGTCGAGACGAGAGAAGTTGCGTAAGGAAGCAACGATTTCTTTGATTCGACTCGCACCTATTTCCATCGAATCAACTAATTTCGGTAAATCTGTTACCAAAAATTCTAGGTCAACTGCTTCAATTTCCTCTTGTACTTCTGGAACTGGGTCGGGATAATTTTCTTGATACAATGCAATTATTTCCAGTAAATCTTGACAATATTCGCTGGTGTGGACGAGATTGCCATAAATAAAGTTCACTGGATTATTAATTTCGTGGGCAACTCCAGCTACCATTTGACCTAAACTTGACATTTTTTCGGTTTGAATTAGTTGCGCTTGGGTTCGTTGTAATTCCAGGAGAGTTTGTTCTAAATCTTGGGCTTTTTCTTGAAGTTTAATTTCAGCTAATTTCCGGTTGGTAATGTCCATTACTGTCCCAAATAAACGGATGACTTCGCCTGTTTGGTTCTTAACTGGTTCACCTTTGATATGAAGATGTTTAATTGAGCCGCTAGGGTGGATAATCCGCGCTTCGAGATCGTAAGGTTTGGCTTCAGCGATCGCCGCAGCGACAACTTCTTGAAATATTTCTTTGTCTTCGGGATGATATGCTTGGATATGTTCTTCGTAAGAGTGAACTGGTTTTTGGGGATCGAGTCCGTAAATGTGGAAAAGTTCTTCTGTCCAGGATATTTTGCCAGTATTAACGTCAAATTCCCAGCTACCAATATGAGCAATTCTTTGCGCTTGTTGTAAATCGTAGTTGATTTTTTGGAGTTTTACTTCCGCCGCTTGGCGATCGCTGATATCGGTAATTGTCCCGACATAACCAGTAGTTTCTCCTTTGTCGTTAGTGACAGGTAAAGCTTGACCAATTACCCAACTAATTTGACCATCAGGACGTTGAAAGCGATATTCTGACTTAAAAGGCTTTTTTTCTGAAGCCGTTTGATACCATTCGCTGTAGACTCGTTCTCGATCTTCGGGATGAATCGCTTGACTCCAACCTTCTCCTAGCGCTTCTGCTTGAGTTATCCCCGCAATTTCTTGCCAGCGATCGTTGGTATAAAGACAATTTCCTTGAGCATCAGTATAAAATACACAAATTGGCGAGGCTTCTGCTAAAGTTTGGTAGCGTTTTTCGCTTTCTTGAAGTTTAATTTCGGCTTGTTTGCGATCGGTAATATCTGTAGCAATTCCATCGATCCGGATCAGATCACATTGATCGTAAATTAGATAAGCACGATCTCGCAACCAACGTACTTCACCGTCAGGTCTGAGAATCCGATATTCTACTTCTCTACTTTGATTTTCTAATAACCATTGATTCGATGTTATTGCTGGCTGTTGGTCTTCTGGATGAATTACTTCAAACCAGAGATTCGAGTTAGCAAAAAATTCCGCAACTGAACGACCATAAACTTGCTCGGAGGCTTGGTTAAGATAAAGTAGTTCTGAGGTTTCTGGATCGACTGACCAAACTACATCTTTGAGGGAGGATAAAATACTATCAAGTCGTGCTTCACTTTCTTGGAGTAATTTTTCGGCTTGGCAGCGATCGCTGATATCTAAAGCTAAGGAAGCGACGCTGATTACTTCGCCATTAGAATTCGTTAATGGTGCGTTATACCATTCGCAAGTAATTATTTTCCCGTCTTTGGTAAGATTATCATTAGTGCTTTGAAATCCACCTGTTTTTTGCAGTAAATCAAGCATTATTTGTTCGACTTCTGGTCGCACATTTTCTGGGACGATTAATTCAGCTACATTCGCTGCGATCGCTTCCGTTGCACTATAGCCAAAGATTTTTTCGGCTGCGGGATTCCAAGCTACTGTTTCACCGTTCAGGTTCCATTCAATTACTGCGATTGGTGTTTGTTCGATTAGTAAAGATAATCGTTGTTGAGAAGCACGAATTTGAGCTTCTGCTTGTTGTCTTTCGGTAACGTCGATAGCGACACCAATTAAACTAATTACTTCTCCATTTTCATTTTTGACTGGAGAATAATGGGTTTCAAATAATTTCCCAGCTAAATTAGCAATAACATCAAAGTTTTCCCCTGCCAAGCCTCTTTTGATTTGGGCAATTATTTCGGGAAAATCTTGATAAATTTCCCAGACAGATTTGCCAACTACTTCTCCCGATCTTAATTGTAATTCTTCCAGTCCTTTACCTTCAGAAAAAGTAAATTTTCCTTGTGAGTCAATTGCAAATAAAATTATTGGTGCGGATTGAACTACTGTGTTCAACCTTGCTTCACTCTCACGTAGGGCTGTCTCGACGATCACGCGATCGCTAATATTTCGCACGATTAACATAATCCGATCTTCACCAAAGGGAAGTAATCTTCCTTCGTAATATTCTTTACCTGTTTCGGGTTCTAAGGAATACTCTATCTTAACTAAAGATTGACTTTGTAAAGTCATCTTAATTGCTTGGCGAAATTTTTCTCCTACTTCGCTAGGTAAAATTTCCACCATTTGTTTTCCTAAAAATTCTTCGGGCGGCAAATAAGTTGCTTTTTCCTCATTACCTAGTTTATAGTCAACAATTGTACTATCGTTTGTTAGACAAAATACTAAATCAGGAAAAGTTGCCCAAAGTGCTTCTAGTTCGGTAGTTTTAGCTGCTAGTTCTGCCGTTCTTTTCCTAACTTTACTTTCTAATTCTTCATTTAGTTTGTCTAATTTAGCAAAAGAAATTTCTAATTTTTTGCGGTCGTTAATATTCGTGAAATATACTGATAATTCTTTTTCTGTGGGATAAGCACGGACTTGAAACCAAGAATTTAGTGGCTGATAAAATTCTTCAAAGATAACTAGAACTTGATTAGCTACAGCATAATGATATTGTTGATAAAAAGTTGATGTTACTAGCTCTGGATATAGTTCCCAAATGTTTCTACCCATCAACTCACGACGAGATTTACCTAACAAAAATTCTGCTTGAGAGTTAACATAAGTAAAACACCAGCGATCGCTTAAGGCAAAAAAACCTTCGGTTGCTCCTTGTAAAATAGCCGTGATGCGTTCATTTGAAGCTTGTAGCGCTGCTTCTGTATTTTTTTGTTCGGTGATATCAAGAATCCACCCATCCCAAAGAATTTCGCCTCTTGGTTGTGGTTCGGGTTTAGACATGGCTTTAATCCATTTCACCACTCCCGAAGCTAATTTCATTCTTCCTTCCCAATACCAAGGTGATAAATTTTGCGCTGAAGATGCTACTGATTCTTGGAATCTTTCTTGGTCTTCAGGAACAATTAGGTTAATCATTAATGAAGCATCTTCTTGCACTAACTTTGGGTCGAGTTCGAGGATTTCCTGACAACCAGCAGAAACGTAAGGGAAAGACATTGAACCATTAGGATCAAGTTGAAATTGATACAGGATACCTAAGACATTATCTGCTAATTTTTGCAAGCGAGTGGGGTTCTGCGTCAAATCTACGGGAATTTGCTGAGACATTTTAGAGAACTTTTTTCGGAAGAGCTAAAAATTACCTGTTGTCAGTTTTATTATGCCCATTAACTGTGAAAAACTTCTTAAATCAAGCTTATTTAGTTTGCTAGGAAAAAGTATTTGAGACTACCAACCGAGAATTTGCGCGATCGCTGTACCAATTGTCACAGGATCGAAAGGTTTGGTCAAGACGCTCTTAACGCCTAACTTGGCGTAACGACGCTGTTCTACGGCTTGGACTTTTGCTGTTAATAAAATTACGGGAATATCTTTTGTAGCCGGATTTTCTTGTAGTTTTTGCCAAGTTGTCGGTCCGTCGAGGTCGGGCATCATTACATCTAAAAGAATTGCATCTGGCTGTTCTTTTGTGGCTATTTTTAATCCTTCTGCACCGGAAGCTGCGGTTAGTACCTCCCATTCATGACTTATCTGTAACCCAAGTTGAGCTACTTCTCGAATATCGGCTTCGTCGTCGATAATCAATATTCGCTTTGTCCCCATTGATTTTTGTTTACCCTTTTCGAGCGCTGTTTTCTCAAGTTTATGCCAAATTCCACTGTAGAAAGCTAGCAATTTGTTTTCCTAAGTTTACCATGTCGAAGGGTTTGGCGATCGCGCCTGCTATTTCTAGTTTTTTTAAACGCTTTTTGTCTGAGCGCCGCAGACGATCGACTAATAAAATAACGGGGATCTGTTGCCACTCCTGTTTTTGTCTAAGTTGTAACCAAAAATTGATTTCGGTTAAATCTTTTTTCTCAATATTAATTAAAATTGCGTTTGGTTGCTGTTCCTTGGCTAAACTTAAACTATGATGAGCGCGATCGCTGGTGAGAATTTTCCAGTTAGTTGTTAACTCTAAGCCAGTTTTAATCACTTCTTGCAAGTCATTTTCCGCATTGACTAATAAAATTTGCTTGCTAGGTAATTCGTAGTCAATCCAAATTTTAATTTGGGTGGCTCCATTTTGAGCATTACCAACTAAGTTTTTGTCAGGATAATTTTTTATTTCGCCAAAACTTTGCTTGTAACCGATCAACATTGTTTTCAATTTTCAGTTAAATAATGTTGTTTCTTACTTTATATAAAAGCCGTGAAAAGTTTGTGAAAAAGTTGCCAAAAAGTCGTGAAAGATTTGTGAAAAAGTCGTGAAAAAATAATTATCTTGAGCAAAATAGCTGCTAATCTTTTCCGATCGCCAATTGCGAAATCGCTTTATTCACCTCGGAGCGGTAAAGTAAAGTAAAAGGTGCTACCAACGCCAAGTTCGCTTTCTACCCAAATTTTGCCACCATGTCGCCGGACAATTTCACGACAGATCGGTAAACCTAAACCAGTACCGCTTTTTTCGCGGGAGTCGGAAGCATCAACTTGCTGAAAGCGTCCAAAAATAGCTTCTAATTTATCAGCCGGAATCCCTCGTCCAGTATCTCGGACAGAAAATAAGGTTTCCTCATTTTGGGTACTAATACCGAGCCAAACAATTTCTCCAGAATCAGAAAATTTGATCGCATTACTGATTAAGTTGGTGAGAGTTTGCAAAATTTGATCGGGGTCGGCAAAAACGTCGATTACAGACTGTTCAGTTTCTAGCTCAAGAGTAACATTTTCTTGTTGTGCCATCGACTGCATCGCTTCTACCGCTTGGGTAATTAAATCCACAGCATTGCAGTTTTCCTTAACAATATCGACTCGACCTGATTCAATGCGGGCGAGGTCAAGAATATCATTAATCAAACGGTGGAGGCGATCGGTATTATTAACGGCAATTTCTAACATTCGTTGTCCTTGTTGGGAAAGTTCACCAAGGCGACCTGTAGCAATTAGTCCTAGAGAACCGCGAATCGAAGTTAAAGGAGTACGCAATTCGTGGCTAGCGACGGAGATAAATTCATCTTTCATTTGTTCGATCGCTTTGCGATCGCTTAAATCAATCGCTACCCCAAAAAAGCCAATTACGTTTCCGTTGGAGTCGAGATCGGGAATATAAGTAATGCTGACATAACGTTTTTTACCGTTAACTTCAGGTTCTTGGAATTCAAAGGTAACTCTTTCTCCCGATAATGCAGCAACGATATATTGTTTCACTTGTTGATAATATATTTCTCCTAGAACCGCTTTTTTTTGGTATCCGGTAACTTGTGCCATCGGTAGTCCAAACCACTTTTCATAAGCTTTATTGTTAAATCGATAGCGTTCTTGAGCATCAACGTAACTAATTCGCATTGGTAAGGCATCAGTAATTAACCGTAGTTGTCTTTCGCTGTGGCGCAATTCGGCGGTACGTTCGGCGACTTTTTCTTCTAAAGTTTCGAGTAATTGAGCTTGGGCGACGGCAATGCCAATTTGGTCGGCTAGTTGTTGGAGGATTTCAATTTCTTCTACTTGCCATTCACGGGGAAAATTACATTGATGAATGACCAAACCGCCCCAAATGCTATTTTGAATAAAAATGGGTACGACTAGCTTGGCGCGAATTTTTAGTTGCGAGAAGAATTGGAGTTGGGCTGAAGGGAAATTTAATTTTTGGATGTCGTTAATGATAATAGATTTCCCTTGAAGAAACTCTGCCATATTCTCGCTGTTAGGTGGGGGAGAATCTAGTTTTTCTCCTTGCAGACTAGGAAATCCGGGAATTACGACTTCTTGGACAATCGAGGCTGGTGCATCTTGAGCGATCGCCACAATTAAAACGCGATCGGCTGCAAGGAGCTTTTGCACTTCGGTAACGGTAGTTTTGAGGATGTCTTCTAAGTCAAGAGACTGACGAATTTTCAGGGTTAATTCTGAAAGTAACTGTAATCGTTGATAAGCTGTTTGGAGTTTCATTTCAGCTTGAATGCGATCGCTAATATCATGAGTTATCCCCAGAATTTGATAAATTTCTCCCTGTTCGTCTAAAAGCGGCACATAAGCGAAGATCATTGTCCGTTTACCCGCAGAAGGGATGTTCAGAGTTACTTCTCCCCGTTGAAGTGTGCGAGTTGCTACTGCTTTGTTTAATAATGGTAAATAAGTTGAGGTTACTTCAGTAGGGAAAACTTCTGTATCTGTATTACCAATTAGTTCTGAGACTGACTTATTAATAATCTCTAAACCAACAGCATTAATAAACTCAAATCGCAACTCTTTGTCATAAATCGCAAACATATCGGGAATATTCTCAACCGCAAGGCGAAAACGAGCTTCTGATTTGACTAATTCGATTTGAGTGAAAATCCGTTCGTTAATTTCGGATTTGAGACTTTGATTAGCTTTTTCGAGTTGAGCAGTGCGTTTTTTGACTCTTTGTTCTAGCTCCGAAGCTAGCTGTTGTAATTCTAACTCAGCTTTGACGCGATCGCTAATATCTCTGGCTACCCAAATTGCCAAATTATCTGGTAAAGGAGAAACACTAGCATGAAACCAAACTAATTTATGATCAATATTTAAACTGTATTCAAAACTCACTGTTTCTTGTTTAGCTATTGCTTCCCGTGCAGGTTCCCAAAAAGATTGTCTTTCTGAGTTTTCTTGGTCATAAAATTGTTGTATTGTCTCGCTGAGTAGGTTCGCTTCCCACTGATATAAACGCTGATAATTAGTCGGCATTACTTGCACATTCTCGGTTTGCAAATTAAGTGTCAAAACAATATCTGTCATCGACTCAAAAATTCCTCGCATTTCTGCTTCATTAGCAGATAGCTTCTGCTCAATCAGCTTGCGATCGCTAATATCTCTAGCTACTAACATTACCTGATCGGGAAAAAGAGGAGATAACTTCCCTAAAAACCATTTTAATTGCTTGTTAATTACCCAACTAAATTCGATTGTTTGAGTTACTTTCGTTCTTAAAGTTCGTTCAATAGTAGCTAAATGACTTTGGGCTAAATCTAAAAGATCATTATATACCCAGCTATTAATTGTTTCGTCAACACAATTAACTAACAGTTCCGGTTGATTAGAAATAGACTTTAGACAAATTCCCCTTTGATCGTAAACAACAATCAAATCATCCATTGCTTGAAATAAAGAGCGGAGTTCAGCTTCAGTTTGTTTATGCTGAATAACTGCACTAACTTGAGTAGCAACGGCTGAAACTAACTCCAATAAGCGCTCTTTTTCCGGGCAACTATTGGCTAAAGTTTCTTCTGCTAATAAAAAAACCAAAACAGCGATGACGTTGCTTTGCTCAACTTGTTCTGAACCATCTTTCCTTTCATTTTTGCCTATTATCGGCACAGCCAAGCTTGACTTGATCCCACATTTTTCTGCTAGGCTCTTTCGCTGACAGTTTGGATTATAATTACTGTGAATATCTTCAACAAATTCTGCTTTTTTTTGCTGCCAAACCCGCCCAACTAAGCCTTGATCGCGGTAAAAAAATAATTTTTTGCTTGCTTGACGAAACTGTTCTATATTAGCTTTAATAACACTATTTTTAGTGATAATACTATTGTAATACCAGGCGGAGCTAGCTTCAAGAAACGTTTGATTATGATTAGGAATCCAGGCTTCACCGTAAGTCCAACCACTAGCTTTACATACTTCTTCTAAGGTAGCTTGTAAGGCGGTTTCAAAATTGGCAGCAGTATTAATAGCTTGAGTAGTATTGAGTAAAAGTTTAGTTTCTTCTTCAGCCTTTTGGCGTTGATTTTCAATTTCTAGAGCGAGGATATATTTTCCTAAACTTTGTGCCATTAATTCAATAAATTCTCGTTCGTGAATATTAAAATGCTTGTTTTTTACTTCTAAAGAAGAAAAACTAAGCGTTCCATAAATTTGATCATTTACCCAAATAGGAGTGCCGAGATAAGAGCGGATTGAAAAGTTTTTGTCGGTTGGTTTTTCCCCCAACGAAGGGCTATTTGCTGTTTGAGGATAAGTAACTGTTTGGCGATTGTTAATTACTTCAGTGCAAAAAGTGTTACTAAGAGCGAATTCTTGATTTTCAGGTAAGCGCATTTCTTCTGAAGTAATGGCTTCGAGATGACAAGTTTTGCCAGTGACTTTACTAATAATTCCTGTGGTAAAACCAAGAATTTTACAGCCAGTTGCTAAATAGTCTTTGCTTAGTTGAGCAAAATCAGAGTAATCGGTAGTGTTAAGTCGATGTAATTCTTTCAGGTTGTTACTAAAACTTTCTAGCTGAAAATTTTGTTCTTGAAGTTGCTTTCTTGCTAGGCGCAGACGTAATTGATTTTCGACGCGAGCAATTACTTCTAGATGCTGAAAAGGTTTAGAAATGTAGTCAACTGCACCAACTTGAAAACCTCTAGCTTTATCGATTGCTTCATCTAACGCGCTAATGAAAATTATGGGGATATCCTGAGTGCGAGTGTCTGATTTTAACTGTTTACAAACTTCATACCCGTCAATTTCTGGCATGAGGATGTCTAGTAAAATTAGGTCTGGTGGTATTGTTTGAGCGCTGGAAATTGCGAGTTTGCCACTAACGGCAGCACGAACGTTGTAGCCAACTTCACTGAGTGTGTTGACGAGAAGGTTAAGGTTTTCTGGGTTATCATCAACGACGATGATACTTCCTCTTGTGAAACGATTTGATTGATTCATCTGGAGTCTTCCTCAGTTTTTCACAATAGTTTAATTACAATTTTCTGAGATGAGAGGAATTTAGTTCGTTTAACTTTATTCTATTTGTTCCTTTATACTGAGCGTCTGAGCATGAAAATGATTGATGAACAAATTGAGCCAGAGAACTCTACCAGCATTTTGAGCTATCAATTGCGTTCTCCTTTAACATCAATTAAAGCAGCATTAGCTTTGTTACTCAGTGGTAAACTCGATCCTCAGACAGAAAAGGGTCAACGATTGTTACGAATTGCGGCGAAGAATGCGGATCGTTTGGTAAGGTTATCGGCGGCAATTGATGAGGAAGATAGTTCGTCTTTGGAGGTGATCTCCCGTGCAGAGATGGATCGTTTTTTGCTGGAAGTTGATTTGCTTTCTGCTTGGGAAAATCAAGAGTTTGAAGTTTTTTATCAGCCGATTGTTGCTGTGGAAACTAAGACTATTGTTGGGTTTGAGGCGTTATTACGCTGGCGACATCCGAGTCGTGGTTTGGTGTCTCCGGCTGAGTTTATCCCGATCGCGGAAAAAACTTTTTTGATTCACGATTTGGGAATGTGGGTATTGAAGCAAGCTTGTTTTCAGTTGCGGCAGTGGCAGGATAAGTTTCCGAGAAAGGAGCCTTTGACGGTTAGTGTTAATCTTTCTACGTCTCAGTTATTGAAGCCGAATTTTGTGCAGCGAGTGGAAGTTATTTGTCAGGAGATGGAAATTTTACCGGAAACTTTGAGGTTCGAGGTTACGGAAAGTTTGGCTTTGGGGGATTCGGAAGAGGCGATCGCGGCTTTGCAACAACTTAAGGATTTGGGTATTAAAATTTATCTTGATGATTTTGGTACTGGTTATTCTTGTCTTTCTCGCTTACATCAGTTATCTGTAGATTATTTGAAGATCGATCGCGCTTTTGTTTGCCAGCAGCAGTGGAGTTTGATTCGGAGTATTGAAATTATTGCTCATACTTTGGGTATGCAAACGATTACTGAAGGAGTGGAAACTGTTGCTGAGTTGGAACAACTTCAGCAGTTGGGCTGTAAGCAAATACAGGGATTTTTGTTTTCCAAACCTGTAAAGGGAAATCAAGCTGAAGTTTTGCTGGCAAATGGAGTTTAAATTGGGGCTTTCCTCAGCAAAATTAAGCTTACGTTGCGAAAACGTTATTTAAGCTGCTCTTTGCTTGATTTTACCTTACTGGAGACTGGCTCTGCTTGACTTAGTGAGAGCAAGGTTGTATAAGTAAAACTAATCAGCAACTCAGAAAGGTAGCTGAGTTATCTGTGTTTGGCTTTGCCAAGATTAAGTCAATGTTTGATAATATAAAACTTAAGTTAAATCTGCAATTGAATGTTACAATAAGCATCGTATTTTTAGATTTGTTTAACAAAAAAAATGAAGTAAGTTAAATTTTTCTATAATTCTTGGGTAACAACGGCTCAGTTGATACACTAAAAAAGTCAAATTGAAATCAGAAAATTTACTGAAACCTTCTCAAAATTTTCACATTGTCAATTTACAGTAGAGAACATAACAATTCGAGGCAAGCACTATGAATGTACCGCCCCAGAGTATTTCCCAAAAAGAAAAAATCGAGCTTGCTGAATCTCTTTATGAGATTTACGGAAAAATTCACGAATGCGAGATGTTAACGGATGAGGAACAAAGGACTATTTTTACTTTAAGTAAATTAAAATATTTCAACCCAATTCATGAGGATATGCTCAAGCGGATTTTTTATATTTTACGCATGAGGCTCAACAAAAGCTTAAATTTAATAGAGAATAATGCGAGAACCTCCGAGTCTTTTCGCACAAGTCAAAGCTTCGTTAGTAGCTCGAAATAAGTTGTCTAAGTCAAGACCATGTTGAGGATATTCTGCGACTCCGACACTAACAGTAACTTGGAGAGTTTTTTTACCTGCAATGAGAAAAATTTCTTGATTGATGAGTGCTAAAGTTTCTTCAAGTCGCTGTTTGGCTTCTAATCGATTTAAACCATACATTCCGATGACAAATTGTTGTCCGTACCAACGAGCAACAACATCTTCGCTTTTGAAATTGAGAAGTAAAATTTGTCCGATTCGCTGCAAAACGCGATCGCCTACAGCATAACCGTAGCGAGCATTGATATTTTGTAAATTATTTAAATCGAGAATTGCTAAAGAGACAAGTTGCTGATAGGTTTGGGCAAGACTAAAATAACGATTTAGTTCTTTGGTGGAGCGATAACGATTCGCAACTCCAGTTAGGGGATCGGTTTCTGCTAAACTACGCAATAGTTGTGTCCGTTCAATCCGATTAAAAATCCGCGTCACTAATTCAGCTTCAACGATTGGTTTAGCGATGTAGTCATCTCCACCTGCTTCATAAATTTGATTAATAATTTCACGGGAGCGATGAGCAGAAAGAAATAAAATGGGAGTACCGTGCCAAGCGCGATCGCCTCGCACGACTCGACAAAGTTCAATTCCGTCAATATGAGGCATATCCACATCGAGAATTAATAAATCTGGGCTAGCTTTTTCTAATTTTTCCCAGAATTTAAGCGGATTTTCCAGCGTGCGTACCTCAATTCCCCAAGGAGTCAAGATTTCTGTTAAACTTTGCAAAATAATTGGATCGTCGTCAACCGCGAGGATCGTTACTGCTTGATTACGTTGATGCTGCAACAAATCGACTGCGGCTTGTAAAACTTGGGTTGCAGCCACAGGTTTAGCGAGAAAGGCTTTTCCTCCCAAACGTGCAACTCGAACGCGATCTTGAAAATTATCGCGCATGGTAAAGACTAATACCGGAAGTTCGCGATTTTGTTGGACAATTTCTTCTAAGAACAAAAAACCTTGCTGGGAATTTTGGGGAAAGATGAGATCGAGAATTACTAATTTAGGAACTTCTTGAGCGAGATAAGCTCTAGCTTGCTGAGGATTTTCAGCTACTCGCAGTCGTAGATTCCAGTTTAAAGCTTCTTGTTCTAACTGGCTGGTTAAAGAGCGATCGTCGTCTACGACTAATACTAAGGGAGTGTCGGGGCTAACTTCCCGAACTATTTTAACTTGGTGAGGCTTTGTGGTAAGTGTTGGTTTTTCGATCTGCTCGCGTAAGCGAATTGTTAAAGCTTGTAGATCCTCAAGTTGTAGATTTGTTTGAGTAAGTGCAATTTGGGTATTTTGGTGAATTTCGCTGCGATCGAGATTGTTCGCAGTTGTTGCTCCCAATTTGATTAACCAGTTTTCAATTTCTCGTGCTAGATGAGAGCCTTCGCTTAAGCCAAACATTCCCAGCGATCCTGCTAATTTATGAGCTTCTTGTTCAGCTTTTTGCCGCATTTGTTCGCTGAAACTTCCAGAAGCTAATTTGGCGATCGCTTTTTCGATGGTTTCGACGCGGATTAAAGTCGGCTGTTTAAATTTTGTCCAAGCTTCGGCTACCGCAATTAATGTTTGTTCTTGCTTAGATATTTCTCTTTCTGGGATCGGTTTGAGACGATAACCAACACCATAAACAGTTTCAATTATGTCATTGGCTTGAGCATTTTTTAACTTACGTCGCAAACCTTTAATATGCGCTCGTACTGTATCCTCATTGGGAGGATCTTCAAATGACCACAAATGTTCGAGAATCGCACTTTTCGTAAAAACTCGCCGAGGATTTCGCATCAATAGTTCTAATAAACTATATTCTGTAGGCGAAACATTAACAATTCTTTCTTGATAAGTAACTTCACAAGAAATTGGATCTAAAAGTAGTTTTCCCCACTTCAAGATTGGTGCGCTAGAAGCGCTACCTCGTCTTAACAAAGCGCGCACACGAGCAAATAATTCGGCGATCGTACAAGGTTTAACTACATAGTCATCTGCTCCAGCATCTAACCCTGCGACTTTATCTTCACTAGCATCTCTTGCTGTTAACAGCAAAATTGGACCGCGATAATTTTCTTGTCGTAACCGCCGACATAAAATAATTCCGTTGAGCTTGGGTAAGCTGACATCTAACAAGATTAAGTCATAAGTAAAAGCTTCAGCATACTCCCAACCTTCTTCTCCATTGCGAGCAATATCAACTACATAATTTTGTTCACTTAAGGCTGTGCTAAGGCTTTGGGCAAGTATTTCGTCGTCTTCTACCAACAGAATTCTCATATAACTAAAATAATCAATCTTACTTTAAGTTGTTTGGACTTATGTTACCCAAGTTTAATTTAGCTGCTTAATGTGAAGAACTCGTGAACAAGTTAGTAATTTTTCTTAACAATTGACTTGAATTTTTATTCAAGAAGTTAGTTACTAATGAATTTTTTTCACTTAAGTTAGAGTGAATTCTTATTCAAATACTTCGGCTTCAATTCCTAACCACCATTCACCTAAATTCATCAAATCTCGATGAATATCTTCTAATTGACTGGTATACTCCTCTGGTGAAATAGTCGCACGGCGTTCTTCCAACTTAGCTAAACGTAGTTGCACCAATAACCAAGGTTTGGTGATGTTATTTGTGCTTTCGAGATACTTAGCGATATCTTCACTTTTGTGCATACTTCTGCTCAGAAATCAACTTTAAATTAAAAAAGTTTAGCTGTTATTGACTTGAAAATCAAGTATTAACAACTAAACTTTTTAATTATTAACTAATTTTTTGCGGGCGGTTTTCCAGTGAATTAGCCTTTACATATTGGAGGCAACAAAGTCCCAGTTAACGAGGCTATCAAGGAAGGTGTCGATGTAAGAAGGACGCTGGTTTTGATAGTCCAGATAATAAGCGTGTTCCCAAACATCCATTGTTAGTAAGGGGGTTTGTCCTGAATGGAGAGGATTTTCTGCATTAGGAGTTTTAACCACTTTGAGTGTGCCATTATCGAGGACAAGCCAAGCCCAACCGCTACCGAATTGAGTTCCACCAGCTTGCTTAAATTCTTCTTTGAACTTTTCGTAACTACCGAAGTCAGCATTAATTTTGTCGGCAACGGCTCCAGTGGGCGCACCGCCGCCACCTGGTTTCATGCTGTTCCAGTAGAAAGTATGGTTCCAAGCTTGAGCCGCGTTGTTGAATAAACCTTGTTTGGAAGCGTCGCCATAAATTTTCTTGATGACTTCCTCAAGCGGCATATCTGCGTACTCTGTACCTTCAATGGCATCATTGTACTTTTTCACGTAAGCAGCGTGGTGCTTGTCGTGGTGAAATTCTAGGGTACTGGCAGAAATATGAGGTTCGAGTGCTTTGTAGTCGTAAGGTAATGATGGAAGTTCGTATGCCATTGTGTTCTTTCCTCTGTATTTTTTTGGCTGCCCCAAATGAAGTTTGGTCGATTTAGGGCTTTAGAAGTCGTCAGCTTAAATTTTACCAAGCTTTAGCAATAAATCTTTACAGATTATAGCGATTTCAGTGAAAATTGAGCATCCATCCCTAGGTGGATTGGGAATTCAGTTCTCTGTTAATAATTTTTGAATTAGGGCGATCGCGTCTGGAGGGTTAGGAACGAAAAAAAGTTGAGATTGGGCGATCCTGGTAAAAAAGTCTTGGGTAAGGCGATCTGGTGTTAATAAAATTACTGGTTTAGCGGCTTTCAAAGCCAAAGCTATTTCCGAGGCTGTACCTGCACCAATACCGCAAGCAACCACAACATCACTGGAAAGCACATTCAGATTATTGCGTGCATTACCAAGATCGGTGGCGATCGCAATATCCACTGCTTCCGAAACTCCCTCAGTATTTTTACCGGGTAAAATCCCCACTGTCAACCCACCTGCTGCTTTTGCACCTTTACTAGCGGCATCCATTACTCCGGAATTTCTCCCACCTGTAAGGAGTACCCAACCAGCTTGGGCAATTAATTTACCTAATTGATAAGCATTTTGGCGATCGCCCTCAGTCGCATTTTCTCCCGCACCCATCACACCAATAACTACTTTTTTCATCTTCAATTCAAGAATTTACTACTGAAGCAAGTGTCAGAAACTCTTGTTCAATCTGCTCAAAAAGCCTTTTCACTGGTTCCATATTTCCAGCAGTCGCTAATTTTTCTAATTTCTCTGTTAACCGTGGTAAATTGAGCATTCCCACATTCGCCGCAGAACCTTTGATGCGATGTGCTTTTGCTTGGATTGTTCTGACATCACCAGCCGCGATCGCCTCTTTCAACTCAGCTAAATCTTTTTCCGTAACCTCAACAAAAATTTCGAGTAAACGTTTGCGAAAAGCCACCTTCCCACGAGAAACTCGTTCTAAACGTCCCCAATCTAGAATTTCTTGTAAACGTTCTTCCCAATTTTCTAACTTAATCCCACCATTATTATTTGGCTTATTTCCTACATCAGTAACCACCTCAACCACATTTTTTTCTTGAGAATAAGAATTAGCTTTCGCAGTTGCCCAACGCTCTAAAATCGCCGCTAAATCTTCTAAAACCACTGGTTTACTGAGATAATCATCCATTCCCGCAGCCAAACATTTATTTCGGTCTTGCGGCATTGCATGAGCAGTCAAAGCAATCACAATTGTATGACTATTATTACTTTCTTTTTCCCGGAGTTTTCTCGTAGTTTCGTAGCCATCCAACACTGGCATTTGACAATCCATTAACACCAGATCGTAACTTTTTTTACTAAGAATCGAGAGAGCTTCTTCCCCGTTTCCAACATAATCAGCAACACAGCCTAACATCTCCAATTGACCTAAAATAACTTGTTGGTTAGTTGGATGATCTTCGACAAGCAAAACCTTTAAACCAGACAACTTTTCTGAGATTGGGTTGTTTTCAGCAGATTGAGGATAATTAACTGTTCCGAATTCATCTGATTCAATTTTGTACCCAATTTCTTCTGAGAGATTTGCGAGTACATTCATCAGCGCATCAAAAAGCTGAGAAGCACGAATCGGTTTACTTAAATAGTTAGAAATTCCTAAATTGATTAACTTTTGGACTCTCGCCCGATGTTTCATCGAAGTCATCACAATTGGCTGAGTTTTCTCTAGTTTTGGATCTGATTTTATTTTCCTAACTAAAGCTTCAATTTTAATGTTGGTTGATTGAGTATCAATCAGTGCAATTTTATATGGATTTCCTGAATCTGCTGCTTGGTGCAAAGCTTTTAAAGTTTCGGTGCTATCAACTGTTTCATCAATAGCTTCTATTCCCCAAGTTTTCAGTAAATAACGTACTGACTGGCGAGTTGTCGGGCTGGGGGAAACAATCAAGCATTTTAGTTTACTGAGAATGGCAGGAACTTGTGGTGCATTAGTTATATTTTGTTTGAAGAAGCAAGCAGTAAACCAAAAAGTTGAACCAACACCAACTTCACTTTCTACGCCAATTTCTCCTTGCATTAAACTTACTAACTGTTTACAAATTGCTAATCCTAAACCTGTACCGCCATATTTTCTAGTAGTAGAAGCATCTACTTGAGAAAAAGATTGA
>JAWQFW010000035.1:0-29735 GCA_035968095.1 Oscillatoria sp. PMC 1068.18
TAATTGCCAAGCGCCTCTTATTGGTGACACAAAGCCGGATTAACTAAATGACGCTGAAGCGGTGTTGTAGAAGGATCGTAAGCAACTAAAATCACCTCACCCCGCTCATTAACCACCCAACCACGTGCCGGAGTTTTTTGAGTTGGAGAAGAAACACTGACATTCTCTTCATCTTCAAGAATTGTGGCACGATTAGGAGCTACAGGATCGATAAAACTCGTACTAATATTTTCGGCTTCCAAAGCTTGATTCGGATTAGTAGGTAAACCACCTCTCCCAGTAACGACAAACTCGCTTCCTTCACCTTGTTGACAAGCATTAGTCGTCACTTCTTGATTAGGATCTACATCTTGAGATTGGACTATTTCCACTGATTCATCATCAAGCTCCGTATCAATTTGTAAATCTCCACTAGCATTAATAATGCTATCAGGAGACTGAAAAACGAATAAATCGTCACCATTGAGAGGACTAATCACGATGTTACTACCACCTTGAGTAGAGACAGCATCAGTAATAATGCTACTAGCTTCGAGTAAAACCAAAGTTTCGGTATTAATGTTAATATTACCTTCAAGACTAACATTACCAGCGCTACCACCGATCGCCGAAATCGTACTTCCATTGCGTAAGCGAATATCTGGTGAAGAGACAGTAATATTGCCACCTTTACCTAACTCGGAAGCCGCCAACAACTCACCACTATCTAACAACAAGCTTTCCGTAGCGTTAACGTTAATACTACCAGGATTTCCCGTACCTTGCCCGATAACACTAATCTGCGAATTAGATTGTACTGTCAAAGCTTGAGTTTGGATATTAACGTCACCTGCATTACCAGAGGCAAAAGTAGCACCTAAAATTTCTGCATTATTAAACAATACCAAGCTTTCAGTTTCCAAACGAATATCGCCAGCCGTACCACTTCCAGAAGTAGTTGCGGTAATTTGAGCGCGATCGCCGATAATCAACTTAGGTGTCTGGACAAAAATACTCCCCGCATCGCCAATATTTTCTGTTGTCACCGTCAAACTACTAGGATAAACTCCATTTGCCGAAGTCCCCAGAATTTCCACCGACTCCGAAGCAATCACATTGACAGTTCCCGCTTGCACTAAAGGTACATCTCCTGGTATTGCTTCATCAACAATCGAAGCGACACTTGCACCTGCGGCTGCACCATCACGAATAACCAAGCGTCGAGTTTCAATACTCACCCTTCCCGCATCTCCTGTACCAAAAGTTGCCGCAACCAAACCAGTATAAGTTTCCTCATCGGCTGAAGTGCCAATTAATTCTACAAAATCTGCACCCCTAACTTGTATATTTCCTCCCTTTCCGTCACTTTCGGTATTAACTTCGACTCGTGCGCCATTTCGCAGCAATAATTGTCTAGTATCGATTGTGATATTACCAGCATCACCAGTCGCGAAAGTTCCGGCACTAATTCTGCTTCCTTCGCTGAGATCGACTCTTTCCGCTTGAGTAATCGCGATCGCTCCTCCTGTACCATTACTAAAAGTTTCTGCGAGAATAGAAGCTTGGTCTTGCAAGATTAACAAGTCAGTTTGAATTATGACGTTACCAGCATTACCTTGATTAAATGTCAAAGCTAGTAAGCCCGAATCGCCAGTCATTTGCACAGTTTCGGCGTTAATTGCGATGACTCCGGCAGATCCTACTCCATTAGTTACAACTCCGACGATCGCTTTACCGCTCAGGTGTAACTGTTGCGTTTCAATGTTGATGTTACCTGCATTACCTTGACTTATAGTACCTGCTACCAAGCTAGCAGTGTCAGTCATTTGAATAGTTTCAGCGTTGATTAAAAGTGTACCAGCATTACCTGCTCCGGTTGTCGCCACTTCAATTGTGGCGCGATCGCTGATTTGTAATTGTCCGGTGTTGATGATGATGTCTCCTGCTTCACCAAGCGCTTGAGCTTGCGCGGTGAAGAAAGAATTACCGTTAAGTGCGATCGCGTCTGCTTTGATCTCCAGATTTCCCGCATTACCTTCACCAAAAGAAGCAACTCCGACTACTCCGCGATCGAGAATTTGCAACTGTCCGGTTTCAATTTTCACATCTCCCGCATTTCCTGTAGCTAATGTTGCTGCGGCGATCGTTGTTGAAAAATCTTCATCCAAAATATTACTTGTTACTTCTACTAAGTCGGAAGTTTTGATGATCATATCTCCTCCCGGATTAGCGCCCAAAGTAGTAGCTTGGATTTCGGAAATTTCCCGTATCAATAAGTTTTTCCCGACGATTTGAATATCGCCACCACCTTCACCGCTAGCGAAAATTCCTGACTCTTGTAACAGTTGAATATCCCGAAAATCGCTAACTTTTTCATAGCCAAAAGTAAAGCCTATATCCGTGGGAATTAAGCTCACAAAACCTTCACCCACGCTACCTAATTCGATATTTCCTGCTTCGGCTTTCAAAAGTCCGGATTCGAGGGTAATCTCTCCACCAATTAACGCTAAGGTTTCCCCTAGATCTACTTGTAATCCTTGAGAATTGCTCAATAATTCTTGTTGAAAATTAAGTTCATTTTCGGCAACACTTAAATTTTTGTCTAATTTGGGACGATTAATTCCTGTTCCTTGCACCAGAATATTGCCTGGATTTTCGCGAAATCGTAAACCAATGGGAACATTAACTGTTAATAGTGGTGGAGCTTCGGGATTACTGGCGCTAAATTCAAAGTCATTATTAAAAACTAAACTATCGGCGGTGGAACCGAAAAATGAACCACCTAAATCTAAGCTCGCATTCGGTCCGAAAATAATTCCGTTAGGATTAATTAAGAATAAGTTAGCATTACCTAAAACACCTAATGTTCCGAAAATATTGGAAACATTGTTACCTGTGACGCGATTAAAAATATTTTCAATATTCGCTGGATTAGAGAAGTAAACTCCGCGTCCTTGATTAATATTAAATTCTTGGAAACTATGAAAGAGATTTGTCCCGCGTGTAGCACCACCGTTGATGATTTCGCTAGGAAGACCGTTAATATTGTCACGGGTAACGGTAGAGTTTTCTTCACCCAGGCTGCGATCGGGAATTAACTGGGCTGTTGCTAAATTTGCACAGCACAAAAGATGAAAATTAGCAATAGTTAAGAGTGAAAAAAAGAGTTTTTTCTGCTTAAAAAAGGAAAAATTTAACTTTTGACGCAGCATAGAGTTGGTTTCCCGTTGAAGGTAGCTCGCTTTTACTAAGATAGTTGAAACCAAAGCCAAATTTTAAGTTTACTAAGAAAATTAAACTTTTGCTTTTTAGCAAAAAAGCCGCTAGATTTAGATTAATTAGCGGCTTTCAAGCTTAATTCAGTTTAATTTTCGAGAGCAAGTTTATTGATCTGCACCGGAAGTAGAGTTAGTATTTCCTGTGGTTGAGTTAACACCACTTTCACTATCAGTAGTAGGAGCATTGGTGGTAGAATTTCCTCTAGAAGCATCGGTAGGATTACCTGTGGTGCGAGTAGAAGGAAAGTTAGCTGCGGGAGTATCTCCAGTGCTACCGGAATTAGTATTGTTGCTAGGAGTTTCCCTTTCAGAAGGAGTTACTTGAATTGTCGTATTATTTTCTTGTACTCGTGGCTCGGTTGACTGTGGAGTGGAGTTAGATGCGGGAGATTGTTGTTCAGAGGAAGAATCTTGTTCGACAGGAACGGGAACTTGTTCTCTAATAGTTTCTGTGTTGTTTCTTTCAATGATTGTCGTTTGACCGTCAGGTTGTTGGTCTTCTTGAATAATGGTTGTATCGGGTTGTTGGTCTTCTTCAATAATATTTGTTTGATTTTCTGGTTCTAAATCTTCAGTTTCCGAGGGAACGATCGCCGGAGGAGTGGAATCGATTTCCGGTTCTCTATCATTAAACAAGAAAGCCAAACCTACTGCTAAGGCTACCAAAGAAGTAGCAATAATCCCAATTAATAAGCCACGAGCCGCATTATCATTATCTCTTACAGTGAGGTTTCTTCTTTCGCGATTATTTTCAGTAACTTGACCTTGAACATATCCGCTTTCGTAAGCCGCAGCCTTTTCCGGGTCGGTAGTAGAGTGAGGATTAACTTCTACATGAGCATTAGGATCATTACCTATGCGAGTTGTTGGTCTATGATCGGGATTAGGATGGTTTTCAGTGTTACGCATGATTATTACTAAAATTCAAAAAATTTACAAAAAACAAGCGAGTAAATTTATCTAGGTGTTCTAAACAAGAGATTTTGATTTGCTCTCGTAGCTAGAATTTGTTATCCAACAACCCTACTATCTCCTTTTAAGAAACAAATGTCACTCTATCTAAAAAAGGATTATTTTCTACCTCTTAAGAAAGACTTACCAAAGCTAAGTGGAAAAAATTTGTTTCAGAGAAAAAGATAAATTGGCAGAAAAAAGCCCGCTTCCACGGGCAAAATTGCGATCGCCAAACCGAAAAATTAGTTCAAGAAGGTGGTTGATTTCTGACCCACTTTAACCACTGTCCGAAAGAACTCCCAGGATTTAAGCGTTTTAGCCCAGGCGATCGCACTGAGGCGAGATTATCTACCACTCGTAAAGCGGTATACTGCAAACCGAGGAAGCTATCCACAGCAGCATAAGGTCCACCGAGAGTAATTGCACCAGCCGCGTACATTCTCCCTCGATTAGTACGCATTCCTTCGATCTCAAAATCGTTACTAACAGCCAAGCGTTTTTGCGTATTTAGAGGTAAATTGTATTGCATAACTAAATCGTTTAGCAAAGGGCTAGCCGTCACATCAGCATCTAAACCAGTAGCATCAATAATAAAATCAGCCTTGATGCGGGTTTCTCCTTTATAATGTTTTTCGCTGATATAAGTAATCACTCCATCTGGTTCTTTTTCCACTCGCTGCACTTCACCGAACTCAATTCGATACCAACCTTCTCTAATTCCATCATTAACAATACGTCGCCAGTCTTGGCGATCGGCAGTAGTAGTTCCACCCCAATCGTTAATCAAACTTTTACGTTTATCTTGGTCTGATTTTTCTAATTCCACCCGTAAATCGCCTCCCCAACAAGCTTTGGGCCAATTAAACGGTTGAAATTCGATATGATGTTCGACAAAGCGCTGGGCATTTTGATATTTATTACCTTCAGGTTTTGGCGATCGCATCAAGTTGATTAAACGAATATTCGGATTACTTTGTCTTGCTTCATAAACCCGTTGGATAATCCGAGAAGCGACAATTCCTCGACCTCTAATTAAAACTGTCCCACCTTGCTTTTGCAAACGTTCGTAAATATGGTCGTGGTTTTCGTAAGCATTAACTACCCCTTGAAAATCCTTCGTTTTCTCTCGATATGCTTGTAAGTCAGGAAGAAACTTAATCGCCGGATAACCTGTCGCCAAATGAAGATAGCGGGCGACAAAAAAAGCATGGTTTCGTCCGGCTGTATTTGTACTCGAATAAGCTACAGCATAACGTCCATCGTTAGTCTGGCGAATCGATCGGGCGCTACCATAACGAAACATTTGTCCCCAACCAATTCTCGTTTCTTCGCGATCGATCGAATCAAAAACATTTCCTGCGCGAGGGGTGTATGTTTGACTAAAAGTTGGTTCGGCAAATACTTGCCATAAATAACCCAAAGCATTGTTAACTTTACCTTTATTAAAATCGTGCCATACCTCGCGCCAAGCATAGCTGGGCCAACCCCAAATATTATCAGGACAGGAATCGGAATTCGATCGCAGTCTTTCATGTAAGGGAATTTGCGAATTCAGACACAATTGTTTATAGCGTCCGTAAGGTTTCGCCTCCACTCCCAAAGCAATAATTTGTTGGCTTTTTACCCCAGAAATTCGCAAAAAATCTGCCCAAATAAAGCTACCTAATCCTGCCCCAATGGTGAGATAATCCACTTCATTGACTTGTAAACCCGTAGCGTGTAAATCTTGGACTTCTAATTGTCGTTGTTGAAAGATTGGTGGTGGAAAACTACTGCTTTGAGGAACTACTGGTGGAGGTGGTGGTTGGCTAGGGTCGGGAATTTGCGTATTGGGATTAAAGTAAATTTGGGAGTTCCTTGTCGGGTTAATAATCGTGGTAGTAGGATCGCCAAACGCGATCGTAATTTGATAGGGTCCAAGTTGCAGAGTATCTCCACTAGCCAGATTAGCTTTTTTCTGGCGCTGACCGTTGACAAAAACTCCGTTACTACTATTTTGGTCAGTAATAACTAAATTCCCATTTTCATCGTCAATGAGGGCGTGATAGCGAGAAATTTCCAAACTGTCGAGAACGATCCGAGTAACGCGGCTACCTCCCACTTCCCCAGGCATTTGCTGAAATTCTCGTCCGAAGGCGATCGGCAAATTTAATGTCGGTTGACGAATTTCGCCTGTTCCTGGATCTTCCCAACTTAATTTAACTTGTCCTTGATTCATCGTAGTTTAGAGGGGTTTTGAAGCTTAGTAGATTATAAAAATACGCTCACCTTGGTGGTTGACAATTTGCTCCAAAGATGAAGAAAAGTTATGATTTTTTTTTCGAGAGACGTTTTCGATAACGTCTCTATTTCCGTTTTTGAGTTATGCTTCTTCAGGTAAGATCAAAACGCTGATTGCTGCTGCTAAGGAAGTACCGCACCAATTACAGCCAAAATCGATATTTTCGTATGGGGAAGTGCGACGACAACAGGGACATTGCAACTCATATTTGGGTTTGGTTTGCTGCTGGACAGGTATCGCATTCGGGGCTGTACTAGCTTGTGCTACTTCTACTTGCTGCTGACTGACGGAGATCGCATTCGGGGCTGTACTAGCTTGTGCTACTTCTACTTGTTGACTGACGTGATGATATATTTGTGTGGGATTGGTAGCTAAAATTGGTACAACTATAGTTGCAGGAATTTGGTTAACAATTTTAGTTACAGTTAGTAAGGTTTGCCCTAGATGAATATTGCTACCTTGTTTTAAGGAGACAACTCCTCGATCAATTCTTTTTCCATCGACTACGGGAGGGTTAGTATCGCGTAGATTACGCAACATAAATTGATTTTGTTGGGGATCGAAAAAGATTTCTACGTGCAACCCAGAGACGGTAGGATTGGTAAGATGTAAGTCACAGCGTGCAGGATCGCGTCCGAGGCGAACAGTTCCCGGATTTTTACTTAGCTGCGTATCGCTAATTGTCTCGATTTTTTTTTCGCTTTCTTCCATCCATTCTAAAGTGAGTTCTGGCATAGTTTTTAATCTCTCTGCTAGCTGTGAATTTACTCAAGTTAGTTTAGTTGACTTAATTGGATTAGGTTGAAGTGGAGATAGTCTCAACTGGGTGTTTGTGGTAACTATCTATTTTCTCCCTTTAGTTGTTGTTTAACGAAAAGTACATGACAATTGACTAAACTGTCTATGGATTTTGTTTCTGAAACTAAAGATAAATATAAGCATGACGAAAAGAAAAAGTCAGAGTTTCTCTCCTGGGTTATTTATCTATAGTTTACTTTCCGGGTTTTACTCGACGTATCCGGGTAGCTATCTCAGTTATTGTTTTCCCACTCTTCTTAATTCCCAGTCCCTAATTACCAGTTCTCAATTAAGATAAAATTCGACTTGAGGCAAGTCGATCGGCTTTACGAGTTGTTTCTGGTAAACGATATTTGGGAGTACAGCGTAAAACATAATCAATCGCCGTGGGTAGGCTGATTTGATGTCCGCTAGAAATGTAAAGTGGTTTAACATTGGTACGCGATCGCAAAACTACGCCTACTGTTTCTCCTTTATAAACTAAAGGTCGCCAATTGCCTTTTTCGGTTGGTAATTCTTCATGTTTTCCGACTAATAATGATTTTGCTACCCCGATTGTCGGTAAGTCGAGAATTACCCCCAAATGACAAGCTAACCCAAATTTCCGGGGATGCGCAATTCCTTGACCGTCACATAAAATTAAGTCGGGAGTAATTGTTAATTTTTCTAAGGCTGCTAACAGGGCGGGTATTTCCCGAAAAGAAAGAAAACCGGGAATATAGGGAAAAGTCGTCGGGCGATGCGCGATCGCATATTCGACTTCTGTCAATTCTGGAAAAGACAAAACTACGGCTGCGGCTTTCGTAATTGTATAATTGTCTTCAAAACCAACATCAACCCCTGCTACATAATTCACCTCTCCCAAGCGATCTTCTGTAACTACCTGAGAAACCAATTCTTGTTGAATTTTGATTGCTTCTGCGGCGGTGTGCGCCCAAGGGTAGCTATGATTTATTTCCATCTTTATTTAAAATCGCCGCTTGCTGTTTTCGTTTCGCGATCGTCTCCGAAGTTTAATCCAGGAAAAGCACAATTCAAGATGGCGATCGCGCGAATCAATCTTTTTCTTTCTAACTCCCAATTCTACCATCAGGTAAAGTCGCACCTTGCAAATAAGCCCCAACCAAATTCGCACCACTCATTTCTGCCCGAATTAAATTTGCTTTACTTAAAATTGCTTCACTCAAATTTGTCCGCGCTAAATAAGCTTCAGTTAATTCTGCTTCACTTAAATTGGCTCGACTCAAATTCGCCCGACTTAAATCTGCGCGATTCATCCGTGTAAAACTCAAATTTGCGCCGCTTAAATTAGCTTTATTAAAGTTCACATCCGCCATCAGCGCATTCTTCAAGTTTACTCCACTTAAATCTGCTTCTACTGCTTGCGCTCTTTCTAATTTTACCTTCGCTAAGTTAGCACCCTGTAAATTAGTTCCAACTAAATTAGTTTCTGTTAAAAATGCACCTTTTAAATCTGCCCCACTCAGGTTAGCTTCTCGTAAATCTGCACCCCGGAAATTAACCTCGCGTAAATTCGCTCCACTCAAATTCACTTTCGCTAAATCTGCTCCTTGAAAATCTGAACCTTGTAAATCCGCTTTGTGTAAAATTGCCCCCCGTAAATTAGCTAAATATATTCTTTTTTCTTCTCTTAAATTAGCACCCCGCAAACAAGCTCCTGTTAAGTTCGCCCCACTCAAATCTGCCCCTCGTAAATCTGCTAACATTAAATTAGCATCAAGTAAGTTAGCTAAAGTTAAATCCGCATTTCGTAAGTCAGCACCTTGCAAACTAGCCCCATGCAAATCAGCATTGTGAAAATTTGCTCCCGTTAGCCAAGCTTGATTTAAATTAGCACCACTTAACTTCGTTCCAATAAAGTTAACTTTTTTCAAATTCGCTCGACTTAAATAAGCAAAAATCAACGTTGCACCATGTAAATCTGCTTCATTAAGCGTAATCCCAATTAAGTCAGCAGCATAAAGATTTGCACTACTTAAATTTACCCCACTAAATTCGGTTTCTCCTGCTGCATACAAATCAAGAAGTTCTTTTTCTTCCATAGTTATTACTCAACTTAATTAAGATAAAATGGTTTGATTAATTGCATGATCGCTCCTGCTGCTTGATTATTTTCTTCTGCTTCAGGTAAACTTTCTACGACACTCGATATTTTTGCTTGAAGTTCAGCTAATGTACTACAAGTAGCAAATAAATTCTCTAATAATTCATCTAAGTCATGTCCTTTGAGTAAAGCCCAATCATGTTCGCTATAATCAAAGCGCCGATGCAAGATAGAAAAGACTAAAATTTTGACTCGCAACGGATTAGTATAGTTCATAATTTCCCGTCGGAATTCAAAGACATCATAGTTGATTTTTTCTGGGGATTGAGCGGAAGTTTCTGTTGGGGTAAACCTACTATCAGAGATAGATGCTGCTGTATCGATCACAAAACTATTTTCTGTTTCTGCTGAGTTTATTCTGATAACTTCTGGTAATTTTTCCTCAGCCGCAATTTCTATTTGTTTCTTCCCAGCAACAATTCCTGTAGATTCTACACTAGCAACAATTCCTGTGGATTCTTCGTTAGTTTCAGTTGTCTGATTTTCTGGAATTACTTTAACTTCTGCTGTGTTTTCACCTCGATTATATAAAGGTTTTACTTGATTAATAATTGTTTTCGCTACTTCTACATAAATTTCTTTACGATTAAGACTTTGAACAATTTGATAAAGGGCATTATTTAATTGTGTCAAAGTTGGATAAGTTTGCTGCAATTCAGTTAGTAAAGCTGGATAACCGTAAGTTTCAATTACTTTTAAGTCATTTTCCCAGCGACGCTTACAAAGAGCAAAAATTAGCTTTTTAATACGTGCTGAATTTTTGTTTTTCTCTAAGTTTGTTACTATGTGCTGTTGAGGATATTCAGTTGCTTTATTAGGAAAACCTACTACTATTTGAGTATTTTCTGTTTCGTCTTCGTAGAAGTATGTTAATTTACTAATAACTGTTTTTCCGACTAATGAATAGACTCCTTGTCTATTTAAACTCTGGACAATTTCATAGACGGCGCTGGTTAATTCGTCCAAAGTGGGATAATTTTGGACAACGTTTTTAATTAAATCTGCTAAAGCATAATTTTCGATTATTTTTAAATTATTTTCCCAATGATTTGTAGAGAGAAAATAAATTAATTTTTTAATTCGACTCGAATTTTCATTTTGTTCTAAATCAAGAGCGACTTGAGCGAGAAGAGATAATTCAGCCATCTGCAAATTTTGAGTTAATACTCCTGTTTATGATAAATGATTTTAATCTTTACTCACCAGTTGTATCTGATTAATTCTGAGCGTGCGATCTGACTTGGGAATTCAAACAATCATAAAAAGTTTCTTTTGTCAAGGGTGGGAGGAAATTGAGGCTTGGTAGACGAGGAAGAATTACCGGAAAAACTAATAACTGAGAGAGGATTAGGGATTTTTTGACTGATTTGATAACCACTCAATTTGTTTAGCTGATTCGGGAAGCTGAGTTTCTTTTTGTCCGAGCGATCGCGAGTAAAAACCGATAAGATCGATAGGAGTAGCGATCGCCTCCAGCCAGCTATTTTTTCCAGCGATCGCACCAAAGCTAGCAACAGGTAATTCTTTCAATAACCAGCGACTCAAACGATAAATTATCTCCTTGTTAGTCGCTTCGCGCATCAACTCTACCCCATACAATTCATGAAGATAACGGTTAGATTTGCCATAACGTCGCCATTGACTGCGTAATTCCTGTAAATTTGAGCGATGACGATGGCGAATAATCGCTTTCGCAGCAAACTCTAATTTCCAGTCTGTAGACTGCAAAATTCGCCAACAAATATCCGCATCACCGCCAGTTGTCAGGTAGGGACGAAATAAACCAACTTCAGTAAAAGCTTCTCGTCTAATAGCTAAATTAGCAGTTTGTCCGTAAGCACAAAAAGGATGTTCTAAAGTAAATTTTTGCGACAAAACGCTTTTTTGTTCGGCGTATTTTTCTAAGAGGGTTTTCCCCGGTAAACCAAGGATTTCCCCAACAACTAAGCCGACTTTCGGGTTCGCAAAAGGTTCGACTAACAACTGTAACCAATCTGGGATTGGGCGACAATCAGCATCAGTAAAAGCGAGAATTTCGCTAGTTGCGGCTTTAATTCCGGTATTTCTAGCTGCATAGGAACTTTGAATTTCCTTTTCAGTCAAAGGACGAATCGCGATTCCTTGATTAGCTGCATCTTTAGCAGCAGCTTGGAGAAGATCGGCAGTGCGATCGCTACTGTTATTATCCACTAGCAGATACTCCACTTGTTCGCCACGATAGGTTTGCGCTAATAAACAACTTATTAAGTCTGGCAAATCTCTCTCGCCGTTGTAAATTGGTACTATTACCGAAACTGAGGGTAAATTGTTCATTGGGGATTAGGAATTGGGGATTGGTGACTGGGGATTTGGGATTGGGGATTGGTGACTGGGGATTTGGGATTGGGGGAACATGGGGAAGATGGGGAGGATAAACTGATAACTGATCACTGATCAGTGATCACTGATAACTGATAACTGAACCCAATTACCTAAGCCGTTGGTGGAGAATAAATTCAGCGATCGCCAAATCTACAGGTGTAGTTACTTTCAGGTTAGTTTCTTCTCCCTCAACAACTTTGACTGGAAAACCGCATTTTTCTAACAAAGCCGCATCATCCGTCACTTCCCACCCGGAATTTTTTCCTTGTTGATGACATTGCTTCAAGAGGGGTACAGCAAAGCCTTGGGGAGTTTGTGCAGCCCATAAATTTTGGCGATTGGGGGTACTTTGAATTACTTTCGCTTCATCTACAACCTTAATCGTATCTTTCACAGGCACAGCCGCAATTAAACCCTGACAAGACAATAAAGCTTCTCCACAGCGATCGAATAACTCTGGTGTTACCAAACATCTTGCCCCATCGTGAATTAAAACCCGTTCTGCCTCCGATGGTAAAGCTTGTAACCCGTTATAAACTGATTGTTGGCGAGTCTCGCCTCCCTGAATGAGTTTGACAGGCTTAGTCAAGTTAACTTGAGCAACAATTGTCTGGAAGTCGGGAAAATCGATTTTTTGTCCCATAATCCCAATCCAGTTAATTTGACGAGAAGCCTCAGCAGCTTCTAAAGTCCAAGCTAGTAAAGGTTTAGCGAGTAACGTCAATAAAAGTTTATTGCGATCGCTGCCCATGCGTCGTCCCATTCCGGCGGCGGGAATTAATAAATACATTGGCAATTTAAGATATTATTCAATAGTTTTGGATCTGTGTTCCCTTAAAATTGTATGGGCGGGCGCGTACGGAATTTAATCGATTACAATCTTTTTTGTACTAAACCCGTTCAAAATACGTCAGTTCTATTAATTGAAATGCGAATACTAGCCCTTGTTCCTGGCGGAATTGGCGATCAAATTCTGTTCTTTCCAACGTTAGAAGACTTGAAGCGGCGATATCCGAAAGCCGCGATCGATGTTATGGTGGAGCCGCGATCGAAATCGGCTTACCGCGTTTGTCAATACGTCGATGAAGTTCTCGTTTTTGATTTTAAAGACCGTAATGGTTTAGCAGATTATCTGAACTTGTTGGGGATTATCCGCGATCGCGAATACGATCTTGCTCTTTCTTTGGGTCGTCGTTGGGCTGTAGGCTTATTACTCTGGCTCAATGGGATTCCGGTACGAGTTGGCTACCAAACCGAGCGATCTTGGTTTCTTAACCACGCTGTACCGCTCAAAACTGAGCAATATGCAGCCTATATGTACCACGATCTTTTACAAGGTTTGGCTATCCAAACTACTTGTCCGGAACTGAAAATCAATGTACCTAAATCGGATATTGATTGGGCAGAAGCAGAACAAAAACGCCTCGAAGTTAAAGATAGTGGCTATATCTTGATTCATGGCGGTTCTAGCTCAATGGCTCAAGCTAAAGGGATTGATAAAGTTTATCCGGTAAAACAATGGCAGCTAATTGTGAAGGATCTGCAACAAAAACAGCCAGAGTTACCAATCGTTTTGCTACAAGGTCCCGAAGATAGTCAATTTGTGGCGATGATGATGCAAGCTTGTGAAAATCTCCGGGTGACAATGACCCCTGATCTTGGCAAGTCGGCAGCGATGATCGCGGGTGCGAATCTGATGTTGTGTACTGATAGTGCGCCGATGCACATCGCTGTGGCTGTTGGTACTTATACGATCGCTTTATTTGGTCCGACGGAAGCGAAAAAGTTACTTCCTCCAGACAATGATACAGCGACCCCAATCCAGTCTCCGAGTCGCTCGATTGCTGATATCGAACCGGAAACCGTTCTCGAACAAATTTGGCGTGGCTAAAAGAGCAGTTTTTCTCGATCGCGATGGTGTCCTCAATGTCGAAGCGGGCTATATCCGTAAGGTTGAGGACTTACATCTCATTCCTGGCGCAGCTAAGGCTGTCCGCCAATTAAATGATTTGGGTATCTTCTGCTGTCTGATTTCTAATCAGTCAGGACCAGCAAGGGGATATTATCCTCTTGCTCACGTGGAGGCACTCCACAAGCGTCTTTGCCAACTGCTAAATACTGAAGCTCAGGCGAAATTGGACGCTCTTTATTTCTGTCCCTATCTCAGCCCTGAAGTCGGGGGAACTAACCCAGAATTTACGCGCTGGAGTACCTGGCGGAAACCGAATACTGGAATGTTGGTTGCTGCGGCTTGGGAAAATGACCTTGACATTATTAACAGTTTTGTGGTAGGCGACAAAGCTACCGATATTGACTTGGCACACAATGCAGGTGCGAAGGGGATCTTAGTTAAAACTGGTTATGGTCAAGATGTTCTCGGTGGCAGTTATCAACACCCTACTCAACCAGACTACATTGCTCAGGATCTGGCTGAGGCTGTAGAGTGGATTTTCTCTCGGCTAACCTAAAATAATTCAGCCTGATGAACTCAACTTAGCTTTTTTGTTGCGGGCAAGACCGATCCTGAGCAAATTCGAGTTAAGTTTAAGCTCTGCCCGCTTGATTCCCAAAAATTATTCTTGACAAACAATCACAACTGTGATATTGTCAGACCCTCCATTAGCTTTAGCTGCTTCAATCAAAGCTTGAGCAATGAGCGCACAATCATTACCAGAATCAAGTTTATCGGCAATCAGTTCATCGGGGACTTCTTCAGTCAGACCATCACTACACAAAAGTAAGCGATCGCCAGCTTGAACATCAAACTTTTGAATTTCAATTTTCTGTAACTCTTTGCGTCCCAAACACTGAGAAAGCACGTGCCGCCAGGGATGGCTTCTTGCTTCTTCTGCGGTCATATCACCAGCTTTGAGCGCCCGTGCCACCCAAGTATGGTCTTCGGTAATTTGTGCTAATTTCTGCTCTCGCAGACGATAAAGTCGAGAATCACCCACATGAGCGCACCAAGTTTTTCCTTGGCGGAACAAAACTACCACTGCGGTAGTCCCCATATCAGCACGCTCTGGATGTTTTTGTTGGTCTTGGATAATTAAATCATTTGCCCAGGCGATCGCGCCTTTCAAGATCGCATCCGAGTCAACATCCGAGTTCCAATGCTTCTCCAAGTAAGCTCGAATAGCATCAGTAGCAATTTGACTCGCTTCTTGTCCTCCGGCGTGTCCACCCATGCCATCGGCAACCACGAAAAAGCGTTCATCAGGGTCAGTATAGAAATGATCCTGATTGACAGTACGAATAAGTCCAGGATCAGTTTGACCCTCGAAGCGACGTTTCATAAACGATTCTTTGGTAGCTTCACAAAGTTTACAAATAAAATTTAGAACATTCGATCGATTCGATCGACCCGTTTGAGTAGACGAAATAAAGCAAAACCTGCCAAAGCAGCCGCGATCGCCACTAATCCAGCTAGGACAAATTGCTCGTTAACGAACAAAATCGTTGCCGATAAAGTAAAAGCGCTAATTAGTAAAGTATAATTCGTTCCTAACTGCATAGCACTCAAGCGCCGCATCACTCGTTCAGACTCAATTGAGCGAACCCGCACGCGCAAGTCACCGCGCTCTAATTTTTCAATTGTATCCTCAATCCGCCTCGGTAGACCCAAAGCCGTGCTACCCACTTGAGCCGCTTGTCTCCCAAGTTCATCAAAAATACTATTACCGTTGCTAGCTCTACCGTTAGTCATAACATCCATTGCAAAAGGTTGTGCAACCTCCATAAAATTAAAATCTGGATCTAGACCTTTTCCTACCCCTTCCAATGTAGAAAAAGCCCGCATTACAAAAGTAAACGTCGCCGGGAAACGAAAAGGTTGATCGTAAGCAATTTCGTAAAGATCCTCACTAATTGCGTCCACAGACTGTTCCTCAAAGGGTTTGTCCATAAAGTTATCCAGCATATACTGAATCGAACGTCTGGCTGGACCCATATCATCCATTGGTGCTAATGCACCCAAATCGATCAAAGACGAAACCACGCGATTAGCATTTTTCTCCGCAATCCCAAACAAGGTTTCCATCAATTTTTCCCGCACATTAGCTTTGATTTGACCCATCATTCCAAAATCATAGAAAATCAAAGCACCATCAGAACTAACCGCGAGATTTCCTGGATGAGGATCGGCATGGAAAAAACCGTCATTGAGCAACTGTTGTAAATAAGCTTCTGCTCCCTGTTTTGCTAATAATTTGCGGTCTAAACCTGCCGCTTCCAAAGCTTCATAATGGCTAATTTTAATTCCTGGTAAATACTCTAAAGCCAAAACTCGCGGAGAAGTATAACGCCAATAAACGCGGGGAACATGAACCCAGTCGAACTCGCGAAAATTACGTCGAAAAGTATCTGCATTGCGACCTTCATTGAGATAGTCAGTTTCTTCCCAAAGAATCCGACAACACTCTGCATAAATTCCTACCCAATCTTTTCCCTTACCCCAGCGAGGATGGTTTTGAAAGTAAACAGTAATTCTTTTTAAAATTGCTAAATCAATAGTAAATAGCTTTTTCAATCCTGGTCGTTGTACTTTTACTACTACTTCTTCACCACTGTGTAACTGAGCTTTATGAACTTGTCCGAGGGAAGCGGCAGCTAGGGGGGTAGGATCGAAACTCTTGAATAGCTGAGTAACTGGTTTACCTAAATCTGACTCAATAATGGTGGCGGCTTGTTCGTAGTTAAACGCCGGAACGCGATCTTGTAATTTTGTTAGTTCCGCGACATATTCAGCAGGAAAAAGATCGGCGCGAGTCGAAAATAACTGACCAACTTTGATAAAAGTTGGTCCTAATTCCAGCAAACTTTCTTTAATCCAAACTGCTTGCGTTTGACGACGAGCAATGCGTTTTTCTTCTGTATATCCACCGGGATAAGTCCATTTTTTGTTATCCCACCATAACCCAAACAAAAAATTTAAAACGAAAAGCCAAATATCAATACGCCTTCGGGTGCGAGAATAGTTTTCTCGGTTCCAACGATAAGTTGATTTTGTGCGCTCTAGTCGGAGATTCCGCTTTACTGACACAGAAGTTGGCTTGTATGGAACAGATTTATCGGTCTTTTGAGAGAGAGCAGACACTCGGTTTCCTAAATTAGTTTTGCCAAAAATTTACTTTAAATTAATAGGCTGGAGCAGTATTTAGTATTAGCGTGAAAAAGCCAATAACTCAGGATTCCCGCCTAATCGCGAACAGAGAGCTAATTAACTCAAGTTACTGCGATAGAGATTTAACTCAGATTTCATGCGGGCAATTTCTGCTCGTAGCTCATCGATGGTTTCTTGTAAGTCTGAGGAAGATTCGGTTCTAACTGAGACTGATGGGGTGGATGCTGTAGCCGTGGTGGTGGGTTGAGAGCCGCGATCGTATAATGATCTTTCCCGTTCGGCTCTAGCAATAACTTCTTCAGTGAACTGGCGTAAATTTTCTCGCTGTTCGGCATCAAATTTACCTAATTCCGAAAGTACGTTCGTGAGGGAGTCTTCCACCTTTTCGCCAATCACTTCTGCTACGGCTCTGCCGATAAAAAAGGCGTGAATTACAGGATTAGTCATTGAAATATTTTTTCTTATGGTTTCGTAACAAATTATATCTTGATTTTCAGTTGGACGACTCTATACCTCGAATTACTCAGGGTAAACAGTTGATACTAGTATCAACTGTTACCGTTAACGAGTTGAAGGAGAAGCCACAATCGGCCAATTGTTACGGTTAGGAAAGCTTTGCCATTTGTGTAAGATAGTCGCACCAGGTTCTTCGGGGTGGTTCAGCCGCAGAGCTAGACCAAATCCTGAGCCTGCTGAGGCGGCGATCGCGCTGGTCATGAATAGTGCCATAATTGGCAATCTCATCTTTGGGGTTGTTTTTTGTTGCTTTTTGCTCATTGGTTAATTTACTGAGGATAGTTGGCGGTTAAAAAATCGATCGCGTCGTGACGAGATTCACTAATTTTTTCATCTAACCGGGCGCTTAACAAATCGTCAAGGATTTGTTTGTAACGCGGTCCGGGTTTGTAACCGAGTGCTTTTAAGTCATTGCCGTTTAAGGGTGGTTTGATTTCGCTCCAGTTGGTGAGATATTGCCAAATTAACCGTCTGATGGTTAGGGAACTTTTGACTGCTACTAAAACTAAAGCAGGTAATTTGTAGTTTCGTAGTAGTTTAACGATTTCACTCTTGAGTTGACAATTAGGTAAACACTGATTAATTTCACTTCTCCAGGTAGCCAAATTTTCGAGTCTGTCGATACTATCTAAAGGTAGTTGTAGCTTTCTAGCTACTTTGCCTCGTTCGGAAGCGGCAAGAGAAGCAATTAAAACTTCTAAGCGCATTTGCCAGTGAGTTAAGCTATTTTCAGGATCGAAGCGCTGTAACCAGCGATCGCTCACCCGAATTTGCCACCATAACTGCTGCTCTAATTTGATTGTTGGATGCAAACAGCGAAGCGCTTGGAGATCGGCGAGCATTTGTAAAGCTGGTTTCCAGTAAGGAGCCTGAAGAATATATTTCAATTCAGATTTTAACCTGGTTGTCAAGGCGGGAACGAGATTGTTACTGGAGTGCGATCGCTCGTAAATTCCGCTAGAAATTGCGTAGCGGATATACTCTTCGGTTTGGGTTTCGATCTCAAATCCGAGACGAACTGCAAACCTAACTGCACGATAAATTCTGGTAGGATCTTCGATAAAACTATTCGGGTGCAAAACTCTAATTAAACGATCTCGCAAATCAAGCAATCCACCAAAAAAATCCAGCATTTCTCCAGCCTTTGGTGAAGTTAGTCGCACAGCGAGGGCGTTAATCGTAAAATCCCGTCGATACAAGTCTTGGCGAATCGAACTGGCTTCGACTTCCGGATTTGCGGCTGGATAAGGATAAAATTCGGTTCTGGCTGTAGCAATATCTACTGCTAGAGAGCCAAGTTCGGGATCTTGATGCCAAAGTAAAGCTGCTGTTTGAAATGCACCGTGGATTTCTAAACGAGCTTGAGGATAAATTTTTTGTAAGGCTTGGGCGAGTTCGACTCCTGCACCAGCATCGGTTGCATGATAAAAACCATCAACAATGGTGTCAATATCTGGTAATTCTAAAGGTTCGTGAGGATTGGCTAAGAGTAAGTCTCGCACCCCACCACCGACCAAATAAAGATGCCAACCGCGCTGTTGAGCTTTTTGAGCAGCGCGATCGAGAACTTGCCAGAAAGGGGCAGCAAGGCGTTCCTGAAGCGAACTCAATAAACAAGAAGCGATTCCGGGATTTGGTTCTTTTTGGCGATCGCCGCTTCGGGTGCGGTCTTGATGTAATTGTCGCAAAACGTCGGTACGAGTGACAATTCCGATTAATTGTCCTTGCGCTAAAACTGGTAGTCTACCTACGTCATACGTGACCATTAAGGCTTCTATTTCCGGCAAAAGGGTATCTGGGTTGATTGTCCGGAGATTGCGGCTCATATAGCCTTTTACGGGGGCGTGAGCGAAGCCATGATGTAGGGCTATATCCAAGTCTCGCCGCGAAATAATTCCTACTAGGCGATCGCTTTCATCTACGACTGATAAACCGGAATGTCCATAACGCAATAAAATTCGTTGGGCTTCGCCGATTGTTGTCTGGGGACGAATTGTTCGCACTGGAGAGGACATTAAATCTCTGGCTGTTAGCGGCTGAGGGATTTGTGCTTCTAATTGGGCGACTAATTGTTTGAGGGTAGCTTGTGCATCAACATCGTGAAGACTTACTGAAACTGCTTGAGAATGTCCTCCACCACCGAAAGGAGTGAATAAAGTTTGTAGATTTGTTCCGTTAATGCGCGATCGCCCAATTACCGTTAAACACTCTTTACCTGCATCTCGTCGCCAATATCGATGTCCTACCAGCAGCGCATCCACTTCAGTTAAGTTGAGCAAACGTTCCACTAAACTCGATAATCCAGGGACGAAATGTTTACTTTCCAGAAGTACCCAAGCCACACTGTAACCTTGTGTTTCTTGCTGAACGAGATTTTCTAAAGCTGTGGTTAATAATTGTTGTAACTCAGTTGACAAACCCGGTTCTAAGTATTCCCGAATTACCGCCAAACTAGCATTTTGGGACATCAGCCAAGCCAAAGCCCAAGCATCACGATTGGTAGTTTGTGCAAAAGTCAACGAACCCGTATCAGCATGAATTCCCAAAGCCATCACCGTTGCTTCCGAAGCAGTTAACTGAATCTCTTGCTGCTGGAGACGTTCCACAATCAACGTCGTCGTTGCACCAACAGCTTCAATTTGAGTAGAAGTGGCTTGAATATCCGAATCAGCATCTAAATGATGGTCATAAATTTCAATCGAACTTAAATGAGGTAAATCCAGCCATGCTGCTGCTTTCCCCAGACGAGAACGATATTGAGTATCAGCGATCGCCAATGAACGAATTTGCTCCGGATTTACACTCCGACGTTCGCTCAAAGCAAACTCATCCCGATGCAAAGCGAGAAACTCTTTCACTCCCGGATGAGTTCCCCCAGTCAGCACTATCCTTGCACCACTTTTGAGCTTGGTCAAACCTACCGCCGCCCCCAAAGTATCAAAATCAGCAGTTTGATGGCACAAAATTAAATCCATTAAGTTTCTTGGTATTTACCTCCGAGAACAAATACCCAACACCCGTGTCTACAAGCACTTTTACCTTCTTTTTCTGCCCTCAACAGCCAACAAATCAAAAAAGAGTGCAACACAAAGGCTCGATCTTTGGTAGCTTACTATATCAGGAAGCATTTAAGATTTTCAACAGATCCTTGGCTACCAAGAGATCTTCAAAGCTCACTTTATTTACTGTATTGGGAGAATTATAAAATGACTATTCTGTTTCAACTTGCTCTGGCTGCCTTAGTGTTTTTGTCTTTTGTGATGGTGATTGGCGTACCTGTCGCTTATGCCTCCCCGCAAAACTGGGATCAGTCTAAAAGCTTGATATATCTTGGTTCTGGCGTTTGGGCGATTTTAGTCGTGCTGGTGGGTGTTTTGAACTTTTTCGTGGTGTAACCATTCAAATTGGTGGGAAACAGCCCACACTCTTAAGTAGTTCATTCTCATTTTTTAGATTTTCATGGCAGTTTTCGAGGGAACATTTACTCAATCCCCATCCGATTTACGCTTGGCGATCGCGATCGGTCGTTTTAACGATTTGGTGACAGACAAGCTTTTATCGGGATGTCAAGATTGCCTCAAACGCCACGGTATTAACGTAGATCCCCAAGGTACCCAAGTAGATTATGTTTGGGTACCGGGGTGTTTTGAAATCCCGATGGTAGCTCGACGACTGGCAATGTCCGGTCGTTATGATGCCATTATTTGCCTAGGCGCAGTCATCCGAGGACAAACTCCTCATTTTGATTATGTCGCGGCTGAGGCGGCTAAAGGAATTGCTACCGCAGGTTTTCAAACAGGTGTACCAGTGGTTTTTGGGATTTTGACCGCAGATACAATGCAACAAGCTCTCGAAAGGGCAGGAATTAAAAGTAATCATGGCTGGAATTATGCGATGAATGCTTTGGAAATGGCTAGCTTGATGCGACAACTTAATGAGCAAATTTCTCTTCCTTCCTATCCTGCTTACGATCGCGCTACACCCGCTTTACCTGTTTCTGCGGGTGAAGATTTATCCGCTTCTGAGTCGTCAGTTTCTCAATCTGAAAATCAGTAGTTGGCGATTGGAGATTAGGGACTGGAGACTGGGGATTGCCGTGCGACCCCGCGCCGTCGCACGGCGCTAGGGAACGCGCACTGTTAGGGATTGGTCGCTGGTCACTATCCCAGACTAAAAAAATCTCACACACCTTGACATTGAGAGATAATTATGCCATGCTAATAAATACGGTTAAAAAGTTGCGGGTATAGCTCAGGGGTAGAGCGTCACCTTGCCAAGGTGAATGTCGCGCGTTCGAATCGCGTTACCCGCTTAGAAAAAACTAAATCTATTGAGCAAGAAATTTTTAGTTCCAGAAAAATCACGTAAGTTGATAGTGAAACTCGTAACTTTAGTGAATTGGGATTATTAATTAATTAACAAGAGCCTTATGAAGCGAGAGCAACCTTCTCTGTCTCGAAGGTGTCATGAGGCGGGAAAAAATTAAGATCAACAAAATCATTTTGGGCAGATAGGTTAAACTATTTTGGATAATGGTATTTTGTAACTGAACGCTTGTGCCACCTCATAAAGCTCAAAAAATAGATTTAAATGCAGAATACCCCTGTCCGTGTAGACGAAAGGGGTGCTTGCAACCAATTACCCTCACAGAAGCGATGGGGTGCGATCGCTGTCAGCAAATTTTTGTAGTTGAAGAGAATGGTTATGTCCTAGAACAATTGTCCACTAGCTACCCTTACAAGCGTTCTTGGCGCTGGAGTGGACATCGATGGATAACCGCCAATACAGGGTTACGGGAAAGTTATCTCCCGATCGCCATGTGTATAATTCTCGTACCTCTAATCGTCTGGCTTCCAGTAGCATTGCGATTACCTCCAAGTCAAAACGTAATTTTCTGGGCTTTACTGGTAGTATTAGTGCTATTACTGCCAGCACTGATGGTATGGTTAGCTTATCGGCGTTAAGAACATGAAACTGGACGACAATACCAACTCAAAAAATTATCTCATCGCTGCCGTTAAGCGCGCCCAAAAAGCTTCTTGTGAACTAGCAACAACCAAAGGTTCTCTACGCAGTCAGGCAGTTCAAATTCTCGCTCAGGGAATAGAAAGAGCTTTTGATGAAATTTTAGAGGCGAACACTCTGGACTTAGAAACAAGCCGCGAAATGGCAGTACCAGAGTTAATTTTGGAGTGGCTCAAGTTAACACCTGAAAGACTACAAAATACAGTCCAAATTTTAAAGAGAATTGGCGAACTATCAGATCCGATTCAAAAGGTGATGAATGCTCCTTATCAACTCGATCCGGCTCAAACCTATTGTCAATTAATGCCTTTAGGAGTAATTGCCTTTATTTACGAAGCTTTTCCTGAGTTAGCGGCGATCGCAGCAGGCTTGTGCTTAAAAACTGGTAATAGCTTAATTTTACGAGGTGGTAGCGAAGCCAGTCATTCTAATGCTGTAATCGCCCAAGTAATGAAAAATGCTCTCGAAGACGCAGAATTACCGAGTGGGGCTTTAGAAATCCTTTCCTCGGATCTAGGTTCTGGGATTAGTGAATTAGTAGTACAAGATCGGTATATAAATTTGGTGATTCCCTACGGACGTGATAGCTTAGTCAAACAGGTAACGCAACAAGCTACTGCACCTGTATTGCGATCGGCAATGGGAAATTGCTATCTTTATTGGTCGCCGACCGGAGAACTAGATCTGGCTCGTTGGGTAATTCTCGATAGCCATCGCAGCGAACCAGATCCGGTAAATGCGCTCGAAAAAGTTCTCATTCACAGCACTCAAAAATCTTCGACACTGGTAAGATTGTTCAAAACTTTAGAAGAAAAAGGCTTTGAGTTGCGCGGAGATGCTGAACTCGTACAAGAGTTCTCAGATCAGTTAAAACTAGCAAAGGATAGCGAATGGGATCGAGCTTATCTCAAAAAAATCGTTAGCTTCAAAATCGTTGAGAATATCGAGGCGGCGATCGCTTGGATTAATCAACATAGTAGCGGTCATGCTAACTGCTTAGTTACTGAATCTTATACCGAATGCCGCCAGTTCGCTCAAGAGCTTGATAGCGCCTTAGTCTATATCAATTCTTCTCCTCGCTTTTATCGTAATCCCCAGCGTGGAGATTCAGTGTTTCTAGGTATGTCCAGTCAAAAAGGACATCGAAGAGGGTTAATCGGACTAGAAACTTTTACTACTCTTAAACAAGTTGTTCAAGGAGAAAGAATCAAGTGAACCAAGGCGCTAAACGATTATTTTGAGATCCTCTTCAGTAAAGCTGGGATCTCCTCATCAAAGAAATCCCCACGCCAAAAACTTAAAACTCAGTTAGACAAAACTGAAGCGCTCCTACTAGCAATTCATCAATTAAGAAGCTTGACTTTTATTCTGTACTAACTTAACTTTGGTAGCTAGTCCCAAAGCTTGGAGAAATTGAATTGTCATCCAAGTAAAATCTATTTCCCACCATTGCAAACCATGACGGGCAGAATATTGAAAAGCGTGATGATTATTGTGCCAACCTTCGCCATAGGTGACAAGAGCCACCCACCAACAATTGCGTGATTGGTCTTTAGAATCATAAGTCTGATACCCAAACATATGACTAGCACTATTAACAAACCAAGTGCAATGAAACACTGCCACCAAACGGACAAAAATTCCCCAAACTACCCAAGACCAACCTCCGAGCCAGAGAAGCAAAAACCCTAACAAAACTTGTAAGAGAATAAAATATTTTTGCATAAACTGATAAAACGGGTCATCAGCAATGTCTTTGGTATAGCGAGGAACATCCGCATCTTGGGGAAGTTTGTGGAGCATCCAACTGAGGTGACTCCACAAAAAACCACGATTAGAATCGTGAGGATCGCCTTCCAAATCTGAATATAAGTGATGTATCCGGTGTAAACCCACCCACTTAATCGGTCCTCCTTGGGCAGATAAAGTGCCGCAAAAAACCAGGAAGTATTCTAACCACTTAGGAGTTTCAAAACTACGGTGGGTAACTAAACGATGGAATCCTAGGGTTACACCAAGCCCAGCCGTTACCCAATGGAGGAAAAGAGCAACTCCCACGGCTCCCCAGCTAAAGTTGCTGGGAAGAAAGGCAAGTAACGCTACGACATGGATTACCGTCATGTAAATAATAACTGACCAGTCTAGTGGAAGTTGTTTTGATGTAGCAACAGTCATGTAATAACCTGAATATCTTTTGTAGGATAACTTTCTTCTGAAAAAGGGGAGAATTTCTCAATTTCTCTTTAAATATTAACTAAATCTACACTTTGTGTTCCTCCAAGCAAAAGTTGAACATGGGAAATTTTTAGCACCGAAAGCCAATATTCCCGATTTTTTCTTGAATTGACGCTCAGGTCAAGTCAAATCTCTCAAGATTAAAAGGTGAGCTATCTGCTGACACTAGCACCCGTCGTTAATCTCAAGGCTAAAGCTAAATCTGGTAGCTTGTTCAGATTTAGCTGGGGTGTAGATAGACAAAATTATTTGGCTTCCGGTTTAACTAGCTTGACTTTTGTTGCTAAACCAAGTGTTTGCAGTAGCCGAATTGTCATCCAGGTGAAGTCTATTTCCCACCATTGCAACCCATGACGGGCAGAATATTGAAAAGCATGGTGGTTATTGTGCCACCCTTCGCCGTAGGTGAGCAGGGCTACCCACCAGCAATTACGGGAGCGATCGCCAGATTCGTAAGTTTGATAGCCAAATTGATGACTAGCACTGTTCACTAACCAAGTACAATGGAAGACCACTACTAAGCGCACAAAAATTCCCCAGATTACCCAAGACCAACCGCCTAACCAAAAAAGGAATAGCCCAAAGACAACTTGTATGGGAATAAAATATTTTTGCAAAAACTGATAAACTCGGTCGTCAGCAATGTCTTTGGTGTAGCGAGGTAGTGCTGAATCCTGGGGGATTTCATGAATCATCCAACTCAGGTGACTCCACCAAAAACCACGATTAGAATCGTGAGGATCGCTTTCAGTATCAGAATATAAGTGATGAATACGGTGCATTCCTATCCAGGCGATCGGTCCTCCTTCAGCAGCTAGAGTTCCACAAAAAACGAAGAAATATTCTAGCCACTTGGGAGTTTCAAAACTACGGTGAGTGACTAAGCGATGAAATCCTAGGGTAATACCTAAACCTCCAGTTATCCAATGAAGCAACAGAGCCACTCCCACTGCCGACCAGGTAAAATTACTGGGCAAAAAGGCGAGTAAAGCTACTAGGTGGATTGCTGTAATATAAGCGATAACTGACCAGTCGAGGGAAAGTTTTTTTGATGTAGCAACAGTCATGCAGTAACCTAAATACGTTCAAAGATGGCAACCTTCTCCGAACAAAAGCGAGAAGCGGTAATTTTTCTTTAACTATTGACTAAAGTCTCACTTTGTGTTTTTAAAATGAACAGCTTAAAGCTGCTGAATCAAGCAGAGAAGGCACTAATCCCGATTTTTTCTGGAATTGACACCCAGGTCAAGCAAAATCTCCAAAAAGTGTTAAAAGCGTTCCGAAATCGGCGCGTAGGAGTTCAGCATTTCGCGGGTGTGAGCGGGTACGGACATGACGATTTAGGGCGACAAACTTTAGATCAAGTTTTTGCCGAGGTAATGCAAGCTGAAGCAGCAGCAGTAAGGCTACAGTTTGTTTCCGGAACTCACGCGATCGCTTGTGCTTTGTTTGGCATTCTGCGTCCGGGAGACGAAATGCTTGCCGTTGCTGGTTCTCCTTACGACACTTTGGAAGAAGTAATCGGCTTGCGTGGGAATTGTCAAGGTTCCTTAATGGAGTTTAACATTGAATATCGTCAATTATCTCTCACTAATGAAGGAATGATTAATTGGGAGACTCTTAGCAAGGCAATTCGAGCTAATACTCGTCTTGTCTTCATCCAGCGTTCTTGTGGTTATTCTTGGCGACCAAGTTTGTCGATATCTGAGATTGCCAAAATTGTTCGCATTGTCAAGCAACAAAATTCTGATACGGTTTGCTTTGTGGATAATTGTTACGGTGAGTTTGTCGAAAATCAAGAACCTACGGCGGTTGGAGCCGATTTGATTGCTGGTTCTTTGATTAAAAATCTGGGTGGGACAATTGCTCCGGCGGGGGGCTATGTTGCCGGGAAAGCTGAATTTGTGGAAGCGGCGGCTTGTCGCTTAACTGCACCGGGTATTGGGAGTGAGGGTGGAGCGACTTTCGACCAAAATCGTTTATTGTTCCAAGGTTTGTTTCTCGCACCGCAAATGGTAGGAGAAGCTCTCAAAGGAAATCATCTAACAGCTTACGTCTTTGATAAGCTTGGTTATCCGGTTAATCCTTTACCCTTAGTTTCGCGTCGAGATGTGATTCAAGCTATTAAGTTGGGCGATCGCGAAAAGCTCATTGCCTTCTGTCGTGCGATTCAACAGCATTCTCCCGTTGGTTCCTATCTAGACCCCGTACCTGCCCCAATGCCGGGGTATGAGAGCCAATTAGTGATGGCTGGAGGGACATTTATTGATGGTAGTACCTCGGAATTTTCTGCCGATGGACCTTTGAGAGAGCCTTATCTGGTTTTTTGTCAGGGAGGAACTCATTGGACTCATGTGGCGATCGCGCTTGAAGCAGCAATTGAGGCTGTTGGTGAAGTTAGTTAGGGAAAAAGATATTTTCCTCAATAAGTCAAGCAAGAGATTTGTTGGTTTCCGTTCGTCCGGAAGATTTCTTTCTTCCTTTAGTTATAAATTCGCGATCGCTATTTCGTGGGACAGATGGCAAGTTCTTTTTGCTGAGTCACAATTACAATATAGAAATTTACTTAGATGTTCCTACACTTAATCAACAATAAAGTTAGGAACAAATTACCTCTAATTATTAATATCTAAATCATCATTGAATAATGACTAACACACCAAAAGCTCAAAAAGAAGCTTCCCTGTTTTTAGCTGGTGCAAAAACAATTAGCTTAGGTCTCTTAGGAATAATTGTTATTACGTTTTTTGCTGCTGTGGGCAATAAAGTTTTACAGTCACAAGCCAAACCGCAGTTATTTGACCAAGATATTAACTCCGAAGAAGTCGCTAATGCTCCGGAAATTCTCAACGGTCAAACCGTCACTGTACGAGCTAAAGTCTTAGAAATAATCGATGCCAATAAATTTATAATCCATAACGGCGATTTGTGGAATGAGAAAGAAATTTTAATAATTAACCAAACAGGTAAACCAGTACAGATTGCTAATAGTAATATCGAAATTCAAGTAACAGGGGAAGTTGGGGAATTTAATGTAGTCGAAGAAGAAAAAGAAATGGGGATAGGTGATTCCGAACACTATGTAAAATACGCAGATAAACCAACTATTTTCGCTCGTTCGATTGCGCTTGCACCCAAACCAGAAGATATTGCCAATGATCCAGAGCAATATTACAATCAAAGAGTGGCAGTAGAAGCAGAGATCGAAGAAATTGTCGATGAAAATTCTTTCACCCTAGATGCTAGTGGATTTAGCGATCGCGATTTGCTGGTCGTTAATATCGATTCTTTGGGAAGTAAACCAAGAGAAGGGCAAACAGTAGTCGTAACTGGAACAATACGTCCGTTACAGGTTACTCAAGTGGAAACAGATTACCAAATAACCTGGGACTTAGAGATGATTAATAAGCCAGAAGCAGAATATAAGAATAAACCTGTGCTGTTTGCTGATAAAATGTATCCCTCGATCGATGATTAAAAAAGACGCGATCGCGATCGCTCTAGCTTAATCTGTCGAGTACCTCACTGATTACTTGTTACTTGTTTGATGAAAAAATGAGCGATAACCAATCCCAACAGTCTGATGCGGAAAAAATTAAAAATAGTCAAGAACTAACAGCAACAGATTCTCTAGCTATTGAAATCCAAAAATTAACAGAAAAAGATTCTCTAGCTATTGAAATCCAAAAATTACCAGAAAAAGATTCTCTAGCTATTGAAACCCAAAAATTAGCACTAGATAAAATTCAACAGCACGTTTTTCTTTGTGCCGATCAGACAAAGCCTAAATGTTGCTCAAAAAAAGTTAGCATCGAAGCTTGGGACTATCTCAAAAAAAGACTAAAAGAACTTCAACTAGATCAGCCTACAGAAACTCGTCCAAACTGTATTTTCCGGACAAAAGCTAACTGCTTGCGCGTTTGTACCCAAGGTCCCATTATGGTAGTATATCCCGATGGAGTTTGGTACCGTAACGTTACTCCCGAAGTAGTTGAAAGAATTATTCAGGAGCATTTAATTAACAAGCAAATAGTTACAGAGTATGCTTTTCTAGTCAATCCTTTAACCGAGTTAAATTCTAGTAATCAAGCTGAAAGGGAAACTATCGCCACGGATTCTGACAAGCAAAAAGAGGTAGAAGTTTGACTAAATCGCTACTTTTTCGAGAAGAAAATTCAGCAGTAATAACTTCTCATTACGAAGATTTTATATGAAATGGAAAATAAAATGCTACAGATTTTATGTATAGAGGTTGCAGACAACGTTTCTACAAAGTGATGATGTGTAGCAAATATTCGTGTATTTCAGATTACCTGAACGTTTAGCAAATATGTTACATTAAGTCTTGATAAAGATTTTCTTAAAAACAATTTAGGGTGCGCTATCTAGCACCCTAAAAAGGACATTTATTCTCTTGGGAGCAAATCTGCATTCAGATTACATTAAGCCCCAGAAGTGCAATAAACCTTGACCGGAAAACAGTTCGATTAAGACAGCAGCTAAAAAGCCGATTTGTGCTAAACGACCATTCCAAATTTCTGCTTGTGGTGTGAAACCAAATTTCCACTCGTTGCGGTCTTCGGGTTTAGTAATTGGTGTTTGTGGATTAGTCATAATTGCTTCCTCCGTAAGTTAATTGAGAATTCGTGAAAAATATTTAGGTTTTGCTGATATTTTGGCTTACATTAAGCCCCAGAAGTGGAGTAAACCTTGACCGGAAAACAGTTCGATTAAGACAGCAGCTAAAAAGCCGATTTGCGCTAAACGACCGTTCCAGATTTCTGCTTGGGGTGTGAAACCGAATTTCCAAGCGTTACGTTCTTCGGGATTGGTGATTGGTGTTTGTGGGTTAGTCATAAATGTGTAATGGGTATTTCGTTCTCTATGTCAATTAATTTAACAAAATTTTATAATGAGGGTTATCTCTCGAAGGTCAGAAACCAGTAATGAAACTTAATATTCTGAAAGTATGAGGAAAAATATATTGGGACTGGGTAATTGGAGACTGGTGACTGGGGACTGGGGACTGGGAAGACAAGGAGGAGGGGGGAGACTTGGGAG
>JAWQFW010000036.1:0-28057 GCA_035968095.1 Oscillatoria sp. PMC 1068.18
TACTCCTTTAAAATCAGTTTCTTATTTAGAAAAATTATCTTTAATTCATAATCAAATTAACAATCTTGCTTCACTAGCTTGTCTTTCCAACTTGAAAATATTATGTCTGATTGACAATCAAATTAATGACATAACTCCAATAAAAGCGCTAGTAAATTTAGAAGAATTATTTTTATCTGGAAAGAAAATGAAAAATCTCAGTCCACTAATGTCACTGACAAAGTTAAATAAACTACGTTTGTATCCTGCAAAAATGAGTAATTTTAGTCTTTTAAAATCTCTAAGTCAGCTTAAAAAGTTATATTTCACCGACAATAATATTAACGACTTAACTGTAGCGAACTCCCTTGATAACTTAAGATATTTAAGTTTGATTGATAATAAAATCGATGACTTAAGTAAAATAAAATCTCTTGTCAAACTCGAAGAGTTACATCTAGCTAATAATCAAATCAGTGACTTAACTCCTCTCAAATCACTTTCTAATCTCAAAGACTTAAATCTTGAAAACAATAAAATCAGCGATATTAGTCCTCTCAAGTATTTGCAAGCGCTTGAAGATATAAATCTTAATCGAAACCTAATAACTGACCTGAGTCTACTGAGAGATTTACCAAATCTAAAAGGATGTTTTATCTTTAATACTGAACTTCCGAGAAAATATTGGACTCGTCTTGATGAATGGAAACCCGAATGGCTTTTATCAGAAGATAATGCTGAAATCAGACGACTTCTCATTCAACAAATTGGTTATGAAAAAATTTGCTCGGAATTGGGTGCAACCGAACTCGATACTTGGAGAGAATACGTCTTACTAAAAATTGATTCTGAAATCGATATTGAACCAATTTTGCTCTTAAAAATGATTGACCCCAGTACCAATGATATCTACACTTTAAGAGTTCCTCCAGATAGCAAATCAGCCCGTGATGCGATTCGCTGGATTAACCACGGTATCGACCCGGAAAAATTTGCGATTGAAACATAAACTAATTAAATTATACCATTTATAGTCAAAATTTGAGCATTATTTTTAACCGATCGCATACTCAGTAAATTGTCTCATGAATGGAGATTGAAAACCTAAAACAATATCTTGTTTAGCTACCCCATCAGCAACTAATTTCGCAGCAATATCTAATTCTGTTCCGTTCCACTGAATCCAAATTTTTTCATTTTTAATATCGACGTGAATAACACAACTATGAATCAATTTTTCTTGTTTCCAGCCTAAATGAACAATTTGATAATGATCTCTGACGGTATCAAAAATTGTCTGAACTTCAATTTCTCCGTAAGCTGGTTTATTTTTACTATATTCTACTAATAATTCTTGTACGCAATTGCGATATTTTTCTAGTTTTTCCATTGTACAATAACCTCATCTTGTGGCTTGTAAACAATTAATTTTACTTTATTTTCTTCAATCATCAATTTGGGAAATTCTAGTTGAAAGAAGTTGTTATAAGCGATGGTAGGAACAGCTAAATACAAAACTCGTTTCGGTTCTTCTCGTTTAAGCGCACCTCGGTAATTAATGAATTGTCCCAAAGCTATATGAAAGTCGTAAACGGCTGATGATTGGGCTAAAAAACTCTTAATTTCGACTGCAATTTCCTGATTTTCTTTCTGCGCTCCAATTAACTTTTCTGCACCAAGGTCGATAGACATATCAACTCCCCCAAAACTAATCGACAAAGGATCGTGTGTAATTTGCCATCCATCTTTCTTGAGGGCATTTTTAACAACTTGGTGAAATAAGTCTCTTGCTGACATAAGTAGTAGTTTGACTTTTAGTAACTAGGATAAACGAAGTAAGTTGAATTAGAAAACACCTTCGACAAAATAATTATTGACTGAGACTTGGACTAGATTCTAGTTCTCGATTTAATTGCTCTAAAATTGTTTCCAATTTATCACTTAAACGTCCATATTCTGTCCAATTTCCTGCTTGTGCGGCTTCTTGTGCTTCGCGGAACGTTTGTAATGCAGCTTCAGTTAAATTTCCTGGTGTAGGAATTGCTCTTACATCAGTTGGTAATTGCTCTCTTTGTGCTTGTTCGTCGCCAAAAATTGCTGCTAAAGCTCGGTCTAAAGAAGTTTCCATAACGATATCTTGATTATAAGCGACAATGACTCGTTTTAATTCAGGTAATTCGCCTTCGGTAGCACGTAAATAAATTGGTTGCACGTACAAGATAGATTCTTCAATGGGAATGACTAATAAATCACCGCGAATTACATTTGAACCTTCTTGACTCCAGAGAGTTAATTGTTCGGAAATCTGCGGATTTTGGTTGATTCTCGCTTCGATTTGTCCGGGACCATATATTAACTCTTGTTTCGGAAATTCATATAATAAAGCTGTCCCATAATTTTCGCCATCGGAACGCGCTGCCATCCACGCTACCATGTTATCTTTATTCACAGGAGTAAAGGGCATAATTAAGACGAATTCTTCACCTGCTCCGGCTTCGGGAAGACGCATAATTAAGTAATAAGGTTCAATTAGTTTTTCGTCTTCTTGGAAAAGTTCTTCAGGAAAGCGCCAGAGGTCTTCTTGGTTGTAAAATACTTCTGGGTCGGTCATGTGGTAAGAAAGATACATTTGCGCTTGAATTTGATAAAGATTGAGTGGATAGCGAAAATGATCTATAAGTTTAGGAGAAATTGTTTCTAGGGAGTGAAAGAGTTGCGGAAAGATATTTTTGTAAGTAGCTAAAACCGGATCTTCGTCATCAATCGCTAAAAATTCGATTGTCCCATCGTAAGCATCAACTACTACTTTGACAGAGTTACGCACATAGTTAAAATTCCCGCTTTGTAATTGATATTCTTTGTTACTTTGTAAAATAATTTGTGCGTTTTCAATTTCCGAAACTGGTTCGGAATACGGATAGCGATCGCTAACTGTATAAGCATCGATTAACCATTTTAGTTTTCCGTCACTTAAGGTAATGTAAGGGTCACTATCAAAGCGTAAAAATGGCGCAATTTTATTAATTCTCTCTTCGATATTGCGATAATAGTGAATATGAGATTTTGGTGTAAAGTAGTTAGAAATTAATACTTTTAAATTTCCCAAATCGTATGCGTAGACTAGCCTCCGCAAAAAAGAATTCATTGGTACGCCACCAATACCTTCATAAAAGGTAGAGGCATTTTCATCACCTAAAGGATAGTCAAATTCAGGTGTACTGGTATTAGTAAAAATGTAGTTATCTGTTTCTTCGCCGTAATAAATTCTTGGCTGAGAAACTTGTAAATCGACTGTAGATTCTGGAGGGATGTCTTTAATAAAGAGTTCGGGTAAGCCTTGGGGAGTAACTTTATTTACCGGACTCATAACTAAGCCGTAGCCATGAGTATACTTGAGATGTTTGTTGACCCAAGTACGCGCCCTGGTTGGGACTTGATCGTAGTCAAGTTCGCGCGGCGATAACATTACTTGTCGATAATTGTTATCTATAGTGTAGCGGTCAATGTCTAGGTCATTAAATCTATAGTAAAGACGAATTTCTTGCAGTTGTTTATAGGTACTTAATAAAGGTCGATAGTCCCAAAGACGAATGTTGCGGAGAGTTGCTTGGTGTTCGTCTAAATCTGCGCGAGTTAAGGTAGGATTGGCTGGATATTGTTTAGTTTGAATACGGTCGAGGTCGTATGCTTGTCTGGTATAAGCGATGTTATATTCGAGGTAAGGTTTTTCTTTAGATAATTCGTTTGGTTCGACAATAAATTGTTGTTGAAATCCTGGATATACACCTCTGATTATAATTAAACTAATGAGATAGATTATTAAACCGTAGCCTGGTAAAGCAATGCTTTTTTGTCCGAGAGAAACGAGTAATAAAATTGCTTCGGCGATCGCCAAAAATGTCATTAACCAGAGATAATGAGTAATTGCGTGAGTGTCGGTATAACCTGCACCGTAGACGACACCACCGCCAGTATAAAGGAGTTCGTAGCGTCCGAGCCAAAAACCGATGGCGAATAAAGTAGCGATCGCGGCAAGTAAGATGCTTAAATGTGTTTTAGGTTTACCGGAGATGATATACTTCCAATTACCGATTTCTGGATCGATACTGCCTTTGAGCAGATAAATTGGCGCAGTAACGACAAGTCCCGATAAAAAGAGCATTAATAACCAATTTTGTAACCCTTGATAAAAAGGTAGTTGGAAAACATAAAAACCGATATCTAGCTCGTAAATCGGGTCAGTAGTATTAAAATTAGTACCGTGGATAAATTTGAGAATTGTTTCCCAACCGTCGATACTTGCGCCTGCGGCAGTGAAAGCTAAAATAAAGATTACGAAACCAGCAATCAAGTTCGGGAAATTTTTCGCATATAACTCAAATTCCGTTCCTTCTAACAACCGAAAACCAGAATTCTGAGTCACCCGCATCGCAAAGGCGTAATTAAACCAGAGAAAAATAGAGTAAACTAGAAAAGTACCGACCCAAAGTAGCGATCGCGCTGTCAGGATTTTCCAGAAAACTTCCGAGTAGTCAACCGCCTCAAACCACCAAGCTTCCGTGAGTAAATGCGCGATCGTTCCTGCCGGAAGTAGTACCAGAAAAAGAATTAACAGGACAAAGACAGTGATTCTGGTATACGGGCTGGGGCTTTTGCGACGGGTTGTGCTTCTCACGGGCAAACTTTTACCTTGACAAATCGGCTGTTTTGATTGTAAACAATTTCGCTTCAGTGGGGACTGGTGATTGGGGATTGGGAATTGAGGATTAGGAAAATGAGAGGAATTAGCCGAATCGAGATCGATTGGAGTAATTGAACGATACACTGATAACTAACAACTGGTAAATGCGGGTACGCGATAACTGATAACTGATAACTGATAACTGATAACTGATAACTGATAACTGATTATGTCTTCCCCTCCTGAAACTCCTTATAAAAGCCGTTTATTCAATCTCTTAAACCGCCAATACTTACGCACGAACAGCCGCGTCACGGCTACAGTACGACACGCTAAGGTAGCGGCAATTTGGGGGGTGCAAATTTTGCTTTACCCAATTTATCTGTTGGTACAAACGGGACGAGTTGCAGGATACATTCTCAAACACACTGTCGAGTCTTCCCAATTACCCGAAGGAAAACCAGAGACTCATGGGGTGAAGATTCCACCAACAACAGATACTCCGATTAAAAATGTGTTGCAGTTAGTCGAACCTTTATTAGCAACTGCGGTGGAGTTGCAACCACAAAAAACGAATTTACCCACTGAATTACAAGCAATCGCTGTTCAAGCAAATCGCCCTCAAGTCGTTGCTGTGGCAAGTTTGTTAGCAACGCGAAACTTGGTTTTGGTAACAAAAGAAAATCAAATTCTCGATTTTTTAACTCCTGAACAACAGCATGAATTAGAACGAAGAATTCGTTGGGAAAGTGCGGAATTATCGCGCTATCGACGTTTAATGCGGGAAGCAAAGAAATTTCCCGGACGTTTGCCAAAATCGAAGGTGAGTAATTTCTATGTTTTACCGCCAGTGCGAATGTTTTGGCAAGCAATGCGCTGGGTACAAACAAGCGCAGTAGCTAGTGCGATCGATATTTTTTCGGAATCAACCTTGGTGCGGAATGTTCCACCGATTTCCGATTCTCTTGCTTTAAATAATAGTAGTAAAACTCCTGAACTGCGATCGCCTCCTGTCTTGTCTCGTCTCGATGAAACTGTTGCTAGTTGGGAAAGTCAACCGCTACAATCCACAAAAACGTTAGTAAATAAAACTGGCAATTTTCTGAGCGAAGTTTATCACGATCTCAAGATTTTTTGGAGCGGAAGTGTTAATAAAACGACAAAATCAGATCCCAGTTCTCGTGGCGAACCTTTACCATTAGAAGATATCCTGCGCGCAGCAATTGATTATTTTTTCGGCAGCAATTCTGGTCAATCTTTGTCGTCGAATAGTTCTCAACCTGCTTTACCTGCTAGCGAAAAAGCAGATCAGTTACAATTATCTGGGGCGAAAGCTGAGAAACCGAAAGCAATCTCTGGTGTGTTTCATTTAAGATTAGCCCCAGTTTCTAAATTAGCTCATGCAGTTAGCGACCGCCTCACGATTATCGGACAATTTCGGATTACAATTTGGGCAAATAAAAGCAAGCGTCTCCAATCAACAAATCCGCCCCATGCTGAATTAAGCGAACCCGATCCTTTTCGGATTGAAATGTTACTTCGCGCTGCTGTCGATCACTTTTTTGGTAAAAATTCTTCTTCGTCTTTATCGACAAATAACTATTCTCAAATAGGGGTTTCTGGTAAAGAAGGAGAAAATAATTTTAGCCCTGCTTTATCTAGTAGTGAGAAAACGGAAGATCCTTGGTTAGTTTGGCAAGATTTATTCTCAGAAATTGAAGCAGAATCAACTTTAACTACACGCTCTAACCCTTCTGAAAGCATAGAAATAACTATAAGTCAAGACTCACCGGAAATTATTCCTGGAAGTTCGATTTTTGATCGCCTTAAGCAACGTCTTCACCAAGACTCTAAGTCAAAACCGACTCCGAAAGCCAATAGCAAAAGAAGAGATAAAAGTCAAGGAAAAGTCAAGAAAATTCAGCAAGTAAGCAAACCTCAGCTACCAGAAATTGAAGAGTCAGAAGCAGAAGCCCGCAATACCTACGCCCTCACGCCTAATCTTGCCACCTCAGTGTATCCTCAAGCAAGAAAAGGGCGAGAAGAGGATAATTCCCTCGAACATCAACAAGACTGGGTAGAAACCGAAGCAACTCATGTCGGTTATGTAAAGCATCCGTTAGAAAAAATTCTCGAAGCCCTTGATAGTGTGATGTTGTGGCTAGAAGAATTAGTCGTAGATATTTGGCGATCGCTACGGGATTTACTTTCTCGTTAAGTTAACCTAAAAATAAAGGTATTGGGGAGAATAATACCGTGTCCGTACCCACAACAGAAAATCAACCACAAACAAATATTCCTGTTGATGAGTGGCAACCAGAAATGCCGCCAGAAGACCTAATTTTTGACGACGGAGAACCCTTGGAAACTAATCGCCATCGCATCGCCATGAACATTTTAATCCAATCTTTGCAACAAGCTTGGCAAGAACGCGAAGATTATTTTGTTGGCGGTAATATGTTCGTTTACTACAGCCGTACCCAAGCGAAAAATCGTGATTTCAAAGGACCCGATTTTTTCGTAGTTTTGAATGTCGATGGTAGTCCAACTCGCCAAGGTTGGGTAGTTTGGGACGAAAATGGACGTTATCCCGACATCATTGTTGAATTAATGTCTACTTCTACAGCTAAGGCAGATTTAACCGAAAAAAAGGAAATTTATCAAAACATTTTTCGGACGAGAAATTACTTTGTTTATGACCCATTTAATCCTAATTCTTTACAGGGATGGAATTTCGGTGCTAATTTAGTTTACCAACCATTAACTCCTAACGAACAAGGCTGGTTATGGTGTGAAGCATTAGGCTTTTGGTTAGGAACTTGGGACGGAACAATTCAACGAGAAACTGCTTCTTGGTTAAGGTTTTATGACGCAGAAGGGAATGTGGTTTTCCTTCCAGAAGAAGCGGAACGTGAACGGGCGGAAGCGGAACGTGAACGGGCGGAAACTGAACGTGAACGGGCGGAAGCGGAACATCAACGGGCGGAAACTGAACGTGAACGGGCGGAAGCGGAACATCAACGGGCGGAAACTGAACGTCAACAGGCGGAAGCGGAACGTCAACGGGCGGAAGCGGAACGTCAACGGGCGGAACGTTTAGCCGCAAGGTTGCGAGAGTTAGGCGAAAATCCTGATAATTTGTAAAGATTTTATTTAGGAGTTTAGAAATTTTCCCAATAATATTTTTCTTCTAAATAAACGTTGCGGAGCAATTTTACTGCTGTTGCTGCTAAAGCAAATTTAACGATCGCGACAATCTCGCCCCAGCGATACATCTCAGTCAATGACTGAGCTTCGCGGAATTTATGCTGATAGAATGTCGCCCAAAATGAAGGCGCTTGATAACGATTTTTTCGCCAACGTTTGCGCCAAATTTGGATATCTTTTAAGTCAGGTTTTTCTATGCCTAAAATTGGTGGTAAGTCAGCGTAGCTAACAAATGTACTAATTCCTTTGCCGACGACATGAACGACGTAGCGCCAACATTGAACCCGATATATCTGTTCTGGTTTAAGATTGAGTAAAAGGGCGATCGCTTCTCTGGTGACGAAACGCGCTAGGCGATGGATAGATTTGGCAGATTGCTGTGTTGTTGATATCATAGTTAGTAATTACCAGTTGGCTGAGTTATTGAGTACCAGTTGGCTGGGATTTTATGTTTCATTGGCGATTAGGCTTTCGCCTAGCGCCGCAAGCGGCGATCGCATTTAGTTTGGTAGACTTCGGGCGGTCGCTTTTAATCTTTAATAATTCTATAGCGAAGTTTCGCTATGTGTCAAGCATGGGATTGGTTAAACTAAAAGTTCAAGAATTTGCAGAACGAGAAGGTTGGACAATCAAAGAAGTTTCCCAACGCTCAGGTGTGGCATATGGTACAGTAAAAACTTATATGCGCTTACCAGAAAGAAAAACGGTTGACTTGTCCTCACTGCAAAAGCTAGCACGAACTTTTGATGTTTTGCTCGAAGACTTATTTGAGGTTGTTGAAGAGTAAGTTAACCCCTTCTGTCGTGACCAAAAGCTTAAGAACAGTTAACTTGGCAGATTTCTACACTGTCGATATTATTGTTGGTAACTTCCATTAATAATAATTTTCATAACCAATCGAAGTTATTGAAGAATCAGCCCTAACTTTCCTCATCTGTAGCGTCTAAAGTCGTCTCTGGAGAACTATTTTCCTCAAAAATTATCGGCTCTTCGAGAGTAACAATTTTCGCTAATTGTTCAGCATTAGCTTCGGGCTTATGAATGCGAATTTTATGTAAACGAGGTCCTTCAGCAGCAACTACAGTTAGTTCAAGATTATCGAAATAAAGAGTTTCTCCTTGAGTAGGAATTTTTTGTAATTCGTAAAGTAAAAAACCACTGAGAGTTTGATATTCGTCAGTTATTGGTAAATCAAGATCCAAAAGTTCATTAACTTCTTCAAGATCCATTTGGGCTTCAACGAGAAAAGTTTGCTCATCTAGCATTTGTAAAGCCACAACTTCGGGATTTTCTAACTCAGCTTCATTACCGATAATTTCTGCTACCAAATCGTTAAGCGTAACCAAACCAGCAGTACCACCAAACTCATCAACAACCATGACCATTTTCAAATGCGATCGCTGCATCAAGGGCAAAAGTTCACTTAACGGTGTAAACTCAGAAACAAACCTTGCCGGACGTACCCAAGGTAAAATCGGCGTATCAGGAGACAATTGACCTTTTGCTAAAGGTTTAGCTAACTTTTTGAAATTAATAATCCCGCGAATATCGTCCAAAGAATCGCCTGTTACCGGATAACAAGAATAACCCTTAGCAGAAACTTCATTGAGCAAAGTTGCAAAAGTAGCGGTGCTAGGAATTGCGCGTAAATTCGTTCGCGGAACCATCACTTCCTGGGCTAAAACTTCACCAAACTCAAAAACATTATTGAGTAACTCTCTTTCCTCAGCTTCTAAACCAATAGACTCACGTTCAGTCGTAATAATGAGTTGTAACTCTTCGGGTGTAACTCGATTGTACCAACCTTGACCAACGTATTGAATACCTCCCAAACGTAAAAGCCAGCGAGTAGATTGATTTAAAATCCAGATAAAAGGATTAAAAATGCGGGCGATCGCCAAACTCGGCGGACCGAAAAATCGTGCTAATTGCTCAGAATAAAGCAAAGCTAACGATTTCGGACAAAGTTCACCTAAAACAATTTGCAAATAAGCAATCAAGAAAAACGCGATCGGGATCGCCAAAGAATGAGCGATCGCTTCTTTCATACTAATTGGTAAAGGTAAATTTCCCATCGCGGCTGTCACCAAAACAGCCATTGTACTTTCACCGATCCAACCCAAAGCCAAACTCGAAAGCGTAATCCCGATTTGAGTCGTCGAAAGCAAACGGTCAATACTGCGATGTAAAGATTGTACCGTTTGAGCTTGGACATCACCCGCTTCCACCAACTGATTAATCCGCGATCGCCGCACCGACACAATCGAAAACTCAGCCGTCACGAAAAAAGCATTAATCGTAATCAAGAGCAGCACCGACAACAAACGCACCAGCACATCTCGACCAGTTACTTCCACGTGAGGAAAATCCGCCAATAAATCGAAAACCAAGGCAAAAATTAACATCCAGATTCAGGTGAGAGACTTACCTACCTCACAACTGGAATATCAGACAGTTTAAGCTGAAGTTTTTGATCGGGATAATCAGTCAAAGCCATAGATAACTGTTGCGAGTCTTCCAACAAAGCTGTAGGAATTCTTACTGTACCAGAAAATTTCTCTCCATTCGCAGGCAATTCTCCCGGTAAACCTTCAGTAATCGCACTCAAAGCTTTCCCTTGGTCATCTCTGACATCCAAGAAACTGTAAAGAAAGCGTACCACTTCCTCCCCATCATTCTGAAGATTCACCTTCAGTAACATCGAACCTCCCTCTTGTTTCGCTTCCACAACTTCCATAATCACATTGCGATCTTGGCTTTTCACCGGAAAGTTCTCATTCGTACTTGCAACTTCCTCTTCATCGCCATTATCCTCAGCATCCGCTTCCTCAGATTCCTCAGTTTCAGCTTTCTTTGCTTCTTCCTCTTTTTCTTGCTCTTTTTCTTTCTTTTCCTGTTCTGCTTCTTCCTTACCCTTACCGTTAATATAATCGTTAACAGAAGCCAGAATTTCTTCCTCAGTTAAGATCGCTATTCCCTCTTTACCTGGGGTAGCTTGCTTGTCAGTCGCCAGTTTTTTCGTCGGGCTAACATCCGGTTGACTAACTCCTTTGAGGGCTTCATGACCAAGTGTAAAGCCCCACAAACCACTGACAAAACCAGAACCTAACATCATTGTCAGCAAAATTAAGGTGAGCGCTACAGTTGAATTCAGTTTCATAACACGACGAAAAACGTAGTTGGTAATTGGGGACTAGGGAGGGGGAAATGGGGGAATTGGAGGAATTGGAGGAATTGGAGGAATTGGAGGAATTGAGGGAGTTGATATTGATCAAATTTTGGGGACTGGTGATTGGGGATTAGCACTTATCAGTTAACAGTAAATAGTTTATCTCCCTTGTCCCCCTTGTCTCCCCCCTCTCCCTTGTTTCCCCCTACTGCTTCCAGCCTTCAATCATCAATCTCTAATCTCAAATTCCCTTACCTTGCTATAATAATACTTGCACAATCTTTCGAGATGGTTTTCAGGAAAACTACGACTAAAAAATTTCCTGTTTCCAAAAATTGAGTTGTGCAAGCCAAACCTCCAGGGTTGGCCGAGCGGTTGAGGCAGCGAACTCATAATTCGCGCAAGGCAGGTTCAACTCCTGCACCCTGGATTGACAAAAAGACAAAAATATGTTAGCGCAAAGGCAATCTTTCAAAAACGAACTCACCGCCGATTACAGGTTGACCTAGCGCCCGATAAGAGGGATTCAGTCGCAGAGAAGTTTCAAAAGGATTGCGTAAATCAGGAGTCCGGATAATGGGGTCACTGGCAGCTTGTTGATAAAGGAGATCGCGATAAAGAACGTCAACCAGTGCTAAATCACGATTGATTTCGTTTTCGATATAAGAAGCCCGCGTAATTGAACCAGGTCCAAAGATAAAATCAATCTGACGGCGAAAAGTGACTGAATTATCGAAGAAGTTTTCTGACTCGTTATTCAAAGCACGTTCGATCAAGTCAGAAACTGATTCTGTTGAGGTCGTAGTTTGCGCGATCGCCTCTCCCCCGAATAAACTGGCAGTAGCAGTAAAAGCTAAACTCGCAAACAAATTAAATAGCCGATTTGACATAGCTAATCGATAAGATAGTTAATTGTCCTCATTTTAAGGGAATCTTTGCAGGGAAAGATCCTTCTGACCCCAAATTTTCTAATTATCCTATGAATAATCAATCAACTCTTAACCCCTCTCCACAACGTCAAATTTTACTCGATTTGTTTGCGCGACTGGCTTACACCGAAGGGGATTTTGTCCTTTCTTCTGGACAAAAAAGTTCTTACTACATCAACGGTAAACAAGTAACTCTCCGGGCTGAAGGGGCTTTAGCTGTGGGACAATTACTCCTACCGATGTTACCCCCAGATACACGCGCAGTAGCTGGTTTAACTTTGGGTGCAGATCCGATGGTAACAGCAGTCAGTGTCCTTTCGGCATTGGCAAATCGCCCAATACCAGCTTTAATTATTCGTAAAGAAGCGAAAGGACACGGAACCAAAGCTTACATCGAAGGTCCGAGTTTGTCACCTGACGCAAAAGTGGTGGTTTTGGAAGATGTAGTAACCACAGGTAAGTCAGCAATGCAAGCAGTTGAACGTTTGCGGGATGTGGGTTACAAAGTCGAGCAAATTATTGCTTTGGTAGATAGACAGCAAGGTGGTGCAGAATTTTATCAGTCTGTCGGGTTACAGTTTGAGTCAGTATTTACAATTACTGACATTCAAGATTATGCTCGTAGTTTTGCTGAAAAAGCTTAAGTCTTTTTCGCCAAGTGAGAGTATATTCTTGCATCGCTTCTGGAAGAAACCAAAAGACTTCTGCGGGCATTTCTGGAAGCGCAACGACGACTAAACCGTGGTTTACTTCGAGATCGTAATCTTGATAAAAGCAATTGACTGCATCGAGATAAGCGGCGATTTGTACAGGTGCGTCATAAAGCCTGGAAATGCTATTTTTGGGCTTGTCGGCGGTTTTCCAATCGCAAACGCAGGGGATTCCCTGATAGCTGGCTACACAGTCTACAACACCAGCGTAGTGTAATTTTTGGTGACAAACAAAGGCTTCTACGAGCTTGACTTGGTGGATTTCGTTGAGTACGGGTACAACACTGTTCCAGTAGGTTGACAACTCCCCGTCCTAAAGGAGCGGAGATTCTCACGTCATAGGGAGAGTCTAGCTGGAGTATAAACTCCCGCCCCGATTTCTTTACCCTCGGTGAGCATTTTTCCCGTCTGCCCGACGGTACTTAGTCCACGTTCTTTTACCACTTGGGCTGCGGCTACATCTCTATCGGTTTGATAGCCACAACTATTGCAATGGTGGATTCTTTCAGACAAGTCTTTCTTACCACAATTAACCTTACAGTTGGGGCAAATTTGACTGGTTCGGTTTGCGTCTACTTTTGCAAAATAAATACCTCTTTCCCAACAAACGAATGAGAGGATGTTGAGGAATGAACCCCAGGTCGCATCCAAACAAGCTTTTCTGAAAGCAGACCTACCCAATGCCTTCAAATTCAAGTCCTCAGCAAAGATCATCCCTACTTGGTCACAAAGATGGTGAGCAGTCTTAAAGAAAAAGTCTTTTCTACAGTTGTGAATTCTCTCGTACAGCAATCCAATTTGTTTTCTAATTCGCAACCAACGCCTAGAGCCTTTTGTCTTGTTCTTTAATTTCCGTTGCAGCAATTTCAGCTTACCTTCAGACTCTTTGAAGAACTTATGACCCTTGATTAGTTCGTTTTCACTGGTAGCAATAAAGCTATTTAGTCCCAAATCAATTCCTATAGCATAACCGTGAGGTTGAGGGTCGGGTACATTTGCGTCGCACTGGATACAGATAGTCACATAGTACCCACTAGCCTTTTTTAACACCCTAATTTGCTTAGGAATAAATCCATCTGGAATATCTCTCGATTTCCTAAACTTAACCTCACCAATCTTAGGGAGAAAGATATAGTCACCTTGAATAACATCAGGCTTAACTTGAGGGAAACAAAAAGACTTCATCCTCTTTTTGAACCGAGGAAAACCAAATCCCCTCTCCCACATATTCACAAATGATGTCTCCAGTTGCTTTAAGGTTTGCTGAAGAACTTGAGACTGAGGGAGTTTAAGATTCGGGTTTTCTTTTTTAGCCTGAGTCAGGGATTTACACTGACTGGCGTAGGTAGGTCTTTTGTTGTCTAAGGGAATAATATATTCCCTTTCAATTGAACATCTGTCTATTAAGCATTTTTTTGAGTTAACCCAATCTTTCCTTTCACGAAGCGCATAGTTATACACCGAACAGCAAACATCTAGCCAAGAATCAATAGTAGACGCTTGTTTTTCTGTGGGTATGAGCTTGTACTGGTAGTTAAAGACTAACATTTTGCAAAATAGATAGGCTCTTTCTAAAGATAACATGGAAATAAAAAGCCGTCCTACAAGAACGGGGCTTTAAACCCAATATCTTCGGTAATAATTCTAGTTCAGACATTCCCTTTGAACTTTGGCTTCATGATTTCAGAGTGAATTTAGGATTGGTACTGCTGATTAGTCACCAGCGATGAGTTTCCCAATCCCTAGTCCCCAGTCCCCGATCCCCAAAAGAGGAGTGTGGGAGGTGTTGGGAGTGTTGGGAGTGTTGGGAGTATTACTCTTTAGCGATGGCTGCGCCGACCTTACGGTACGCTGCGCCGACAAGAGTGGTACATTTGAGCAACATCAACTCCCTCAATTCCTCCAATTCCTCCAATTCCTCCAATTCCTCCAATTCCTCCAATTCCTCCAATTCCCCCAATTCCTCCAATTCCTCCAATTCCTCCAATTCCTCCAATTCCTCCAATTCCCCCTTCCCAATCCCCAGTCCCCAGTCCCTAAGAGGCGATCGCGTCAACTTCTCCACAATTTTCCTGAATAATTTCGGCGCATTCTTGCACTGAAGTACGTTTTGTCATTGCTGCTACTAAAGCTTCGTAAGCTGAAGCATATTTTTCAATTAAAGTTTTCGCTTGCAACAGCGCCCAAGCTTCTTTTTGCTGATATTCTGCTTCTGGATGACCAAAATCAATTAAAGCTTGTTTCACTTTAGCTTTGTCTTCGCCACCACCTTCTACCGTAGCGTAAATTAAACTTTCTGCGGCAATTCCTGCCATCCATACTGTACAAAAGCGATCTAAAAGTAAGCGCATTTCTCCCGGAGATTTCGCCTTCTTTTCTAACACTTTTGTGTCAAATTTTACCCCACCTACTCCCGGTTGTCCTTGCTGCAATGCTTCCCAAGCATTTAAAGTATAACCTTCGATCGGAATACCCAAAAAATAGGCTACCAGAAAATGTCCTGCTTCGTGACGAACAATTCTTTGGCGATGTTGGGGAGAAAAGGACGCTACCCAATCTAAAAACAAGTTAGCACCTTTCCCCTGCAAAGTCAGAGTATCTACCGTAATTAAACTTAAGACTGCCAAGGTACTAGCGGCGGGGATCATTGGATTAATATTTAAGATCGGCGTTAATAACACCAAAAGTGTCATTGAAAAAATGCCAATCGCAATGATATTTAAAGCTGTTTGTTGCATTTGTCAATCTATCTTTAGTTAGTAATTTTTAATTGAAATTATCGGTAAAAATTTCCCGACAACTTAAATTAATGTTAAAACTAATTGACAAATATTGGCTACTAATATCTCAAAAAGCTTGTATCCACTCGTGTACCTGATAATCAGTCCAGATTCCATTTTGCCAGTAAGAGTCATCTTCAACTAACTTACGCACCGCAGCCTCATCTTCAGCCTCATAAACACCAAAAACTTTCGTATTATCTTTAGTTGGTCCGAGAGTAACTAAAGTACCATTGTCCTTTAATTGAGCAAGACGATCTAAATGTGCTTGACGATAAGGAGTGCGTTTTGTCAGTGCATCCTCGCAGTAGCTACCCCAGATGACATATTTTGGCATAATTATAATTAACTTAACAACAACAATTACAAATTTTTCCTTTCATTTACCGAAAACTTGATTTTAATTAAAAATTAGCTATGCAACCAACCAAATTATTTCAAGCAATACGTTTATGGACAGTAGCAGAATACCATAAAATGGCGGAAGTTGGAATACTTCAACCTGACGAACCAGTAGAATTAATCGCTGGACAAATAATCAGAAAAATGAGTCCCCAAAATAGTCCCCATGCTGCGGCAATTACTCGTAGCGATCGCGTCCTGAGAAATCTTTTACCACAAAATATCACAATCCGCATTCAACTACCACTTCAATTAAACAATTATTCGGAACCAGAACCAGATTTAGCAGTAGTTAAAAGAGATTTTTTGGACTATGACGATCGTCATCCGACAGCAGCAGAAGTTTATTTAATAATTGAAATAGCTGATTCAACTTTGAAAACAGACCGCGAAGTGAAAGCTTTAAGTTATGCTAGTTCAGGAATTAGTGATTATTGGATTTTAGACCTCAATAATCGTCAGTTGAGAGTTTTTCGACAACCTAGGGAAGATGGCTATCAAAGTGAAGTGATTTTAACAGAAAATAATTCAATTTCTCCCTTAGCATTTCCTAATCTTAAGCTTACGGTTGCGGAAATGTTACGACCGATAAATCGATAATTAGGGATAAGCGCGATCGCCCTTTTTTATAAAAATACCGCAATAGCTAAAAATTGACATAGAAATATTGAAAGTAAGAGATGATGCGTAACAAGAGCAACTTAGATTCTTTTTTTGAGGATGTAAATTTTGGTAAATTAATAAGCGATCGCTCAAATGGTAAATAATTACAATAAAAGGGTGCGCTGTCGATTAACGCACCCCAAAACAAAAAACGAAGTCAGTTAACTTCTGAGTGTTACGTCGAACTTATCGGTAAGGGCTTCGCGGACTTTGTTGTGAACGGGTTCGACTTCTGCGTCGGTGAGAGTGCGATCGCCGGAACGATAAGATAAGCTAAAAGCTAAACTGCGTTGTCCTGCTGTCACATTTTCACCGCGATATTCGTCGAAGAGTTCGATTTTTTCGAGGAGTTTACCTGCGGCTTTTTGCATCGATTTTTCAATCTCAGCAACACTAAGTTGAATTGGTGCAAAAAAGGCGAGATCTCTCTCTACAGCCGGATAACTAGAATAAGCTTGGAAGCGAGGAACCAAAATATTTTCTTGTTTCATTGCCGCAAAAATCACCTCGGAAATAAGGTTAAAAACATAAACCTCGTCGGGTAAATTTCTTTCTTGTCGTAACTGGGGATGGAGTTGTCCAAATGTACCTAAACGCTTTCCATCTAACCATAACGAGGCGGTACGTCCGGGGTGTAGCCGAGAATCTTCGCTGTTGGGCTGGTATTCAACTTTTAGCCCTAAACGAGAAAAAACGCTTTCTAATAAGCCCTTAGCTTCAAACCAAGTCATTGTGGACTCTTTGCCGCCATGCAGCCATCGGTTTCCAGTTAAGAAAGATCCGCCCATGATTCCGGCAATTGCATCGGTTTCTTGGATTTTCTCTTTTTCTCGCCAGAAAATCCGTCCAATTTCAAAGGCGTTTAAGCCACCGTTTCCTTGAGATTGGTTGTATGCAAAGGCATCGATTAAGCCATGAAGTAATTCTTGGCGTAAGGCTGAGTATTCGGCAAATAAAGGATTTGCGAGTTTGATTTCGGCTAATTCTGGTTTAACTAGGGAATATTGGACAACTTCGGTTAATCCTACCGCCCGCAATGCTTCGCGGAGTTTGTTTTTCATTTGCTGGCGATCGCTTAAATACCCAGCTTCTGTTTTACTAGGTAAAGTATCGCAGAAGCGATCGTAACCGTAAAGCCTAGCAACTTCTTCAATTAAGTCGATTTCTCGTTCTAAGTCTCGATAGCGATAAGGAGGAACTTTTACTTGCCAGGTTGGGGGCGTTGCTGCTGTGGTGGTTAATTCACAGCCTAAAGCGGTTAAAATCCGTTCCACATCGGCGGCGGGGATATCCTCAATCTTGTCTGAGGAATTTACTTTACCGAGAATCTGATGCACTCGATTTAAGCGTAGTTCAATGTTTCTTGTCCAGCTTGCCTTATCGGGGCGCGCATCGGCGATTTCTTGACTAATAGGTGTACCAGCAGCTAATTCTTGGAAAAGGGCGATCGCGCGCGCACAAGCAAGATCTAACTCTGCTTGGTTGACACCGCGCTCATAACGTGCTGAAGCTTCTGTCCGTAAACCTTGGGCGCGACTAGAACGACGAATTGCCACTGGGTCAAATAAAGCTGCTTCTAAAAGCAAATTTTCCGTATTTTCACTGACTTCGGTTTCTGCGCCACCCATCACCCCAGCCAAAGCAACTGGTTTGTCATTAGCAGTAATCAACAAATTCGCTGTTTGTAGCTGGCGAGTTTGCTCGTCAAGGGTTTTCAGAGTTTCATTTTGTATAGCATAACGCACCCCAATTGTCAAGGCTTGACTTTGGGTAAAATTTTGTAAGCGATCCCAATCGAAGGCGTGGAGAGGTTGCCCCCATTCCAGGAGAATATAATTCGTCACATCAACGACATTATTAATCGGACGGACACCTGCGGCTTCTAGTCGCCACTGTAACCAATCGGGGGAAGGAGCAATTTTGACATTGGCAATAATTGTCCCGATGTAAGCCGGAGTTGCCTTTGAGTCAGCGACTTGTACCTGGAGAGTTTGCTCGCCCTCTGGAATCGACAATTTAGGCGCTGACGGCAAATTTAGGGAGCCACCTGTCAAAGCGGCTACTTCTCGCGCCACACCCACCATACTCAGAGCATCTGCACGATTTGCCGTCGATGTCAAGTCCAAAATTACATCATCAAGCCCTAACAAGGGACGTACATCCGCACCCAAAGTGAGATTTTCTTGAGGAAACAAATAAATCCCTTCAGACTCTTTTTCTAAGCCGAGTTCAGCCAGAGAGCAAATCATTCCCTCAGAGCGAACACCACGCAGTTTTGCCGAGCGTAACTTAAGATCGATTGTCGGCAAATAAGTACCAGGAGTTGCCACTGGGACAAAAATTTCTGGGCGCACATTCGACGCTCCACAAACAATATTACTCGGTCGCTCTTGACCGATATCGACTTGACAAACTCGTAACTTATCAGCGTTAGGATGAGGTTGAACATCTAAGACCTTACCAACGACGACACCATCAGCAAGAGTCCGGCGATCGATAATATCTTCTACCTCAAAACCTGCCACCGTCAAAGTCTGAGCTAATTCTTGGGGAGAGAGAGTCACCTCCACCAATTCCCGCAACCAATTTAAAGAGATCCGCATTTACTCGTAGGTTTTTTTTATGCAACCAGAAATATTTTACCTTTCTTCGAGTCAGTTGTAGTTTCGTTCATTGAGAGTAGCAACTGACAAGCCAAAAAAAGGTTTCTTTACCGGAACTTAATAGCTCACCAGAGAAATATTCATCAAATCTTTAAATTGAAGAGAGCCGAATTAGATCGCAATCCCCTGTAGAGAAAACTATTTAGAGAAAAAGTAAGATATCCTGTTGTTAAAGCTAACAAAAATCCTAATCTAAGTTCCCAGTAGATTCGGGTATATGGGTAGATAGTGAGAGTACGGCAGTACAAAATGATACCAAAAGCACGAGTAACCGAAAATTAGGTAGTGGGTTAAGATCGTGAAGAGAAAGGCTTTTGTTCTCACATCCTCCTAAAGTAAGATGCTGATAGCCGCTCACCCGCCTATGGAAACAGCGCTCCAGCAGCAAATGTCCCCGAACGCTGGGATCAAGTAGGTGAGTCCCATCACGGACAATGCTATATCGGTGAAAGTTGAATGAGCTACTGCCTAAATCCCGACTGTCCTAAGCCTAAAAACCCACAGAACGCCCAGGAATGTCTAGCCTGCGGCACAAAATTGTTGTTGCGCGATCGCTACCTAGTCAGCCGAATTCTTGGTCAAGGTGGTTTCGGTGCAACCTTTTTAGCGAGCGATCGCCTGCTTCCGGGTAATCCTTGTTGCGTAATTAAACAACTGCGCCCGAATACCACTGCACCCCATATGTTACAGATGGCACGGGAGCTATTTAACCGTGAAGCTGAAACTCTCGGCAGGATTGGTAATCACCCTCAAGTGCCGAGATTGCTGGATTATTTTGAAGTTGACCAGCAATTTTATTTGGTTCAAGAGTATGTCAAGGGTTACAACTTCCAACAAGAAATTAAGAAAAATGGACCGATGAGTGAAGCGGGAGTGAGGCAATTTCTCAGTGAAATTCTGCCTTTACTGCAATATATTCACGCACAGCAAGTAATTCATCGAGATATTAAGCCCGCGAACTTGATTCGTCGCGAACAAGACCGCAAACTGGTTTTGATTGATTTTGGAGCCGTAAAAAACAAAGTTGACTCAGCCGCCGCCGCGAATACTTCTGACCAAACTGCGTTGACAGGTTTTGCGGTTGGAACTCCTGGTTTTGCACCGCCTGAGCAAATGATGATGCGACCAGTATATGCGAGTGATGTTTACGCGGTGGGAGTTACTTGTGTTTATTTGTTAACTGGCAAATCGCCCAAAGATCTAAACTATAATCCTTCAACTGGAGAAATGGTTTGGCAAGACCAGGTTCACGTTAGCGACCACTTTGCCAATGTTTTGCGGAAAATGCTGGAAGTTTCGGTGCGCGATCGCTATCAAAACGCGGATGATGTTCTCAGAGCGCTCGATCTCGAACCTTATCTGGATAGTTTAGCTCAGGGAATGATTACTCCGGGCAGTAATCCGAATAAATCTAATAATGGTTTATTCGATAGTGGTGATTTTGATGCACCCAGTTCGCCATCTGCTGCTACTTCTGCCACTGCGAAGTTAGCAATGGCAATTAAAAAGCGCAAATCTCGTCAAAACAATACGGGCGTGAGTCGCAATTTATCTGCTTCAGGAGGGAGTTTTGGTCGCTTAACTCCTCCAGGAAATTTTGGGGTAAATCCAGGAGCTAAAAACAATTCTGGAAGTAAAAAAAGAGCTAGCAATCGGATGGATTCGGAAGCCGTATTGACTAGCTATAAAAAAGGCAGACGCGATTTTACCGATCAGAATTTAAGTTTACTGGATCTTCAAGAAGCTAATTTGTCTAAGGGGATTTTTCATCAATCTAAATTGACTAAAGTTAATTTGTCGGGAGCTAATTTGACTAATGCTGATTTCGGGAAAGCTAATTTAACTAATGCGAATTTGCGGGATGCGAATTTGGGTAGAGCTTACTTAAGCTATACCAACTTAGAAGGAGCAGATTTACGTGGTGCTGACCTGAGTTTTGCTTATCTCAATTATGCAAATTTGAAAAATGCGAATTTATGTGGTGCTAATCTGACTAATGCTAAGGTGACAGAAGAACAACTGGCACAAGCTAAAACTAATTGGGCAACAATTATGCCCAATGGGAAGCGAGGTTTCTGGTAAATAATTGCAGTTACAAATTAGTAACTAATGAGCAGTTATTAAGGGAAAAAGATCCAGCTAAAATTGGGAAAAGTCAAAAAGTTTTTTACTCAGAATTAGTTGGAACTTTTGCAAGTGAAACGTCTAGCTGAAAATCTAAAGGATTTTTACTTCTAGAAACAATGACAAATTCGTAATAGCCTGTTTCCGGGAGCGTTCCCGACCAAGTATTTTGCGGCGAATCTTGCAATAAATTAACCTTACCAGTGGGACTGTAAAGAGAAAGTAAAACGCGATCGCTAGAGCTAGATTTTAATTTAATTGCTAAAGAACTATTCGCCTCTAATTGTGCGAGGTAAACTTTGCCTTTTCCTGGTTTAAGAGTACCGCGAACTAGATTTTCCTGAGTTTTCGCATCAAAAAAAAGTTCGCTAAGAATATCTGGAGATTCTAAAGCTTGAACTTGGTCAAAAAAGATCGCACTCCAAACCTGACCAATCGGTTCATCAAGAAATTGCCGATCTTCTTGTTCAGGAAAAGACGCAAAAAATTCGGCATCAGCGAGATCGTAGATAGTCCGACTGCTAACGCGCTGTTGATTAGCTTGTTCTATCCAACGTTGGCGATCGCTTAAAGTATAACTTCCTAAACCTTGACGCGCTTGATCGGAAAGATTTGCTAACGTATTTAACAACTCTTGTGCTTGATAGTCCCAACGATGTCGCCATTCCGAATCTTCTGGGTCATTTGTCGGAATTCGTCCTTGTTGTTCGGGATATTTCTCCCAGTACACCTCATTAACCAAACCGATAAAAAAATCGTATTCGATTCCCAGATTCAAGCGACGAGAACGTAAAATGTCTTTGCGAGAACGTTCTGTCTCCGACAAATCCTGTGCTGGAGTTGGTTCGGCATCATTTCGGAGCGGAAAACTAACTTTTTCCGGCAAATTTGCCAAAGTTTCGGAATCAGATTTATCCAGTTGTTGCGATCGCACTTTCGATTCTAACCAAGCATTACCAGCAAACCAACCCAGACTCGCTGCACCACAAATCACGGTCAAACCCAGAGTAATTTTACCTCCCAAAGTTAAAGCACGCTTAAATTTTGACTTCGGGGTCAAACTCTCTGGTGAAACTGGTTTAGTAGCTTGACTCTGAGGATGTTGACGCACAACATGAAAAGAACCCGGTGGTGGTTCCCAAAAAGATGATAAGACATCCGTTGCCGTTTGGGGGCGATCGCTCGGTGCGGATGCCAGCATTTGTCCTAAAACCTTGGTAAACTTTGGACTCAGACTAACTCGTTGTTTCCAGTTCCACTCCAGAGTCCGTAAATCAAGCAAATGTTGGGGTTTTTTCCCACTTAACAGTACCAAAGCCGTTACTGCTAAAGCATATAGATCGCTATGAGGAGCAACTTTTCCTGCTTGAAGTTGTTCTTGGGGAGCATAACCATTGCGACCAAAAAGAGTTTTCCGTTGCTGGCGAATGTCAGTAAACTCAAATAATAAAGTCTCAGTCACTTGAGAAATCAAACCAAAATTAATTAACAATGGCATTCCATCAGCTTGACGTAATCGCAAATTACGCGGACAAATATCTTGGTGAACTATTCCCAATGCGTGAATATACTGGAGAACAGGCAAAAGTTGGCGCAAAAGTTCAGTAATTTCGGCTTCAGTAAACTGTAGTCCTTGTTTGATCCGAGCATTGAGGAAAAAGTGATAAGTTTCTCCCTCAAAGTATTCTTCTACCAAAAATAAACTTAATTTACCCTCAGTTTCACAACGGAAAAACTCCCGTAACCTAGGGATTTGCGGATGTTCTAAGCGAAACAGAAAATCTGTTTGCACCCGTAACTTTTCCTGAGCTTGAGCCAGAAGCGAAGCATCTTGAACTTGAGGAAGTAATTCCTTTAAAACACATAGTTGATTGCACGTATGTAAATCTTCTGCGAGATAAGTAGAGCCGATCCCTCTACTCATGCTTCGGGAACCATTAGAGGAGCCTGGAGAATTGAGTTTACTCAGCAACCGATAGCGATCGCCTAAAATTGTCTCTGAACGATCAAGAGAGTTTTTCATAAACAGTTGATCTCGTTCCTGTAGCCTTTCTTTAGTTTTACAAGTAGACTCAGCACTCATTTTGGTTCCATACCTCAAGCATCTGGAGAATTTTCGAGTAGCGTTAGGTCGGCACAGCCATTGTCAATTAGTTTAGAATAACCTTGAAATTTTAGGTAGGTATTCGACTCGTCAATTTGCCGAAAAGCTGGTTTGGAGATCGACAAGTTGACAGTAAGGATGACCGTAGTTCAGCAAATTTCCGGCGATCGCTACCGATCAATCCAGAAAATAAAATCCTTCTGTTGCTTCTACTTGTTACTAAATGACCTGATTTTAAGAATTCTGTCTCACCAGAGAAATTAATGAGCTTACTTTTATTGTCACTGGAACGAGATAGTCTGCCACAAAACGCGCTGCCGTCAAGCGAGATTTTCAACATTTACACCGAAACCTTGAGCAGTTTGATCGCGGCTTTAATCATCTGGGAAAAGATCATGATCCTTAATTCAATTACTGACACCAGAAGTTAATCAAGTTAAAAGCCGCAATTCATGCTGCTATCTTCAGTCAAACTAGAGAAACTCACTTAAGTTTTTTCCCTAGATGAATCGAGATTGTTAACTGGAGATTTACGCTCAATTTCAGGAAATCTCCGCCTAGGGAAATTCTCTCAGGGGCAACTACAACAAGATTACCCCTGACGAGGTTAACCTCTAGTTTTCTCTGACCAAACTCTGGTAGGTAGTCCCCAAATATAAATAAAGCCTTCTGCGGTTTTGTGGTCGAATTTGTCCCCAGCACCGTAGGTAGCTAAGTCAGGGGCGTAAATCGAATTTTCTGATTTACGTCCGACAATGGTGGCGTTACCTTTAAACAACTTGACTCGGACAGTACCCGTAACTCGCTCTTGGGTTTTGTCAATAAAAGCGTCGAGGGCTTCTTTTAAAGGGTTGTACCACAAGCCGCGATAAATTAATTGAGCATAGGTGTCTTCAATTCCGCGTTTGTATTGGGTGACATCGGCGGTAAGAGTGAGACTTTCTAAGTCGCGGTGAGCGTTAATTAAGACGAGCAAAGCTGGTGCTTCGTAGATTTCCCGCGATTTAATCCCGACGACACGATTTTCCATCATGTCGATGCGTCCGTAGCCGTGTTTACCAACTAATTCGTTGAGTTGGCTGATTAAAGTTACGGGGTCGAGATTTTGCTCGTTGAGGCTGGTGGGAACGCCTTTTTCAAAGCGAATATCGACGTATTCTGGTTGATCTGGTGTCTCAGCTAAATCTTTGGTCATTAAAAAGATTTCTGCTGGTGGTTCGGTCATCGGATCTTCCAGTGGACCTGCTTCAATTGAGCGACCGAGTAAGTTACGGTCGATACTGTAAGGAGAAGACTTTTTCACGGGTGCGGGAATGCCAAATTTTTCGCCGTAAGCGATCGTTTCTTCCCGTGTCATTCCCCATTCTCTTGCAGGTGCTAGCACTTTAATATTCGGGTCGAGTGACATAATCCCCACATCAAAACGCACTTGGTCGTTTCCTTTAGCTGTACAACCATGTGCGACTGCATCTGCTCCGTATTTATGGGCTGCTTCAACTAGCATTTTCGCAATTAACGGACGAGCTAAAGCAGTGGAAAGGGGATAGCGATTTTCATACAGCGCGTTGGCTTTAATCGCGGCAAAAGCGAATTCTTTGGCGAAGGTTTCTTTCCCATCAATAACTAAGGATTCTAAAGCTCCCGATTTTAAAGCTTTTTCCTGGACTGGACCGAGTTCTTCTCCTTGACCTAAATCGGCGGCTAAGGTGATTACTTCGTCTATTCCCCATTCTTCTTTGAGGTAGGGAATACAAACTGAGGTATCAACTCCACCAGAATATGCAAGTACAACTTTATTGGCGCGACCCATAAATTTCTCACGATAGAAAAACGACTAATGGGCTATTGTATCTGGTAAAGCAACCAAAAGGCGATCGCTACCAACAATCTCTCCCACTATATTGTCAGCAATGCTTGACTAATCTTCTTTGAGCCACATTTTCCAGGTAGCGCCTATACCCGCAGTTACTCCCGCGATTAAACCAAAACTCATTCCTTCTAGCTGTCTCATCAACGGATGTTTGGTGACACATTCTTCGGTTGGTTCGCTCACACATTGATTAATTTGTGCTTGACTGGAGACACCACCAAAAATGATGCCTAATGTGGCACAAATAGTAAAGAAGGCTAAGTGACGATTAAATTTTCTATCCATAGATAGATGCTCGCTGCTAAAGGTTATTCTTATTTTGCCCAGAACTTTTTAATTTCGCAACATCTGAGGGATAATTATTTTTAATTTTGCTATTTCAGTAAGATTACCTTTAGCGCTGGTGCTACCGCGCTAATCGTCTTTACTCGATCCGTATTTTCCCTGACTCTACCAATAATTCTAGATTCTCGATACCCCGCAGCTTGCAAATTCTTTAGACAATCTTTAGCTTTTTCCTCCGGAATTGTTGCTAACAAACCACCAGAGGTTTGCGGATCGAAAAGCAACTGATATGTGGCTAAATGGCTAAATTGCTCGGCATTTTCTAAATAACTTGCAACCCGCAGGTTTTGGGGTTGTAAAGAACTCATAATTCCTTGTTTTATTGTTTCAATCGCCCCAGGCAAAATTGGAATAGTTTCTAGCTCTAATTCTACACCAAAGCCCGAAGCTTTTACCATTTCTAGCAAATGTCCTAATAAACCAAATCCGGTAATATCGGTGCAAGCTGTTGCTGAATATTCCCGAAAAATTTTTGCTGCTTCTTGATTACTCAGTAACATCGAGTCAACTGCTGTTTTAATCCAGCTAGCTTTAGCTTGATAGCGCATATCGGCGGCGAAAAGAGTACCTGTACCAATTGCTTTGGTGATAATCAGCAATTCTCCTGGTTTCATTCCAGTTTTACGCCATAATTTATCAGCTTCTCCTAAACCATTACAAGCTAAACCAAAAGCTAGTTCTGTTCCTTCGGTTGTGTGACCACCAACCAACGTAGCTTCAGAGTTTTCTAAGACTTGAATTGCCCCAGAAAGTAGTTGCAAAAGAGTTGTTTCACTACTTTTTTGGGCTGCGTAGGGAAGGGTCACTATTGCTAAAGCTGTTTGCGGTTTAGCACCCATTGCAAAAATGTCGTTAAGACAGTGATTCGTGACAATTTGACCAAAAATGAAAGGATCGTTAATCAAACTCCGAAAATAATCAACTGTCTGCACAATAAGTTTATTTTTGGGGACAGAGATTACTGCTGCATCGTCGGGTGAATTTAAGCCGACAACAACATTATCTTTCTGGTTAATATTTAGCTGTTGAAAAACTTTTTCTAAAACGTTATTACTTACTTTTGCACCGCAACCTGCACAGTGCATCACTTCATTATTTAACAATAGTTTTTGATTAATTTTTTTTTGCTTAAAATTAGCATTCATTGCAGGTAAATTATCGAATCGAGCCATAAACTTGCGGTCAATGTAATCTTTCCAAACCCAGAAAGCAGAGGATTGCCAGCCAAAGACACTCCAAGACGCGATCGCGCTTTTATCTCCAGTTCCAATTAAACCTAGATAACGCTTTTGCGGCTGATAACTAAGGAGAGATTCGCCTGTAATAATTCGCTGCAAATTTGTGAACAACGGTTTCCCCATTCTCACTGCAAATACACCAGCTTTAGGACGAAAATAATTTTCCATCGTCGCAATATCACCAGCCGCAAAAATGTGCGAATGAGAAACAGATTGCAGCGTATCTTTAACTAAAATAAAACCTTTCGAGTCAGTAGCTAATCCAGAATTTGCAAGCCAATTTGGTGCAGATGCTTGTGTTACCCAAATTGTGCAGTCGCAGTCAACTTTTAATCCAGATTCGCAAACAATTTTATCTGGTAAAACTTCAGTTACATTTGTCTGTAAATGTAGTTGAATTTGACGACTTCGGCAAATTTTTTCTAAGCGTTTGCTGACCCAATTATTGTGATGAGCTAATAATTCTTGACCGCGATGGAAAAGATGAATAGTTAAATTATTTCGTTGGCTGAATTTTTCGAGATGAGTTTGAGCATTTAGAGCTAATTCTACACCTCCTGCACCTCCACCGACAATCCCTAGAGAAAGAGATTTATTGGGCTGTTTTTTTACTTCGGCAAGTAAACTATTCCAAGCTTGGAGAAATTGCGGTACAGGTTTAGCAGGAATTGCGTATTTTGCTGCGCCAGATACAGAAGTTGTGGTAGGAGTGCTGCCAATATCAATTGATAGATAATCAAAGTAAACCGGAGGATGAGTATGACAAATAACTTGATTTTTATTTAAGTCTAAACCAATAGCTTTGTCAAGATAAAATTGTGCATTTGCGAAACGAGAAAGACGTTGTAAATCAATATGAGATTCGTCGAAAGTGTAGAAACCTGCAATCAAACCAGGTAACATTCCGGAGTAGGGAGTATTGATAGTATCACTGATGAGAGTTATGCGAATACCGGGGAGAGGAGACATAGCCCACATCAAAAGCGCGATCGCGTGGCTGTGTCCACCACCAATTAGCACTAAATCTTGAATAATTGAATCGGTTGTTCCTTGCATCGCGAGTAACTGAGTGGCTGAGTTAGGAATTAAATAACTACCTAAATCATAACTGTTAAGACGATAATGGCAAGCGGATTTTTTCCTTGAATTATAATCATGGCTAATAACTAATATTTGCAGATTTTGGCAAAAAC
>JAWQFW010000037.1:0-28047 GCA_035968095.1 Oscillatoria sp. PMC 1068.18
ATTGTTATCTTAAATGAAAAAGTCCTATTGGCAAAAAATTTTGTTTCTTACCAAGGGTAAAGCGAAATAAATTAGTAATTAGTGAAGAGATGAGAATTCAACTAAGAGCAAAAATAGGTAGAGATTTTTCCATAAAAGCAAATTTAGAAACAAAAAATATTAGCAGCAGACAAGTTCCTAGCTGACAGTTAAACTTAGTCAGGAAAAGAACTAATAAGAGTTTTCATAGCAGAAGCATCTAATGAGAACTAAATTAGATAAGAACACCAATCGCTCCAACCACCAGGATAGAGTAAGGCATTTTTAATACCTACGGACTCCAGAGAAAGGAGATTAACGCAAGCAGTGACACCAGAACCACAATAAACGATAATTTCCTCAGCTTGGTCGAGATCACTCCAGCGCTGTTTTAGTTCCGGTAAAGGTCGTAAATAGCCAGACGAGTTGCAAACCTGTTCCCAAGGGAAGTTTACTGCCCCCTGAATGTGACCAGCAATCGGGTCAAGAGGTTCTGTTTCGCCAAGATAGCGAGAGGGGGAGCGAGAATCAACCAGTATAGTTCCTGGTAAATCTTTGCGAGAAAGAACTGTTTCTCGCGCGGCAATTTTCTGCGAAATCGGTTGAGGGGAAAAACTTCCTGATAGCGATTCAGGTATTACCTGAGTCACCGGATATCCTCCTTGTAACCAAGCAGACCAACCACCATTGAGTATAGCAACTCTTTCGTGACCAAGATAGCGTAGTAGCCACCACAGACGGGCAGCAAAAGCAAAGTTAAAATCATCATAAGCAACCACAAAGGTTTCACCGAGGTTAATTCCCATAGTGGCTAACTTTTGCGCTAGAATTTTTGGGTTAGGTAAAGGATGACGACCGCCATGTTTAGCGACCTGACTAGATAAATCTCGATCCAAATTGAGGTAATAAGCTCGTGGAATATGGCTCAAAATATATTGCTGGTATCCCCAACTTGGGTCGTGCAAGCGAAAGCGACAATCAGCGATCGCCACTTGGGGATTTTCGCGATTTTCCCACAGCCACTCCACAGAAACTACTGGTGCGTTTTGGCTCATAAAACAGGCTCCGATTTAATGGGAGAATAAAATCTGACTATTTTTAAACAGTTACGGTTGTCTTCAGTACGTCTGTAAGTTAAGCAATCAGCTATTTTCGATAAAATTATCAGCCCCCTACCACCGCCCTTAAATTTTTCCGGTTGTTTATGTTTTTCCGGTTGGTCAAGCTGTTTTGCAATTTCTGTTTCCAAATCAAAAGGAGGTCCGCCGTCTCTGACCTGAATTTCAATGCGATCGTCGTAAAGGATAGCCACAACTTCAATCAGGGTATCATCTGGGAGTCCTTTATGAGCATGGCGAACAGCATTAGTAAAACCTTCTGCTAAAGCTAATTGACACTGTAACCAATCTTTTTTCGGAATCGAGGGTTGATTCAGTTGCTCGAACCAATTTAAAACCTCGTCTAATGCCTTTAAATTGCTAGAAAATTTTAAAATAATTTGTTGGAGGAGATTCAATTGCCCAAAGCCTCTCATCTTGATAACAATAAGATCGATTTCCTGCTACGATCGCACCGACTGTTTTGACAACCAATCTAGTTTAGCTTAGGTATGGTATTATTTTGCTCTCAAAGTCATGGCTCAAATACTAATAATTGATGATGACCCCGGAATTCAACTTTTGCTCAAGCGAGCTTTAGCCAAACAAGGTTACGAGGTGACAGTGGCTAGCGATGGTGAGGAAGGTTTGGCATTGGCGCGACAAATCTGTCCGGCAATGATTATTTGTGACTGGATCATGCCCCGCTTAACTGGTTTAGAAGTTTGTCGCCACGTCAAAGCTACCCCAAAACTTTCCACCACTTTTTTTATTTTGCTCACCTCTTTAGGTTCGATTGACGATCGCGTTAAAGGTTTGGATGCTGGTGCAGATGATTTTCTGTGTAAACCAATCGAAATGTACGAGTTACTCGCGAGAGTCCGTTCGGGATTGAGACAACATGAACTTGCCTCGGATTTGAATCAACAAAAGCAATTGCTCGAAGCTGAGTTAGCCGAAGCCGCAGAATATGTTTGTTCAATTTTGCCAGAACCGTTGACTGAACCCCCTGTAACTATCGATGTGCGCTTTATTCCTTCTTCTCAGCTTGGTGGAGATAGTTTTGATTATTTTTGGCTGGATGAAAGCCATTTGGCGATGTATCTCCTTGATGTTTCCGGACACGGTTTACGGGCGGCTTTACCTTCGCTTTCAGTTTTAAATTTACTGCGATCGCGAGGCTTACCCCAAGTTGATTACCATCAACCTAGTGCTGTTTTGGGCGGTTTGAACCACGCTTTTCAAATGACTCAGCGCAATGACAAATATTTTACGATTTGGTACGGAGTTTACAATATCAAAAACCGCAAGTTAGTTTATGCTAGTGCCGGACATCCCCCAGCGATCTTACTTCGCTCGCAACCAATAATGGGTATTCATCGGCAAGATTTGAAAACTCCTGGTTTTCCTGTCGGGATGTTCCCAGACGCTGAATATGTTGATGCTCAAATTAAAGTTACTCACTCTACTAGCCTCTATATTTTTAGCGATGGAATTTATGAAATTAACCAACCTGACGGTGCTGTTTGGGGGTTGGATAATTTTATCGACAAGTTACAGGAGTATCAAAAATTACCCAATCGCCATCTTGACCTAATTATCGAAGAAATTAAATTGCTCAATCCACATGAAGTCTTAGATGACGATGTTTCTTTAATGCAAATTGATTTCTCTTAAAGTTATCAACTGCTGATTTTGGCAACTACTTTTGCCTGACCTAAATGTTTATTTTTCCGACAAAATTTCTTTCTCGAATTCCTGTCGGTTAGCATAAATCTCGAACACACGATCCATACTTGTTAGTTCAAACAACATTCTGATTTGATCGTTAATTGAACAGATATACAACTTGCTATTACCAGAACGGACACTTTTTAAGGCTAGTACCAATGCACCTAATCCTGAACTATCCATAAAGGTAACTTTTTGGAAATCTACTAAAACAATCTTGGCTCCATTTTCGACACTTTCGCTAATCTGCTGGCGAAATTCACTAGCTTTCGTGCCATCTAAAATTCCGGAAGGTTGAAAAATTTTAAGGTTAGAACTCATAAAACGTACTCATTAACCTAGAAAAAATACTGGTAACTTTGCCAGTATAACTGAGGATGCGATCGTCGTTAATTGGTGATTAGTAGCGATCGCCTCTCAGTTTTCAGTGAAGAGTTCTTACCTATGTTTGGCGATCGCTTACCAGTTTATCCGTTCTGCTGTTTGTTTTGTTTCCCCTCTCTACTTACCAATCCCCAACAACAAATTCTTGCCTGCGGGAGATGGAACTTACTCGAACTTACTTTATAAACAAGAAAGTGGTCTGGCAAATTGTTGTCACTACAAATAGCAATTGAGTGAAAGTCAAGTTAAATTAAACATTCTTAACTCTCAAAAAAATTAGTCACATCAAACCGAGGGCAAAATTAATGGAAGCTTATGATGTAATTGTTATCGGCGCTGGTCACAATGGGCTAGTATGTGCCGCTTACCTCCTCAAAGCCGGATATAGCGTCTTACTACTGGAAAAGCGCTCAGTTCCCGGCGGTGCAGCAACAACCGAAGAAGTAATGCCACAGCAGGCTCCTGGTTTCAAGTTTAACCTTTGCGCGATCGACCATGAATTTATTCATCTCGGTCCAGTAGTTGAGGAATTAGAACTGGCTAAATATGGATTAGAGTATCTTTATTGCGACCCAGTAGTATTTTGTCCTCATCCTGATGGTAAGTATTTTCTCGCACATCAATCAGTAGAAGCAACTTGTGCGGAGATTGCCCGCTATAGCGATCGCGACGCACAAAAATATGGCGAATTTATCGATTATTGGCAGCGAATCATGAACGCGATCGCGCCCATGTTCAACGCACCACCAAAATCAATTATCGATATTGCAGGTAACTACGACCTCGAAAAACTCAAAGACTTACTTTCCGTCCTCGGTACAACCGACAAAATTCTCGATTTTGTCCGCACCATGCTCACCTCTCCAGAAGATTTACTCGGTGAATGGTTCGACACCGAAATCGTCAAAGCACCCTTAGCCCGACTCGCGGCTGAAATTGGCGCACCTCCCTCCCAAAAAGGACTTTCGATTGGGGCGATTATGATGGCAATGCGTCATAAACCAGGGATGGCAAGACCTCGTGGTGGTACAGGCGCACTGACTCAAGCTTTAGTCAATTTAGTCACAGCTAAAGGCGGCAAAATTCTCACTGAGCAAAGTGTGAAAAACGTGATCATTGAAGACGGACGCGCGATCGGTGTCCGAGTCGCAGGAGGTCAAGAATATCGGGCAAATAAAGGCGTAATTTCTAACATCGATGCCAAACGTTTATTCCTTCAATTAGTCGAACCTAGTGACTTAGATGCGGCTGACGAAAAACTACGTCACCGTCTAGACCGAAAAATTGTTAACAACAACGAAACCATCCTCAAAATTGATTGTGCTTTATCCGAACCTTTACGCTTTGAAGCTTACAATCACCGAGATGAATATTTAATTGGTTCGATCTTAATTGCTGATTCAGTTAATCATGTCGAAAAGTCACACGCTTTAGCTCAAATGGGCGAAATTCCTGACCAAAATCCCTCGATGTATCTTGATGTTCCCACAGTTCTCGATCCCTCAATGGCTCCCGAAGGAAAACATACTTTGTGGATCGAATTTTTCGCTCCTTATCAAATTGCTGGTGCAGAAGGAACAGGTTTAAATGGTACTGGTTGGACAGATGAACTGAAAAACAAAGTAGCCGATCGCGTCATTGATAAATTAGCAGATTATGCCCCCAATGTGAAAAACTCAATTATGGCTCGTCGGGTCGAAAGTCCGGCAGAATTAGGAGAACGTCTGGGCGCATATAAAGGTAACTATTACCACATTGACATGACCCTAGACCAAATGATTTTCTTCCGTCCGTTGCCAGAAATTGCAAACTACAAAACCCCCATTAAGGGTTTATACTTGTCTGGTGCCGGAACTCACCCAGGCGGTTCAATTTCGGGAATGCCTGGGCGTAACTGCGCTCGTGTTTTCTTGAACTCTGAACAACCATTTGCTCAGAAAATTAAAGAAGCACAAAGTTCAGTTAGTTCTGCAATGCGCTCGGTTTTTGGTATTTTGTAATTATTCTGGTAAGACGAGACTATGAAAAGTCAGCTTTTTTTAGTCTCGCTACCCTCGCAAAAAAATTAACATTAAATTACTAAAAGCCAATGAATAAAAAAGTTTTAATTCTCGGAGGCACGGGAAGAATCGGAAGCAGCGTCGCGCAAGATTTATTAAAGCATACTGATGCCGAAATTATCGCCACTGGGAGGTCAGTAAGCGGGAAAAAATCAGCGAATCCTCGCTTGCAATATTTAGCTTTAGATTTAGATAATCTTGCTGAATTGGAACGAACAATTGCTGAAGTTGATTTAGTAGCTCACTGCGCGGGACCTTTTCATCATCGCGATGGACGAGTGCTTCAAATTTGTTTGCAGAAGCAAGTAAATTATGTTGATGTTAGCGATCATCGCTCATTTTATAATCATGTAGTTAAGTATCGACCGGAAGCTGAAGCTGCGGGAGTCACAGCAATTTTAAATACAGGAATTTTTCCGGGTATTTCTAATAGTATGGTACGTCAAGGAGTTGAGCAGTTTGATGAAGTAGAAACGATCCATTTATCTTACGTGGTTGCGGGTTCAGGTGGTGCTGGTTTGACGGTGATGCGAACGACATTTTTGGGGCTACAAAAGCCTTTTTCCGCATGGCTAGATGGTCAATGGCAAGAAGTGTTACCTTATAGCGATCGCGAAACAGTCTCTTTTCCTCAACCTTACGGCAAAACTGGTGTTTATTGGTTCGATATGCCGGAAACATATACGTTTGCTGAGTCTTTTAAGGCGAAAAATATTATTACTAAATTTGGTTCTGTACCGGATTTTTATAATCATCTTACTTGGATTGCGGCTCATGTTTTTCCTAAGTCTTGGATTACCAGTGCGGCTGGGGTGGAATTTCTTTCTCGCGTCTCTTATCAAATGACTGCTGTTACTGATAAGTTTAGTGGAATTGGTGTTGCGATTCGTTCCGAAGTTCAAGGTCATAAAGATGGTAAAATGTCAAGTTATTGCTCAACTTTAGTACACGAAAATACCGCAACTTCTGCGGGTTGCGGTACGGGAAGTATTGCTCAACTTTTGTTAGCTGGTAAGTTACATAAACCTGGTATTTGGGCTGTAGAGCAAGCATTGCCAACGAATTTATTTGAGCAAACAATGACCAGTAGAGAAATTGAAATTAAGCAACAATGGTTATCTAATTAGACTCTAGAGAACGATTTGTTTTCATTTGAGTAAACAATGACCAGTAGAGAAATTGAAATTAAATAACAATGGTTATCTAATTAGACTCTAGAGAACGATTACTTTCGATGTGGCTTTGATACCATTTCATAATTGGTGTAGCGCTGAAGCCATGCAGAATTATAGAACACAAAATAACCAGATAAGTAAGCCAAGCTATTTCTTCGGCTGGTTCTCCTTTTAAACCTTTACCCAAAGCATAAGTTAAGTAATAAAGAGAGCCAACGCCACGAATACCAAACCAACCAAATAATAAACGGGTGGGGATTGGTAAACGAGTCCCGATAGTGCTAATCCAAGCGCCAAGAGGACGGATAATAAATAAGAGCAAAGCGGCTAAGATTAAAGCTTCGCCACCAAATTTTAAAACAGGATCGATTAACAGTAATCCTCCCAAAAGTAAAAGAGTGGCAACCTCAAGTAATTTTTCGATTTGTTCGGTAAATTCAAGTTGGGAAATGCGTTTTTCGGTGTCGAAATAACGACGTTGTACGACTAATCCAGCGACAAAAACAGCGAGAAAACCGTAACCGTTGACTAATTCAGTTAGGGAATAGGTGAGTAAAATTGTGCTGAGAGCAACAAAATCTTCCATGAGATTGTCTACTTCACGGAAGCGTTGGAGTTGGTCGTCGAGCCAAATTATGGCTTTAGCGACGAGAATTCCCATGACTACGCCCGCAGCGATCGCCCAAATTAAATCGATTAAGACCCACTGTTTAAACCAGTTATCCAAGTTAGAGTCTTTAAACCAAAATAAACCAAAATAAACGAAAGGAAAGGCGAGAGAGTCATTTAAGCCGCCTTCAGAGGTTAAACCAAAACGTAACTCATCTCGATCTTGGACGTGAGCGAGTTGTACTTCGGAGGCTAAAACTGGGTCGGTGGGAGCGAGGATTGCACCGAGTAAAACGGCTTCTCCCCAGCCCATCCCCAAAAGCCAATGAGCGATCGCGGCGATCGCTAAAATGGAAATTGGCATTAAAAAACCGAGTAGTCGAATCGGTGTTTGCCAACAACCTAATTTTAGCGGTCGATTCATTTTTAAACCACAGCCAAAAACTGAGATAATTACGACCATTTCTGTCATCCGTTCCAGAAAATGTGCGTCCGGTCGTAAGTCAATAATACCAAGACCTTGAGGTCCCAGAAAAATACCCACAATCAGGTAAATAATCGCATAAGAAAGAGGGATACGAGAAATCCAACCTGAACCGAGTGTCACAAAAAGTAAGACCAGACCAATAACTAATAAAGTAAGAATATAACTCAATTTTGTAACACCAACACTGAGAGTACATAGTTGAGTTTAAAATTTATGCTCTTAATTATAAATCCGCATTAAGCTAGATATTAGCTACTTTTTTTCCTACAACTACTAAAATTTTGGTTTTGAACCGTATTTAGGAGTAGTTACGAATCCTATATTTCCGGAAAAGTTAGTTACTTTCGAGCAAAATGTCTTGAACTCTGTGAGTGCCAGCGCTACCGAACATTTCCTCATATTTATTGCCAATAATTAACCTCAATCCTTAACTGAAGATTGAGGCTATCGTTCAGTAAAAATGCTTAAGCTTTTCTACCAGATTTTTATATTTAGTAAACTAGGAAATGCTAATTTTGCCGCTCTTTATTCCTCTGTTTCCGCAGTCCAATTACTAGGAGAAGAATTGTAGATTGAATCGAGTTGTTGACGAGCATCTTCTACAGAGACAGAACGCATGACCAAAAGTGGTTCGTCAATTGGTTTACCCGTTGCATCTAGCAACTCTGGATGAGGAACATTTCCAGAGCGAGAATAAACAGAGTGTCCGAAACCGCCGTTACTACCTGTAGAGGATTTTCCTGGTGATTGGTAATAACGATTTGAGTCACTACTAATAGTAATTAGGCTCCGAATTAAATTACTAACTGCTAAAAAGGCAATAATCGTAAAAGCCAGAATGTAAAGTAGATGTAACATTGTGAAAACTTTCCTCCAACAAAATTTTTAAAGATTGGTATATTTATAGTCGAATTTAAAAAAATTGACTCTAATTTTGAGCCGTCAATTTAGCTTATCAAAGTAAATCTTTGTTATTCCTCAGTCTTGGGGATCAAAGTTTGTGCTTTGATTTGATAGCTTGGTTGCTTTGCGGGTTTTTCAGAGAACGCCAGCGCATCGACACTTGCCAGCACTGAGTAACCAAATTATGCCACGGAATTAAAGTCGCCGTGTCAATTCCTGCTTGACCACCTGTAGCCTTAAACAACATTTTAGCGGCACGGACTTCTTGCTGGGCGTTTTTTAGCCGTTTCAGCAATTCCTCTTGTTCTTCGTCACTGAGAAAGATAATTTTCTCATTTTCTAATAAATTACGCGATCGCTCAAACCAATCTTGGAAGTCGTTTAATAACGGTTCCAACACTGCTTTGAGCAGTTTGTTTTCCGACGGTTGCGAAAGGGTCATCAACTAAACTTGAAATTTGCGATCTCAGCTTTAATCTTAACTCTCTTTACAATATTTAACAGTATGTAAGTTTTTTTTAAGATTTGCAAGGCGATCGCGAGGCAAATACGAACCTACGCCCCTAGTATCATGGAAAACGTTACCAAACAAAATCATTAAATTATCACAGTTATGGTTGCTGCTGAATCTGCTCCGGAATTACAGGAGCAAATCCGACTACCGCGCACCAGCGAGTCGGAATCTCTCAAAAAAATTCGTCACACCGCTTCCCACGTCATGGCGATGGCGGTACAAAAATTATTTCCCCAAGCCCAAGTGACAATTGGACCTTGGACTGAATCTGGTTTTTACTATGACTTCGATACTCCGGAACCCTTTACGGAACAAGACTTGAAGCAGATCAAAAAAGAGATGATCAAAATTATCAAGCGGAAACTTCCGGTAGTACGCGAAGAAGTAAGTCGCCAAGAAGCCGAACAACGTATTCAGGAACTCAACGAACCTTATAAGCTGGAAATTCTCGCCGGAATCGAAGAACCGATTACTATTTATCATCTGGGTGAGGATTGGTGGGACTTGTGTGCAGGTCCGCACATCGAAAATACCAAAGAACTCCATCCGAAAGCTTTCGACCTAGAAAGCGTTGCTGGGGCGTACTGGCGGGGCGATGAGAAGAACGCTCAGTTGCAGCGTATTTACGGTACAGCGTGGGAAACTCCCGAACAGCTAGCCGAGTACAAACGCCGGAAAGAAGAGGCTCTGCGGCGCGATCATCGCCGATTGGGGAGAGAATTAGGGCTGTTTGTGTTTAGCGATCGCGTCGGTCCGGGTTTACCGATGTGGACTCCGAAAGGAACAATTTTGCGATCGCTACTCGAAGATTTTCTCAAGCAAGAACAACTCAAGCGCGGTTATCTTCCGGTAGTTACTCCTCATATCGCCAAGGTAGACTTGTTTAAAGTTTCTGGACATTGGCAAACTTATCAAGAAGATATGTTCCCGATGATGGCAGAATCACAAGCTGATTTGCAAGCGGAACAAGGCTTTGTTCTCAAACCGATGAACTGTCCTTTTCACATCCAAATTTATCAAAGCGAATTGCGTTCTTATCGCGAATTACCAATGCGTTTGGCAGAATTTGGGACGGTTTATCGCTACGAACAATCAGGTGAGTTGGGTGGTTTAACTAGAGTTCGCGGTTTTACTGTCGATGACTCTCACTTGTTTGTTACTCCTAATCAACTTGATGAGGAATTTCTCAATGTCGTCGATTTAATTCTCTCAGTATTCAAAGCTTTACAATTGAGTAATTTTAAAGCTAGATTGAGTTTCCGCGACCCGAATTCCGATAAGTATATCGGTGGTGATGAAGTTTGGAACCAAGCTGAAGGTGCAATTCGTCGCGCAGTTGAGAAGTTGGGAATGGATCATTTTGAAGCTTTAGGTGAAGCGGCTTTTTACGGTCCCAAACTTGATTTTATCTTCCAAGATGCTTTGGAACGCGAATGGCAATTAGGAACTGTCCAAGTAGATTATAATTTACCGGAACGTTTTCAGTTAGAATATGTAGCTGAAGATGGTTCTCGTCAGCGTCCGGTAATGATTCATCGCGCACCTTTTGGTTCTTTAGAGCGACTTATTGGTATTCTGATTGAAGAGTATGCTGGCGATTTTCCTTTGTGGTTAGCACCAGTGCAAATTCGCTTAGTTTGTGTCAGCGATCCACAATTAAGTTATGCTAAAGAAATAGCTGCGAAAATGCGAGTTGAAGGAATTCGCGCGGAAGTCGATACCAGTGGAGAAAGACTGGGTAAAGCAATTCGGAATGCTGAGAAAGATAAAATTCCGATGATGGCTGTAGTTGGTGCAAAAGAGGTAGAGAATAATACCCTTAGTATACGCACTCGTGCGGCTGGCGAACTGGGCGCAATATCTGTCACCGAAGTTATCGAGAAAATGAAAAACGCGATCGCTAATCACACCAACTTCTAATTGTAATTCAACCAAGTTTCAATAGCCCGCCTTGGCGGGCTAAACATCTTAAATCTTCATAACTCGATCATTATTCACTATTATGATTGCTAGTCTCGAACTTCCTCCCATGACTCCCGAAGAATACCTAGAATGGGAAGCAAAACAACCACTTAAATACCAATATATCAACGGCGAAGTTTACGCTATGACAGGGGGAACCCTACCTCATAATTCTATCGCACTTAACCTAGCTTCCGCCCTAAAAATTCACCTACGCCAAAAAGGATGTAAAGTATTCATGGCAGATGCGAAATTAGGTGTATCTCGACAAGGACCCTTTCATTATCCTGACATCATGGTAACGTGCGATATTCGCGACCAAACCGCCCGTAAATTAGTTTATCATCCTTGTTTAATTATCGAAATTCTTTCTCCTAGTATCGAAGCATTCGACAGAGGTGACAAATTTAAACATTATCGTCGTATTAATACTTTAAAAGAATACATCCTCATCGATCCAGAAACAATCAACATCGAATGTTATCGATTCAACGAAAACAACAAATGGGAACTTACTCCTTACGCGGCTGATGAAATAACCACCACAGAATCAAACTTAGAAATTCACTTAACTAGCGTAGACTTTCACTGTCCTATTTCTTTAATTTACGAAGATGTAGAACTTCTAGAAAATAGCTCAGAATAATCATTAAAAGATATTTTTTTTACCATTATTTAACAAAAAATATCTAACATTAATTACTTTTTTTAACCAGATAAAAACTGAATATTTGCTTCTAAAAAAAGCGCTAACTCCGCTTTACTTATTGCTCCAGTAGCTACTTGAATCACCAAACTATAAGCATCTACCGAAACAAGATTAAGACGATAACCATTCAAGCCGAGAAAAACAACCGTAACCGCAAAAGAAGTACGTTTATTTCCATCAATAAAAGGATGATTTTTCGCCAAATGAAACAAATAAGCCGCAGCTTGTTCGTGAATAGTTGGATGTAAAAGTTCACCAAAAAAACTAGCTTGCGGTTGAGCAAGTGCAGACACTAATAAACCTTTATCTCTAATCCCCGCAGTACCACCAAATATGTCAATTTGACGTTGATGAATGTCAATAACTTGCTCAAGAGAAAGAAATTTAGGAATCTGCAAGACGACGATATACCTCCTCCCATTCTTTCTCAGAAGCTAAATATAATTTCCAAGCTTCATCAAAATCAGCAATTTCATACAAAGGCTTATTTTTTAGCTCATTTTTATTACCAAATCGGGAATTTTCCCTAGATTCATTAGAGTTGCTATGATTTGGACAATCTTCAGACAAATTCATCAAATCCTCCTCATTTGTCATCTTCTCAGAATTAGACAAAGGAAAATCTTCTCGCGATCGTGATTCCATGATCATTAATACGATAAACTAACTTCAGAAAATTATAACAAAATCAAACAAATATTAGCGCCTTTCTTAGCGTCTTAGCGTCTTAGCGCGAGACTAAAAAAAATGATGCTGAGACAAACACATTAATCAGCCACCACTAATCTTAGCCTTGTAACCCAACTTAGTTAAAATATCGAGAATTTTCTGCTTATGTTCCCCTTGAATTTCAATCGTATTTTCCTTAACCGTACCACCACTACCGCACTGAGTTTTCAACTGTTTAACCAACATAGCCAAAGTTTCCGGCTGACATTGGAAACCCGTAACCACAGTAACAACTTTACCCTTACGTCCCGACTTAGTAGCTTGGACGCGCAAATCTTGTTGATTTGGTGGTAATTCGGGAACGGCTCTTTCAAAAGCCGCAGAATTATCTGGAGTGCCGAATTCTTGGTAAACAGCCCGGTTTTTCTGATTTTGGTTAGAGTTACGCTTTGCAGACATAATGAAAATAACTTAATCAATTAAAACTGAGTTTTTCTCCGAAGACAACCTCAAATTCTATAATAGAGACTTGTTAGTAATATTTGACCGTAACCGTGACCACAACTCCAATTTCTCCATCTACTCAAACCCAACAACCAGACGCTCTCGGACGCTTTGGAATTTTTGGGGGTAAATACGTCCCCGAAACGCTAATGCCTGCTCTGAGCGAGTTAGAAGCAGCTTATGCTCAATATTGTGATGATGCGGATTTCCAGGCGGAATTACAAGGACTACTTGCTGATTATGTGGGACGACCTAGCCCATTATATTTTGCCGAACGTCTCTCGGCTCACTACGCGCAACGTGATGGAGCAAAGCCACAAATTTATCTGAAGCGCGAAGATTTAAACCATACTGGCGCTCATAAAATTAATAATGCCCTGGCTCAAGTTCTGTTGGCGAAACGGATGGGTAAACAGCGCATTATTGCGGAAACAGGCGCAGGTCAACATGGAGTGGCGACGGCGACAGTTTGCGCTCGTTTTGGTTTAGAATGCGTGATCTATATGGGCGTACATGATATGGAACGCCAAGCTTTAAATGTGTTTCGGATGCGTTTGATGGGGGCAACGGTTCAGCCTGTGGAAGCGGGAACTGGTACGCTGAAGGATGCTACTTCTGAGGCAATTCGCGACTGGGTGACGAATGTGGAAAATACTCACTATATTCTCGGTTCGGTAGCAGGACCTCATCCTTACCCGCAAATTGTGCGCGATTTTCAAGCAATTATTGGTGTGGAAACTCGCGCTCAATGTGAAGAAAAGTGGGGCGGTTTACCGGATATTCTGCTGGCTTGTGTTGGTGGTGGTTCTAATGCGATGGGTTTGTTTCACGAGTTTGTGGGTGACGCGACGGTACGGATGATTGGTGTTGAAGCCGCAGGTGAGGGTGCGGAGACTGATAAACACGCGGCGACGTTAACGAAAGGTCGTCCAGGGGTTTTGCACGGGGCGATGAGCTATTTGTTGCAAGATGAGGAAGGTCAACCGATAGAGGCGCATTCTATTAGTGCGGGGTTGGATTATCCGGGGGTTGGACCAGAACATAGTTATCTTAAAGATAGTGGTCGGGCAGAGTATTACAGTGTAACTGATCGAGAGGCGATCGCCGCTTTACAATTAGTTTCTGAGTTGGAAGGGATTATTCCCGCACTCGAAACTGCTCATGCTCTGGCTTTCCTGGAAAAACTTTGTCCTCAACTCAGTGGCAGTCCGAAAATTGTCCTGAATTGTTCCGGAAGGGGGGATAAAGATGTACAGACTGTAGCTAAGTATCTCGAATCTCAAGAAAAATAACTAATGGTCAAAAGGTTTACATTTCTCGGTATTACTGTTGTTCTCGGTGGGTTGGCTGGTTGTAGTGCTTACGAAGAAGTTTCGCCAGTTTCCTCACCGAATTCGGCTCCTGCGGCTAGTCCGACGACGACGCAAAGCCCTGCGGTGGGTTCTTTGAGTGCTTTGGAGCAAGCAATTAATCAGCAGGTGAATGAATATCGTCAATCGAAAGGTTTATCTGCTTTAGAATTAGATCCTCGCATTAGCGAACAATCTCGCTTGCATAGTGAAGCAATGGCGCAGGGTAAGGTTCCTTTTTCTCACCAGGGCTTTGAAGGACGGGTAAAGGCGGTAGAAAAGGCAATTCCTTATCGCGCGGCGGCGGAAAATGTCGCTTATAACCAAGGTTATCAAGATCCGGTGACTCAGGCGGTACAGGGTTGGATAAAAAGCGACGGACATCGGAAAAATATGGAAGGAGATTTCGATGTGAGTGGTATTGGAGTGGCGAAGAATGCTCAGGGGGAATATTATTTCACTCAGGTGTTTATTAAACGGCGTTGAGTCTTTTAGACGATGGAATTAGAAAACTTTCAGGTGTGCGATCGCGATCTTGATGATACAACTCTTTCTCGCTATCTCGAAGCTGAGGCTTTAGCGGTGGATACAGAAACGATGGGTTTGAATCCGTTACGCGATCGCCTTTGTTTGATTCAGCTTTGCGACCCTACAGGTTATGTTACCGCGATTCGTGTCGCCAAAGGACAAACTAGCGCCCCGAATTTACACAAACTGATGGAAGCTGAAAATATTACCAAAGTCTTCCATTTTGCTCGTTTTGACCTCGCTCAACTTCAACATACTTTCGGGATTTTGACCACCCCAGTTTTTTGTACCAAAATTGCTAGTAAACTGGCTCGTACCTACACTTCCAGCCACGGTTTAAAAAGTTTGGTACAAGAATTAACCGCCGTGGAATTAGATAAAAGTTCCCAAAGTTCCGATTGGGGTAATGCTGCTAATCTTTCCGAAGCACAATTGAGTTATGCTGCTAACGATGTTCGTTATTTGCTAGAAATACGCGAAAAACTCACAGCAATGCTTCAGCGAGAGGAACGTTGGGAATTAGCGCAAAAATGTATGCAGTCTCTACCCATTTTCGTTGAGTTAGATTTACTGCAATTCAAAGATATTTTTGAACATTAATTGGGGATTGGGAATTGGGGATTGGGAATTGGGGGTATGGGAGGTATTGGAGGTATTGGGGGAATTGGAGGTGTTGGGGAATTGGAAGTGTGGTCAGTTTTGGGAATTACCAGCTATAGTCTTACCAACATTTACTCTCCCATATCCCCCATATCCCCCATATCTCCCTTGTCTCCCTTCCAGTCCCCAGTCCCCAGTCCCCACTAAGCATCGGCTCGAATCGCGCGAAACATCCCAAATCGACAAAGCCCTGTACCAAAAGCGAGACGCATCAACAAAATTGTCGGAACTTCTCGCAAAGACTTAATCAAACCCGAAACACCAAACTTAACTAATCCCTTTGGTCGCGCGACACCTTGCCAGATAGAATCGAACCAAGAAGGAAGCGTTTGTTCAGTCCAATCAGCAGTAACTACCTCACCTTCAGTTAATCCTGTGGCTTCTAAAAGCTCCGCAAAGCCTTCTATACTAGCAAAAGCTGGATGTGACCATTGGTCGAGGAGTTGGCGCATTACCGGACGTTCCCAAAAATTAAGCGGTTGGGAACGGTCATCGCGTTGATTCCAGTCCGCCACCACTAGGATACCTCCAGGCTTGAGAACGCGCAGTAATTCTTTGGCGAAAATGGCTTTATCCGGCATATGTGGTCCGGCTTCAATCGACCAAACCACGTCAAAACTAGCGTCAGGGAAGGAAAGAGACATCGCATCATCGACGGCAAATTTAGCGTCTAAGCCATCTGGAGTTAATTCCGTAGCGCGTTGAACTTGTTGAGGACTGATCGTAATCCCCGTGACGGAAAAGCCGTAATCTCGCGCTAAAATGCGACTGCTACCGCCAATTCCACAACCAACATCCAAAACAGTCGTACCGGGGGGTAACTTGTCTAAGCCTCCCCAACGTACCATTTCGTGAACAAAATCAGCTTTAGCGGCTAAAAAATCCTGACGCTGTGGTGGCGAACCGTAATAACCAAGGTGAATATGTTCACCCCAGTAAAATTCTAAGATACCATCTGCTGTCCATTGGTCGTAAGAATTGGCAACTGATTCTGCCGATTGATAGCGACGAGAGGTAACGAGATAGAGTACGATCGCGATCGCGAAAATTCCCAGTAGTAGCCCCGAAACGGAAAACAAAAAATTCATTAAAATTTAGCCCTGAACCTAGCGAAACTCATGTCTAAGCACTGAGAAAACGATCGCTTCACTGGCGATCGCCTGGAAAATCCCTTCTAATAGAGAATAACATCAGGGTGCAGGATCAAGTTATCGTAGCTACTCCTAGCTATGTGTTAAACAAAAATTGGAACTTGCTGGCAATTTTTGACCCCAGTGGAGCAAAAACAGATGAGATCTCGCTTTCAAATCACCCGCGCTTGGATTGGTTTGTGTGTCATTGCTTTCGTATTTACTTTATTGTTTAACTTTCACTCTCAAATCACCCCCACTACTGCTTCAGCCAGAGTTGGTAATAACCCACCAGTAGAAGTTACTACAAATTGGCAATATCGCTGGGGAAATTCGCCTGTTAATGACAAGGGAATGCCTCTCTGGATTCAACCAGAATATGAAACTTATTCTTGGACTCCTCTCTCTTTTCCCACTAAACTAAGAACTCCTCTCGACCAAAAAATCATCTGGTTAAAAGTGCCTTTTCCCGATCGCATTTGGCCCTTTCCTAGTATCTCTTTTCAAGGGATTCCTTATCTTTTAGAGGCTTACCTTGACGACCAATTAATTTATATCTATCACGAACTAGATTCTCAAGGTGAACTAATCATTAAAGGGGATAAGTGGCCCATAATTCCCCTGGAAGGTGACTATCGCTCCTCCACGCTCTTTCTGCGAGTTTATGCTGGCGACGCTCCGCTTCTTTCCTTTGGTTTTTCTGGTAGTCCCACTGTCGGTTCTCAACCCGATTTAATCAAAAAATTAATCCTTAAAGATATCGATCGTCTAATTCTTGGTTGGTTCTTTATTTTTTGTGGCTTATTTCCTTTATTAATTGCCTTTTTCAAACAAGTAGATAAAATTTATTTTTCTTTTGGCTTGCTAGCGATAACTATCGGAATTTATACTGTTACTGATACGGAATTTTTATTACTTGTCTTTGATTATCCTCTTTTTTGGAAGTTTTTACATTATGCTTCTTTTAACTTAGCCCCAGCCGAAGTTTGTATCTTTTTTGAAAATATTTTTGGCAGTGGCTATAAATCAATCGTTCGCCGCTTATGGCAAATAGATTTAGTTTATGCTCTCAGCACCATTTTCTTAGTAGTAATTGGTTTATTCCCTTGGAGTTACTCTTCTTTTTTTACTCAGCTTTTTGCAATTGTCGCTGCAATAATTATGATCGTAATTGCCGCGAAAACTAATCTGAAAGATAACCAAGAAGCCAAATTATTTACTACAGGTTTTTCGATCTTTTTACTCTCGGTAATTCACGATATTCTCATTTATGTCAATTTAGTTTTTTTCTGGAATTTAACTTTATACTACTGGGGAATGCTTGTGTTTATTCTCTTTTTAGCATTTATCCTCGAACGTCGTTTCACGAGAACACGCCAGCGCTTACAAGCTAATGCAATTGAATTAGAAGCTAAAAATGAAGCTTTGCAAAAAATGGATAAGCTAAAAGACGAATTTTTAGCGAATACTTCTCATGAATTGCGAACTCCTTTAAATGGCATGATCGGCATCGCTGAATCATTAATAGATGGGGCAACTGGACAATTATCTAACTTAACTAATTACAATTTGGCTTTAATTATTTCTAGTGGGAAAAGATTAACTCAATTAGTTAACGATCTGCTCGACTTCTCTCGATTGCGTCATCAAAATCTTGTTTTACAAATTAAACCGATTGCAATGCGGGAAATTGCTGATATTATCTTGACTATTTCCCAACATTTCCTCGCTGATAAAAATCTTAAATTAATTAACAATATAACTTCGGAAGTTCCTTTAGTAGACGCTGACGAAAATCGAGTTCAACAAATCCTTTATAATTTGGTGGGTAATGCAATTAAGTTCACCGAAAATGGTCAAATTGAAGTTTCTGCTGAAGTTAAAGAACCGTTTCTAGTTATTCGGGTTCGGGATACAGGAATTGGGATTCCAACAAACAAATTAGAGCAAATTTTTGCTGCTTTTGAACAAGGTGATGGTTCGATTTCGCGACAATACGGTGGTACAGGTTTGGGTTTGGCTGTTACAAAAGAATTAGTCGAATTACACGGAGGTGAAATTGAAGTAGAATCTACGCTTGGTCAAGGTTCGGTATTTTCTTTTAGTTTACCTTTATCTACCGAACCGACAGCAGTAGCATCTTTCCCGGCAACTAATTTACCTCAAGTAGCTAAGTTACAAGCTATTGATTCAGCGCTGATAATTCCCGAAGATTCACCAACAAATATTTCTTTGAACTCGTCTCCGAAAGGTGAGTTTAAAATCTTAATTGTTGATGATGAACCAGTTAATCGTCAGGTACTTATTAATCATCTGTCTTTACTCAATTATGCAGTCAAAGAAACTGCAAGTGGAATTGAAGCTTTGGATTTAATTAATCATGGGTATCAACCGGATCTGATTTTGCTTGATGTGATGATGCCGAAAATGACTGGTTATGCTTTTTGTCAGGTGATTCGCCAAAAATATACAGCCGCAGAATTGCCAATAGTTTTATTGACAGCGAAAAATCAAGTTAGCGATTTGGTTGAGGGTTTTAATTCGGGTGCAAATGATTATTTGACTAAACCAATTGCGAAACATGAGTTGTTAGCGAGAATCAAAACTCATATTCAATTGTCTAAAATTAATTTAGCTTATGGTCGTTTTGTCCCGCGTGAGTTTCTGAAGTTTTTGGAGCGAGAAAGTATTATTGATGTACAATTAGGGGATCAGGTACAGCAAAAAATGACTGTTCTGTTTTCGGATATTCGCTCGTTTACGAGTATCTCCGAGAGTATGTCACCAAAACAAAACTTTGATTTTCTTAATTCTTATTTGAGTAGGGTTGGTCCGGTAATTCGCTCTCGGAATGGTTTTATTGATAAGTATATTGGTGATGCAGTGATGGCGCTTTTTCCGGATAATCCTGATGATGCGCTGCAAGCGGCGATTGAGATGCAAAGACAGGTTGCTTTGTATAATTCCGAGAGTTATGCTCAAGGTTATCCGGCTATTTCGATTGGTGTTGGTTTGCATACTGGTAATTTGATGCTGGGTACAATTGGGGAGAAGGAACGCATGGAAAGTACCGTAATTTCTGATGCTGTGAATTTGGCTTCTCGGTTGGAGGGTTTGACGAAGGGTTATGGTGCTAATATTGTGGTAAGCGATCGCACTTTATTCTCGCTCCCAGATTCTCAACGATACAGTTATCGCTTTTTGGGTAGAGTCAGAGTTAAAGGAAAAAGAGCGCCTGTGGCTGTTTTTGAAGTTTTTGATAGCGACGCTCAAGCTCTGAAACGGTTGAAATTGCAAACTCGCTCGGATTTTGAACAAGCCGTGGTGCTTTTTCATCAAGAAAGTTATCCTGATGCAACAGAAAAGTTTCAAAAACTGTTAGCAATAAATCCTCAAGATCGTGCCGTTGCTCTTTATTTGGAACGCTGTCAAAAAGCTTTACGCTATAAAATGTCTGGAGGATGGGATAATCCTAGTTAAGGTACGCTTTGATGTTTTTGAGAGCTAAAAACTACAAATATCTTAATCTTGTTTGTCGTGACTAATCTTTTATTCTGTAATATTTATTGAAATTATTTGCTTGACGATGAAAACTGTTTTAATTGTTGAAGATAGTGTGACCGAGCGCCAATTTCTTAGTGGCTATTTACAAAATGCTGGCTTTATTGTCGTTAATGCTTCTAGTGTTGAAGAAGCTCAGGAAAAATTAAGCCAACAGAAGCCGGATCTCATCTTTCTCGATGTGATTCTTCCTGGTGCGAGTGGTTTTGAGTTTTGCCGCGAGTTGAAGACTAATCCGGATACAAAGAACATTCCGGTAGTGATTTGCTCAACAAAAAACACAGATGTTGACAAAATGTGGGGTAATATGCTTGGGGCAAATGCTTATTTAACTAAGCCTGTTAAGTCTGATGAAATTCACCAAACTCTCAAACAATTGATTGGTTGAGAGCAAAAGTAACCGCGTTTCCCAGCGATAATTTATTAGTTCCAAATCGTTAATTATCCTTCCCTAATTCTCAATATTAAGTTCATCTTAACTTCATAAAAGCTTTAAGGAAAATTCATTTTTCAAGTTTTTGTCATAGTTTCCGTAAAGAAAATATACTGATTGACAAACCAAAGCAGTATATTAAGAATAGTTAAAGGATGACAATTAAGAGAAACGTAAAAATATAATTAAGAAAATAAAAAAAAATTTAAAGACTAAAAAACTTAATGATAAAAGTTGAATAATTAAATCAATGCAAACACTCATGACAGCAAGAGATTCATTTGGAGCTAATAGTCTCAGGGCGCATCTGATTCCTTATAGTGAAAATCAGTTTACTGGCAGATTAGATCTTAGGTCTTCAACAGGTGAAACCTGGAATATTTACTTACATTATGGTCGTATAGTTTGGGCAGATGGAGGCAGTCATCCGACGCGGAGGTGGCGCAGACAAGTGGCGTTACACTGTCCGAAAATTGCTGCTAATGCCATCGGTTTACGACAAACAGATAAGTATGAATGTTGGCATTATCATGTCCTGACGTTGTTAGCTTTGCGGCAAAAACTCTCAGGAGAGCAAATTGTGGCAATTATTCAGGGTATGACAAGAGAAATTTTGTTCGATCTGCTCCAAAGTAGCGAATTAAGTGCTAATTCGGGAGCGGAAGTAACGACAAAAGTAGAAGCGCAATTAAGCAAACGTCCCTCGAAGCAGAGCATTTTACCACCGAATTGTTTGGTAGAGATGCCGAAATTATTAGCGCAAGCAGAGCGACTCTGGGAAGCTTGGATCAGAGCGAATTTAACCACCTCTTCACCTAACCAAGCTCCGATCATCGAAAAATCCGATTTATTGCTCAAGCAAACCAGTAAAGCTGCGTATAAAAATTTGGTTACGTTGGTGAATGGAAAACGGACTTTGCGGGATTTGGCGGTTTTCCTGAAACAAGACTTACTGGTAGTTAGCAAGTCTCTTTATCCTTATATCGAGCAAAAGGCGATCGCCTTAATCGAAATACCCGATCTCCCTCGCGAGTTGATCGCCAAAACTGTCCCTCCAGCCACGACGAAACCAAAACCAACGACTCCCAAACCCTTAATCGCTTGTATCGACGACAGCCCCCAAATTTGTCAAACTGTAGCAGAAATTGTCGGTGCTGCTAACTATCGTTTCGTGGGGATTTCCGAAGCAGTGCAAGCTTTACCCATGTTACTGAAACATAAACCAGATTTAATCTTTTTAGACTTAGTGATGCCGATCGCTAACGGTTACGAAATCTGCGCGCAAATTCGTCGGGTTTCGGCTTTTGAGAAGATTCCGGTAATTATTCTTACCAGTCACGACGGCGTAGTCGATCGCGTCCGTGCGAAAATGGTGGGAGCTTCGGATTTCCTGAGTAAACCGATCGACGCAACCAAACTACTCGCAACGATTCGCAAACATTACCTGGCTACAAAAAGTAATTCTAGAGCGGTTTAATCTCGAAATTTTCTAAGCTGGTGAGGACTTTATGAGGATCGATTGGCTTGCCGATCAAACCAGAAGCTCCGACGATCTTAGTACGGACGCGATCGATAATTCCATCTTGTCCGGTGATAATAATGATTGGTACTTGTTGGAAAGCTGCTACGCGGCGAATCTGAGCGCAAATTTCATACCCATTCGCCACGGGCATCACTAAATCGAGGAAAATAGCGTCAGGTTTGTATTTTAAGATTGTCGGTAGCGCTTTTACTGGATCGTTGATGGAGAGGAAGCGATAACCAGCTTGACGCAAAATTATTTCCATTACTTGACAAATCGCGGGAGAGTCATCGACACAAGCAATTAACGGCGAATTTGAGCTAACTTGGAGTGGTTTAGGGACTTCCAGAAAAGCAAAATCGGGACGAGGTAAGTTAGGAATTTTGACGAGGGCGATCGCGCCAGAGCGAAAATAAGGTAGTAGCGAAAGTGTCAAAGTCAACAAATCTTGCTTCAAAATCAAAGCTAAATCTCGTAAAGTTCGCTTCCCGTCAATTACCTTCGTTAAATTACGGTAAACCTTCCCACTAAAGTGTTTTTCCAGGATTTCTGGTTGTTTAATTACTGGTGCTAAATTCGGACAACAATTTTGTAAACCCCTCTGCGACCATTTTTCCCAGGCATTTGCTACCAGTTTTAAAGCCGATTCTACCTCTAACATCCATGACGGCGGTAAAATACCTGAATTTGAGGGACGTATTCCCGCTTTCGCTTGGAAAGAAAAATTTGTGCCGAGTAAATCTCCAGAAATCATTTCTTCCAAAGAAGTTAGGTTTTTTTGTTGTGAAGAAACTGCAATACTTTGGACAAGATCAAACAAAACTTCGGTGACAATACCACGGATAACTATGATTAGAGATTTTTGGTCAATTTCCTGGCGCTTTACCCACAGCATCATCAGGTGATAATCCCAACATTCAAACTCGTCTGTCTGGCGTAAACTAATGTTATGCAAGTTTTTTTGAGGACAACAACGAGCTAATTGTCGCCGCCAACGTCTGACGGGATGAACTCCGCTAGTTGCCCAGACTAAACGCCCCAAAGTTAAGTATAAACTCCATTTTTGTTTTGTTTGGCTCTGAATCTCGATCTTGCCTGTATAGTGGTTATCAGCGCAGGCTGTTAGTTGGGAACAGAAATTTTCCCAGGTAGGTGATTCCGTAGTCATTATCTTATTTTTTCAGCGCTAATTTTCGTGAAGTTTTTGGTAAATAACTAATATTTCTGTGGATTAGGCGTTCTTAATAGCTCAATAGGTTATTTTTCTCAACTAAACCTCCAAATTAAACGAGCTAACTCAATTTAGCTATTCATATTAGTTTATCTGAAAAATATTTTTTTTCTTCTCTAAATATTAAGTTAAAGCACAATTTGTTACAAAATAATAATTTTTGGGGCTTTGATGGGGGCTGAATAGCGAGCGGCGATCGCTTCATTCGACAACTTATTTTAAGATTCTTTAAAATAGTCACCGCAATTACTTTTATTTTTACAAACTTTTGCTAACTATATGAAGATTTAGCGAAGAAATTGCCCAAAGCACTAACTATTTTTTTGTACGGAAACTTAACAAAAAAATTGTTGCTAAAATAATAGAATAAAAATAAAAAAGCTCAAGGAATAATTACAGCGCTAAACTGAACTAAAAATCTTGGCTGTAAACAGGGAAAATGAAACCAGAACAAGCGGCAAATTTAGATATTCTCAATAGTTTGCAAGGACTGTTTACTGACGGAGAGCCGCCAACAGTTAAAGAAAAGTTTTTAAGTTTTCGTTTAACTGAAGCGGAGACAGCTTTGTTACCTCTCAAACAAATTGCTGGAGTGACAAAAATCTCGCTGAACGAAATTCTCCCAGTACCAGATTTACCTAGTAGTATCCTGGGAATTTGTAACTGGCGTGGAGAAATGTTACCGTTACTAGATCTAGCGGCAGAGTTAGGCTTTCAATCAGCAATTAATCAAGGTAAAATTTGGGAAACTACCCTCTTTATCGTTTTGGAAGTGGAGAAGCGAATTTTAGGGCTGGTAGTCGCAGATGTTAACGATCTTGAACTACACGATCCTGAAACAATTCAAGCTCCACCTGCGGGTTTGTTTCCTAAAGAAATATTACCATTACTTCAAGGATATTTACCAGAATCGCGCACTATGGTACTCAATGCCGCAAAAATAATTGAGCAGGTAAGTCAGTTGAGTTAAAAAAGATCGACTAGCTGAGATTAATTCAGCAAATTAGGGAATACTAAAGTCAGAAAAGCCCGACAAGAAAAATTAACTTTCATTTTTGCAATTAAAATTGGAATTAAGACAGATGACGGCAATCTACCAACCTCGAACAAATTCTCCTTCTCAAGGAAATCTTCAGTCAAGAAACGGTAACAATCGCGAAACGCCAACTAACTTGAATAACAATGGTCATAACAGCGAGAGTGAGAATCTTCCGGGTGAAGATGCAACTCAAGTTTTCGCAGCAGTTAGTCAGCTAAAAGCGCATTTAGAAAAAGTGGGGTGGTTGGGTAATCCCGCTTTGCAAGAACAATTACAAATTATTGAGCAATTTACAGGCGGAAAAAATGGGAAAATTGGTGCAACTAGCGCCGATGTTTTTGTTGAAGTACGACAAAGATTAGGGTCAATTAATAGTCAAATTTCTCAGTGTAAAAAGCTGGAGCAATTATTGCAAACGACGGCGAATTTAGTGAGGGAAAATTTCCAAGCAGAACGAGTTATCGTTTATCGCTTTCAGGGAAATAAAGCTGGGGTAGTTGTTGCTGAAGCGATGGTAGCAGGTTATCGTCCTTGTTTGGGACAAAAAATGTCCGGACAGTGTTTTGGAATCCTCGATAAAAGTCAAGTAACTTCAGAAACAGTCGTCGCAGTCGGAGATATTTATCAAGTAGGTTTAAATCCTTATCCACTACAAATTTTAGAGCAATTTCAAGTTAAATCTTTGCTCGTAGTTCCCATTTTACTTGCAGAACAAACTTGGGGATTATTAGCAGTACAAAGTTGCGCAGAAACTCGTTTTTGGCAAGAATGGGAAGTTAATTTGCTTGCTGGTGTAGCGAGAGAGTTAAGCTTAAAATTGCAGCCTACGGAATTTCGTCGTCAACTGCAACAACAAGCAGCACAAGACGAACTTGTTAATAGCTTAATTAAGAAAATTCAACTGCAACCAACTACCGAAAGCATATTTAGAACAACTTGTCAAGAAGTTCGCTCAGTCTTGAAAGCCGATCGCGCAGTAGTGTATCGTTTTTTCCCAGATTGGAGAGGAGAAGTAGTCGCCGAATCGGTGGGAGCAGGTTGGGTTTCGTTAATTCACGAACAAGAGAAAGAAGAAATTTTGCGTGCTGACAGGACAGATAGCGATCGCTGCATCCTCAAAGACTTTTCTCGTCCACCCACACCCAGCAGCGACACTTATTTAAGAGATACCAAGGGTGGGAGATATACCCAAGGCGAAAAATATACTCGCGTTGACGATATTTATGCCCAAGAATTTCCAGCTTGCTATATTGAATCCTTAGAAACATATCAAGCCAAAGCCTATATTATCGTCCCAATCTTCCAAGGCGAAAAACTGTGGGGATTGTTAGGAGTTTATCAAAATTCCGGAGCGCGGAAATGGAAAAACACCGAAGTTAACTTAATGGTGAAACTCTCAGCCCCCTTGGGAGTCGCCTTACAACAAGCAGAAGCCCTAGAAACAGTAGAATCCCAATCCGCCCAATTAGCCAGAGCCGCCGCCAAAGTCGGTCAAGTAGCGAAAATAACCGACCGATTGCGGCAATCTTATGACTTTGAAACAATTTTAGCGATCGCCACCGAAGAAAGCCGACAAATGCTGAACTGCGATCGCGTCGGAGTCTATCGCTTCAACCCCGACTGGAGTGGCGAATTCATCGCCGAATCCTACATCGGAAACTGGGTAAAATTAGTCGGTTTAAAACCAGCCGTCCCCGACTCCCACCTCCAAGACAACGCAGGAGGACGTTATAAAAATATGTACGTGCGCGACACCTACTTGCAAGAAACCGCAGGAGGTCGCTATCGTAACAACGAATACTTCGCCGTAGACGACATCTATAAATCCGGACACGCACCCTGTCACATTCAAATCCTCGAACAATTCCAAGCACGAGCTTATGTGATTGTCCCAATTTTCAAAGGAGCCGAACTCTGGGGCTTATTTGCAGCCTATCAAAATAGCGGACCGCGAAAATGGGAGCAAATTGACGCACAATCCTTAGCCAGAGTTGGGGAACGTTTAGGAGTCGCCTTACAAGAAGCCGAATTTTTAGGGAAAACCCAACGTCAAGCAGATTTAGATCGAGCCAGTCTCAAATTATTCGATCGCGTCCGCAAATCAGCCGATGTCAACGCCATTTTCCGGACAACAACCCAAGAAGTCCGTCGCTTGTTAAATGCAGACAGAGTTGGAGTATATCGCTTCAACGACGACTGGAGTGGGAAATTCATCGCCGAATCAGTCGGTAGCGGTTGGATATCCTTAACCGAAGAAGAAAAAGCTAACCCCAGCTTAACCGCAGGCGCATTAGAGAGCGATCGCTGCATCATCAAAAACTTCGGCGAAAAAATTGGCGAACGAGATACATATTTGCAGCAAACCCAAGGAGGTGCTTACACTCGCGGTGCCAATTATCTCTGCGTTAACGATATTTACGAAGCCGATTTTTCTCCTTGCTACATCGACTTATTAGAGAAATTCCAAGCCCGCGCTTATATCACCGTACCAATTTTCCTCGGAGAGAAACTCTGGGGATTATTAGCCGCCTATCAAAACTCCGGGGCGCGGGAATGGGAAGAAGTCGAAATTAACGTTTTAGTGCAAATTGGCTCTCAATTAGGCGTAGCTTTGCAACAAGCCGAATATTTAGCCAAATTAGAGCAGCAATCAGTACAACTCGCCGAAGCCGCCGCCAAAGAAAAAGCCGCCAGAGAGCAACTGCAACAACGCGCCGTCCAAATGTTAATCGCGCTGAAACCCTCATTTGAAGGAGATTTGACCGTTCGCGCCCCAATCACCGAAGACGAAATCGGAACGATCGCCGATGCTTACAACAACACAATCCAAAGTTTGCGGAAATTGGTAACACAGGTGAAAACCGCCGCCGAAAAAGTTGGCGAAACCGCCCAGAATAACGCCGGAACAGTTGCCGAACTTTCAACCCAAGCCGAAGCCGAAGTAGAGGCTTTAAACCAGGGAATTAGCGAACTCGAAAAACTCGGTGAGACAATTCTTGCTGTGGCTGATAGCGCCGAAAAAGTCGAAGTCGCAGTCGCACAAGCCAACCAAACCGTTGCCACAGGCGATAAGGCGATGAACCGTACTGTAGACGGAATTCAAGAAATTCGGCGCACCGTTTCCGAAGCGAGTCAAAAAGTGAAGCGTTTGGGGGAATCTTCCCAAAAGATTACCAAAGTGGTGAACTTGATTAGTAACTTTGCGACGCAGACAAACTTGTTAGCTTTGAATGCAGCCATCGAAGCCACACGCGCAGGGGAATATGGACGCGGATTTGGGGTGGTGGCTGACGAAGTGCGATCGCTAGCCCGTCAATCCGCAGAAGCCACCGATGAGATTGAGAAACTGGTGCAAGATATTCAGCGCGAAATCGGCGAAGTCGCTTTAGCAATGGATACCGGAATCGAGCAAGTTGTCGCGGGAAGCGATTTAGTTAGCGAAACCAGAGAAAATCTGAATGAAATTGTCCAAGCAACTGCCCAAATTAGCGGCTTAATGACCGAAATTACCCAAGTAACTCAAGCCCAAACCCAGCAATCAGAGTCAGTCAGCAAAACGATTGAAGAAGTAGCGGCGATCGCGCGATCGACTTCCACTAATTCCGTCGAAATGTCAACTTCTTTCCAAACCTTAGTCGCTACTGCGGCAGAATTACAAGCCAGTGTTGGCAAATTTAAGGTTAATTAATTAGCCTTTCAATTGTCTTCCTTGTCGCAACTTTCGGACAGGGAAGACAAGGCAGAATTGTTGAAAAACTGGTAACTCTGGTAA
>JAWQFW010000038.1:0-27986 GCA_035968095.1 Oscillatoria sp. PMC 1068.18
AAATTATAGTTAAGCATCGATAGCCAAAACAGAACAGTAAAAATTAAAGCGAAAAAAGATTCAGTAAATTTGCGAAAAGTACGAAAAAAGCGATGAAAACCAAAAGAATAATTATTTTATTGGGTTGTGTACTCAGTGGTTTATTAGCAGCGTTTATTTTACACAGCAGTTTAAGTTTTTCGAGTAACTCCGGAAGTTCTCAGGCTCAACAACATTTAAGTCAAGAAACTGGCGATCGCGTTCCGAGTTGTCCAGAAGAGATGGTTCCGATCGCCGCAGGCACATTCCAAATGGGAACTGACGATCAATATCTCGAAGAACAGTCAGCAGCAGATGTCTCTGTCAAGAGTTTTTGTATCGATAAATACGAAGTCACTAACGCTCAGTTTGCTAAGTTCGTTAAGGAAACAGGTTATCTCACTATTGCTGAACGTCCTTTGTCAGCAGAAGAGTTTCCTAACCTAAGCGAAGCTCAACTTGCGCCTGGTTCGTTAGTCTTCATCCCGCCTTCGGGAAACCAACCGATTCGCGAATTAAGTTGGTGGCAATGGGTTCAAGGAGCAAATTGGCAGCATCCCGAAGGACCGGAAAGCGATTTAACGGGAAAAGACAATTATCCTGTGGTTCAGATTGCTTATGAAGATGCCGAAGCTTATGCTCAATGGGCAGGAAAATCCTTACCAACAGAGGCTCAATGGGAATTTGCTGCCAGAGGAGGACTAAAAAAAGCTACTTTCAGTTGGGGAAATGAATATTCGGCGGATAAAGCTAATACTTGGCAAGGTGTGTTTCCTATCAAAAATGAGCAAAAAGATGGCTACATTGGCACTGCTCCAGTCGGTTCTTTTCCACCAAATGGTTATGGGCTTTACGATCTGACTGGAAATGTTTGGGAATGGACAAAAGATTGGTATCGAATTGGTCATCAAGGAAAAGCTCATCAAGTAAATCCAACTGTTGATAACAAAAGTGAAAGTTTCGATCCGAGGGAACCGGGTGTAGCCAAGCACGTAATTAAAGGAGGATCTTATTTATGTGCGCCGAACTATTGTAGTCGTTATCGTCCCTCAGCACGGGAAGCTCAAGCACCTGATACTGGGACTTCGCATATTGGATTTCGCTTAGTTAAAGTTATTGGAGATTGAATTACCTAGATTAGAGTTGAATTGTTAAAAAAAAACCGAATTAGTTGTCAAGTGAGTCGCGATCGGGTAAATTAATATTCACATAGTTTCCGAAAACGCTCTTTGTCTTTACAACTCAAAATATACCTCAATTAGATAGGTTAAATTGCCTACAAAAAACGGTAGTGTAATTTTCATTTTAGGTTTGTAGTTTAGGATTATCAAATTTTTGTTATGTCTCGAAAATTTTCACCATTTCTCTTAGTTGCAGGTGTAGCGAGCCGCAAAGTTTCTCGATTCTTTTTTCTGGCAAGTTTTACCACCTTTGCCGTACTAGGTTTTTCGTCAGTTAGAGAAGGTGCAGAAGCTCAGGAAAGAAGAGGTTCCGGCGGTCGCCCAAATATCGTCATGATTGTTGCTGATGATATGGGCTACTCGGATCTCGGTTCTTACGGAAGCGAAATTCCCACACCTAATTTAGATGCTCTAGCCAAAGAGAGCATGACTTTTACGAATTTCCATACCGCACCTGCTTGTTCGCCAACTCGTTCGATGTTGCTCACAGGTGTTGACAATCACCTGGCTGGCTTAGGGACAATGGACCACCGCATTGCTACCAGCCAACAAGGAAGACAGGGTTACGAAGGCTATCTCAGTAGCAGAGTAGTTACCGTTGCTTCTTTATTAAAAGATGCTGGTTATCACACTTATATGACTGGTAAGTGGCATTTAGGAGAAGGAGAAGGACAGCGACCCCACGAACGAGGTTTTGAGAATACTTTTGTGATGCTTGAAGGTGGCGGAAATCATTACAATACCTATGGTTTCTCTGGTCACAAACCAATCAACACCTACATGAAAAATGGTCAGAAGTTGGCGAAACTCCCGGAGGGATTTTACTCGACCAAAACTTATACTGACGAGATGATTGGCTTTATTGAAGATAAGCGTCAGGATGACAAACCATTTTTCGCTTACTTGGCTTATACTGCTCCTCACGCACCTTTCCAAGCGCCCCAGGAGTATATCGACAAACACATGGGTAAGTATGATGCTGGTTGGGATGTAATCCGCGCTCAACGTTTTGAAAAGCAGAAAGAATTAGGGTTAATTCCGGAATATTTAGATTTACCTCCCAGATGGTCAATGGTTCCAGCTTGGAATTCGCTCAGTGCTGAAGAAAGACGTATAGAAGCGAAGAAAATGGCAATCTATGCGGCGATGATCGACTATATGGACGAAACTGTGGGTCGCTTTATTGAGTATTTAAAAGAAACAGGAGAATATGAGAATACAATTATTATCTTTTTCTCGGATAATGGTGGCAGCGACCACGATAAAGCCGCAGAAGTGAAAGATTGGCTAGATGAAATTGGCTTTGACAACAGCTATGAAAATATGGGCAATGGTAACTCTTTTGTTAGCTTTGGTCATGGATGGGCGCAAGTGATTACCACACCTCACTGGGCGGCAAAATCGACTCAAGCTGAAGGGGGGCTGCGGGCGGCTTTCTTTGCTGCTTTCCCTGGTGTAATTCAACCGGGTGGTCGAAGTGATGGTTTTAGTTCGGTTCTGGATATGACACCAACTTTACTGGAGTATGCTGGAGTCAGACATCCTGGTAGCACTTACAACGGTAAGGAAATTTACCCGTTACAAGGTAAGTCGATGCGTCCTTTGTTGGAAGGTTGGGCGGAGCGAATTTATGGTGAAAATGAGCCGATCGCGTTTGAACTTTATGGTACTGTGAATAAAGCTTTGTACATGGGCGATTGGAAAATTCTCAAGTTAGGCGATCGCCCTTGGGGACAAGGAGCAAACGAACCTTGGAAGTTGTTTAATTTGCGTTCTGACCCCCGTGAGTTGGTTGATTTGTCTCAAGAGTATCCTTTGTTATTGGAACGAATGGTTTCTTATTACGAGCAGTATGAGCGTGATGTTGGTTTTGTTCCGGCTTTAACTGAGTAATCTTGAAATCTTGAAAGTTGCGCCGATGCTCATTTAGAAATGCACGGTTTGTTACTCGGAGTAGCTCCTACGGGGGCTACTTTTTTGGGTTTATTTTTTCATTGTAGAGAGGACAATTAATTAAATTTTTGTGAAACAATTATACTAATTATTTTTCATTTAATCTTTTAATCTTACTTGACGCTCCACGCCCTAGAAGGACGTGGATTCTTCATTCAACGAATCTTCGTTGGCTAACAGGATTTCTCCAACCAACCAAGAGGAAGTTTCTCCTGAAGCGTAGATTTTCGTGCGCCCCACGATATATAAAGCTCTTTGCAGGATGTTGATCGCTGCGTTCCAGTCCCGGTCGCAAACCAACCCACAATGATGACAAACATGAGTTCTCGTCGATAGAGATTTTTGTACTTTCTCTCCACAGTTGGAGCAGTTTTGAGAAGTATTATGGGGAGGAACAGCAATGGCTAATTTTCCATATTTGTCTGCAAAGTATTCTAACCATTGACGGAAAGTTGACCATCCTGCATCCGTTATCGACTTAGCTAGACGACGATTCTTGACCATGCCTTTGACATTCAACTCTTCATATGCTACCAAATCGTTAGATTGGATTAAACGGAGTGCAATTCTCTTGCAATACTCTTCTCGTTGCCTACTTACTTTTAAATGCTTTTTGGCATATCGAAGTCTTGCTTTGTGATAATTATTGGACTGTGGCTTTTTGCCTTTGCGGTACTTGTTTGATTTGCTGCGGTTGAGTTTATTAAGATTTTTTTCTGCTTTTCTATAGTATTGAGGGGCTACTTCAGTATTCCCCTGACTATCAGCAATGAAAAACTTCAAACCCACATCAATTCCTACCGCTTTTTGAGTAGGAGTTAAAGGTTCAACGGTGTCTCTGGGGTCTAATTTGATGGAAAATTGGACATAATACCCATCTGCTCTCCTAACTATTCTCACCCGTTTAATTTGTGATGGTTGATAGTATTGGATATCCCTAGAACCAATTAGTTTTAGTTTCCCTATTCCTTTTTTTAAGGATGACATTTTTCCAGATTATCGTTTTCTCAGTAGACTATCTGCGGATGCAACTTGGGATTAGGACACAAAATATTTTTTTGAGAGTAATTTGAGCGTAAAATTTTAGTTATAGTTGGTTTTTTTCTATGGCAAAAATTTCTAGTTCAGCTACTACCTATCAGCAACCCGATCGTCCTTTAGAGTTTAGTTTGCTGAATTTATTGGGAGATAAGGTCAATCTGGATTGGTTTCCGTTACTCGATCTCAGTGAAGATTCGCTTTTAGAAGCTGCACAACGTCAAACTGGGTTAGCTGATTGGGGAGATGAAAGTTTTCGCTTGCGGTTGCGAAAGTTATTGGAATCTTTGGATCGAGAGGCTAATCTGAATTTAGTTGGGCGTTATTTTTTACGTCAGTATTGTCTGAAGTTGTTGGTGAATCGGTTGCAGATGCAAGCGGATTTTAAACGTTATCCAGAAATTTTGTCGGTTCCGATTCAAAAGCCTTTGTTTATTGTGGGCTTATTTAGAAGTGGGACAACTTTTTTACATAATTTGCTGGGATGCGATCGCGCGAGTCGTTGGTTACATTTAGGGGAAGCGCTGAATCCGTCACCTCCTCCAATAGAAGCTACTTGGAAAGACGATCCTCGCTTGGTTGAGGAGGGAAAATGGATCGAGTTTGAGAATTCCCTTGCGCCTAAGTTCGCTACTGCTCATTATATCAATGTGGATCGACCTGCCGAATGTAGCCGACTTTTTGAACATGATTTTGTCGCTCATTTGTTTGATTTTCGGGCGAATGTAAATTCTTATTCGGAATGGCTACAAAACCAAGATTTAGTTGATTCTTATCAAGATTATCGTCAACAGTTACAATATCTGAGTTGGCATTGGCGAGGAGATCGCTGGTTGATGAAAGCCCCGGCTCATATTTTTGCGCTGGATGCACTTTTGGCTGTTTTTCCTGATGCTTGTATTGTGCAAACACATCGCGATCCTCTGAAAGTTATTCCCTCGGTTTGTAGTTTGAGCGCGATCGCCCGGAGTCGTTTTAGCGATCGCGTCGAGCCACAAGAAATTGGTAAACATTGGTTAAACCTCTTGACAAAAGGGGTTGAAGATGCTATGCAAGTTCGCGAGACGGCTGACGCAGCCAGATTTTATGATGTTGATTATCTCAATTTTGTCCGCGATCCGATCGCCACAGTTACGCAAATTTATGAATATTTTGGCTATGAGTTAACACCGGAAACCACAGCGAGAATGAAAGATTGGATCGAGCAAAACCCGCAACATAAGCGCGGTGTACATAAATACAGTTTAGACCAGTTTGGTTTAGATCCCCAGCAAGTCAAAGAAAAATTTGCTCAATATCGCGATCGCTATCATCTCGATCGAGAGTAATTGGGGATTGGGAAGGGGGTATTGGGGGAATTGGAGGAATTGGAGGAAACGGGGGACAAGGAGGAAATGGGAGAGTAAATATTGGTTGTGAAAATCGCTCTTCCTAGCACTGAAAACACTGATAACGCTCCCAAAACCCCCAAAACCTCCAAAACCCCCAAAACCTCCAAAACCTCCCACACTTCCCATACGTTCAAGACTCTTCTTTTGGGGATTGGGGACTAGGAATGTTTACTACACAACAATAACCGATAAATTAGGCTCCGAAAGCCAAAAACCCCCCATCCACAGCGAGACATTCTCCGGTAATATAAGAAGCAGCAGGGAGACAGAGAAAAGCCACAGCCGCAGCAACTTCTTCCGGTTCACCCAATCTTCCCATCGGTTTACGAGCAACGATCGCCGCGAGTCTTTCCGGATTACTCCAAGCAGGTTTACTCAAAGGGGTACGAATCACACCCGGAGCGATACTATTAACTCGAATCCCATCTTTTGCCCATTCTACAGCCAAATAACGAGTTAATTGCGCGATCGCCGCTTTCGTCATCACATAAGGCGATCCCGTGCGTCCCGTGACAAAAGCATAGACAGAACTGATATTGACAATGCTACTATTAGCATTATTTTTGAGCAGAGGATAAAACAAGCGACACATTTCAAACACCGCAGTTTGATTCGTTTGCACCACAGACTCATATTCAACGAGACTATATTCCGTGGTTGGTTTACGAATATTCGTACCTGCATTGTTAACCAAGATATCCCAGCGATCGCTCCTTTGAGAAATTTCGTTAAAGATGAATTGGCGATCGCTACTTTTGCCGATATCTGCGGTGATTCCCGTTCCAGGTAAACCTTCATTTCGCCAAATCTCCACTTGTTTCGCGATTTCCTCAGCATTTCTCGCAGCGATCGTAACTTCTGCACCGAGAGATAATAATTCGTTAGCAGTGGCTAAACCGATACCTTTCGTACCACCTGTAATTAAAGCTTTTTTTCCTGTAAGTAACCAGCGATCGTTCATAATTAGGGATTAGAGATTAGGAATTAGGAGACAAGGAGGAATTGGTGGACAAGGGAGACAAGGAAGAGTAAATGTTGGTAAAACCATCTCTCTTTATTCCCAACACCCCAGTCCCTAATCCCCAGTCCCCAGCCCGCGTAACCAATTCGCGATCGCCATTCCGATTTTTTCTGGATGATCTTCTTGTAAACAATGTAAACCTTTTCCCAAATAATAAATTTCCGTATTCGGCAAATGTGCGGCTGTCCATTCCGCAACTTCTGGTGGATTAACTGCACCTGGTTCCCCATAAAGATGCAGTTTGGGAATTTTCGTTTTCGTCAACCATTCACTATAACTTCTAATAATTGCATCCGTTTCCCTAGGTTCACCCCCAATCGGAATTTGATTAGCCCAAACCAACATCGGTTTGCGGTCTTTTTTATTGCGAAAAGGCTCGCGATAAGCATTCAATTCGGCTTCAGATAATTCTCGAATTGTATTACTTTGTAATAGTTTTTCCAGAAAAATATTTTCTTCGTAAACTAAATTAGCTCCTTGCTGAGGATCTCTAATTTTCCGAAAAGCTTCGGCAGCTTTACCCATTTCTTCAATTTCAGCAAAAGGGAAACGAGGTGGAACCATTGCTTCCATAAAAACCAATCCTTGCACATTATCTTCGTGACGCATCGCATAGTAAAAACTGAGTGTCGAACCCCAATCATAACCCACCAAAGTAATATTTTTTAGATCCAACTTCGCGATGAAAGCTTCCAGATAACGACGATGATCCGCAAAAGTATAATTAATGTCTGGTTTATCGGATTTACCCATCCCAATCAAGTCTACAGCTATGGCGCGATTTTCCTCAGTAACAAAAGGGATAATATTCCGCCAAACATAAGCCCAAGTCGGATTACCATGTATAAATAGAATCGGAGATCCTTCGCCAACATCAAGATAGTGCATTTTAGAACCGAAAACTTCGATGTAGTTCGATTCATAAGGAAATGCGGCTGAAGGTTGTGCAGCTAAAGCCATCGGTGCAGGGAAACTAAATAGACACAACCAAACACTAATCAAACTTCCCAGAAAAAATGAGCAAACATTTTTTTGTATAGAAAAATACCGAAATTCAAGAAATTGTCTGTTTTCAATTTGATTCACAAGAATTGTTTTTAAAGAAATAATTAACTTGTAGCCAGCTATACTGCACGATCATCTCAATGATAATCTTGAGGAATAATTTAGCTTTTTTGAGAAAAATAAGCAAGCGAGCAGCCTTTCCCACCTTAGTTTCAAGCTTTATTCCTAATTTTTGAGATGAGGTCAGTGAAAAAAGTAGGAAAAGTAGGAAAAGTAGGTTAGCTAAATTTTCCGAAAGCTGTAACAATTCTTTTGCTGAATTCACTTGCCAATCGAATTCACCTTAAGTATGATTTGAATATCGTCAAAAAGAAAAAACTTGTGTTAATCATTTATAAGTGAGAGAAAAAAATATTCAACAGCCAAACAAATTAACAACCCAAAACTTAGTCAAAGGTATTTAGCCCTAGTTAAAGAAAAAGTTAATTGTCAGACAAGTTTGAAAATTCAAGCTCTCAAATTGAAATAACTATGGTGCTAAAAAAGTAACCTTGACAAAAGAAGAAAGCTTAGTTTAATTTAAAAAAGATTCTTCTCCGAGGCTAAAAACAATTAGATTGTATTCAAAGCCCTGCTGAAAAAGATTAGCTCCAATTTTGCCGCTTATGAAATTTATCGGTCAACTCACCAACACAACAAGTTGGCGAGCAAATGTGCTGACAGATGGACAGCTAAACTGCACTTACCAAGAGATTCCCGAACTATTTGAACTTATTCACAAAGAGTTTGAGAAACAAGGTATTAGCAGCGAAGATAGTCTTGTTTTAGAATGTGAAAACTCAGTACCTTGCGCGCTGGTTTTGTTGTATCTGCTCGAAAAAGGTAATAGTGTTCTCCTATTACCAAAAACACCCAAAGAAGCAGAACCATTTCTACCCGGATTTTGCCGCTTCAGAATTGTTACTGAAAGTGTGAGTGACAACGGTAAAATAGTGGAGTTAAATCAGCCAGAGCAATTTTTACAGATTACGGCTAACAAAAATTGGCTGAATCAGGCGAATAACTCAAGTCAAAAACTATATCTGCGTACTTCTGGGAGTACCGGAAAACCAAAAATAGCGATGCACTCCCACAGTAAGCTATTAGGAAACATCGCTAACTGTGTGGAAAGATTACTACTGCAAAGCGAAGACAGAATTGCGATTCCCGTACCGCTTTATCATATGTACGGATTAGGTGCAGCATTTTTGCCCGGAGTAGCAGTAGGAGCAGCGATCGACTTGCAAAAAGGAGCTAATCTGTTACGATACCTGCAAAGGGAGAAACAATTCGCTCCCAACGTCGCCTTTATGACCCCAATTTTCTGTGAAACCTTGTTAAAAGGCAGAAAATCACCCAGGTTATATCGAATGACAGTAGCAGCAGGCGATCGCGTCCGAGAAGAAGCCTTCAGCAAATACGAATCATTATTCGGCTGCCTAATTAAATTATACGGCAGTACAGAAATGGGCGCGATCGCAGCCGCGAGTCCCCACGATTCCTCAGAAATCCGCAGCCAAACCGTCGGAAAACCCCTATCTGGCGTAGAAATGCGCTTAGAAAACATCAAACAAGAAGGCAAACCCGTCGGTCAACTTTGGTGTCAACACCACTACAGTTTTGACGGCTATATTGACGAAAACGGACAACCGATTGTAATTCCAGAAAACCAAGAGTGGTTTTGGACAAAAGACTTAGGTTGCATTGACTCAGACGGTTACATCGAAGTCTTAGGTAGAGCCGATCATAGCGTCAACCGCGACGGTTTATTAGTCTTCTTCGCCGATATCGAAAAAGCGATCGAAACCATAGCCGGAATCGAAGCTGTCGTCGTCGTTTCCAAAGGCGAAAGTCAACGCGGAAAAGCGATCGTCGCCTACTGCGTTCTCGCCAAAAATACCAACCTCACCGAAGCCAATATCCGTACCTCCTGCTTCGACTTACTCCCAAAACGGGCAATCCCCGATCGCCTAAATATTGTCAAATCCTTACCCCTACTACCCAATGGTAAAGTCGATCGCCAAAAACTGATCGGTATGGAAGACAAAATCAAAGTCAAAATAAGTTAATTAACAGGTAAAAACAATGACTAAAACTGAAGTCTTAGCACAACTAAAAACAATTATCGCCGAAGAATTAGATGTCAATCTCCAAGCCGAAGAAATTGACGAAAACGTACCCTTATTTGAAGATGGTTTAGGCTTTGACTCCATTGCCACCGTCGAACTAATCTCCTTAATCGAAAAATATTTCGACGTAGAATTTCTTGATTCCGAACTCGACCCCGAATCATTCAGTAACCTCAACGTTTTAGCAGACTTCATTCTCAGTAAAAAAGAAGCCGAAAAAATGCAAACAGTCGCCTAAACACCCTCAAACTCAGTTATTATTTGGGCTTTAGCCTCTCAAAAATAGTTAGGAAAACGCCCAAATAATAACCACTTCAACAAACTTATAATTCCGCCTCAAAAATTCAAACAAGTTGGGCTTTTACCCAACTCTAAACCCTTACTTACTAACCCACAATAAAAGGAATCCAAGTCATGGTTGCAATCGTAGAACGTTCCCAACTAGAACCAAAGCGACTTCCCTTAATCACCAACTATCCCTCATTTCGCAAGTGGAATAAAGCCGCCCTCGACGAAAAATTACAAGACGATCCGATGTGCATTTACGTGCATATTCCCTTCTGTACCCAACGCTGTTCTTTCTGTTACTATAAAACCGTAGACTTGAAAGAAAGACCAGAAGTAGATGGCTATGTAGACTCCCTCTGCAAAGAAATCGAAATGGGCGTAGATCGCTTCGATATCGGGAACAGACCAATTCATGCCGTATACTTTGGTGGCGGTACTCCCAGCCTACTCAAAGAACATCATTTCGTCAAAATAATCGAAACCCTAAACAACAAATTTAAGCACTTCGAGTCGAGAAATCAACTATCAGTTGAAGCCGAGCCTTTAACCGTTTCCAAAAGTAAAATGGAAACCCTCGCCAAACTAGGCGTAACTCGCCTCAGTATGGGCGTACAATCCTTCAACGATCAAATTATTAAACTCAGTGGACGAGGACACGACGAAAAACAAGCTTATCGCGCCATTGATATTGCTCAACAAGCAGGAAATGGTCAGTGGACAATTAACATTGATTTACTCAGTGGTTTAGCCGGAGAAACACCCGAAACTTGGGCGGAAAGTTTAGAATGCGCTCTCAATACGGGTGTCGAAAGTATTACTGTTTATAAAATGGAGGCATTTGCTAACACTGAAGTCTATAAATTAGGAGTACGTGAAGAAGCAATTCAATTGCCAGACGACGAGCAAGAAATAGAATTCATGCGCTATGCAATGGAGCGTTTTGAACGAGCAAATTATATTCCTTGGAGTTTCTTTACTTACACCAAAAATGGCTCTGACGAAAGTAAGTATATCAGCAGCATTTGGCGAGGAATGGACTTTTACGGCTTTGGTGTTTCCGCCTTTGGTTCTTTAGGCGATGGACTCCTACAAAATACTTCCGATTTAGAGAAGTATAACGAGATTGTTAATCAAGGTGAATTACCTTTAGCACGCGGCTATCGTTTCAATGGTTTAGATTTGATTGTTCGCGAAGTTTTGATGGGAATGAAGCTACTAACGTTAGATTTAAAAGGCTTTAAAAAGCGTCATGGCTTCAAGTTACAGAATTTGTGTGGCACAACTTTAAAAGAACTCGCAGGTCAAGGTTTTATTACAATTTCCGAACAAGAAATTGCCCTAACCGCAAAAGGAATTCTTTACGGAGATTTTGTCGGACAAACCTTAGCTAACGCAATCGAAAAAGCCTACCGATAAAGATTTTTTTAGTGTAGCCTCAGATGAAGAATTATTCTCAGTTTCAGCAACTTGATGTGCGCTTTGATTACAAGCGTGTTCAACAAGAAATTAGCCAGTTTAGTCACGAAGATTGGCGAGAAGAAAGCGTAGGTAAATCAGTGATTGTGCTTGTCTCCGTTGGCGGTACAATTAATCAAGATTTCGCGATCTCCGGTGCTGTACAGTTAACCAAGTTTGGTGATAATTGTAATTATCTCAAGCAAGTTATTGCTGCGCTAGATATTCCCGTATCTCGTTCTCGTCTCGTCCGACTTACTGCGAAAACTGAGACTGTTGCTTATCCAGAATACAATTACCATTGGTTTCGACATCATTGTATTTATCTAGCAATAACTGGGGCTATTACTTTCACAGGAAATCAAGAAAAAATCTCTCTAACTGCGGGTGAAGCTGTAATTAGTAATAATTTTCAGCCCTACTCGTTAAGTAACGAAACTGAGCAAGAATGCCTCTATTTAGTTGTCGAAACCAAAAAGCGGGAAGCATTTTTTCCAGCAGTAAGTGAGAAATGTTCTGGGAAAATAATCTTAGAAACTAATAATTTCCAAGTTTTGACACCGGAAGAGATTACTGAGCTAATTCAGGTAATTGTCGATGATTTAGAGACACCCGAATTCAGATCTTTATGTCAGACTCTTGGCGAATTTCTTGAGCGATGGGAAGAGACATTTACTCGTTTTGGTAACTCGCGCCAAGGTGAATTAGCTTACCAAGATTTAATCTTAACTTTTCAGGAGCAAATTGCTCCAAAAGTAAATCTAGGGTTAAGAAATTCGTGGCAGGGCAAAAATGCTGTCAAAGTCATTCTTTCGATGTTAAAAACGTCAGAAAAGAAGGCTCCAAAGAAGTTTAAGACAGGGGTATTGGCACGCAAGAAATTGCAAATTAAGCCAAAAATTCAGTGGGAGGCTTGCTATCAAGTAGAAGCAAATGGAGCCGAAACTAAAGAATTTCAGCGCTTGCAAAAATTGCCCGAATATGAGCAAATTTTAGACTTATTTGGCGAGAAGGCAACTGTTGCTGAAGTTTGGGAAAAAAAAGTTTCGGAAACGGGAATAAAGCGAGAAAAATTTGTTAGAATTGTTCAGAAGCTAACGGATTTGGAACTTTTAGTCGCCGAGTTTCAACCGCCGCAATTTGTCAAACCGATCTTTATTGTTTCCGCACCGAGGGCAGGTAGTACACTATTATTTGAAACCCTGTCTCAATTTCCGGAATTGTGGACAATTGGTGGTGAAAGTCATGATTTGATTGAAGGAATTCCGGCATTGCATCCTTCAACCCACAATTATAATTCTAACCGCCTCACCGAAGCTGATGCCCAGCCGGAAGTTTGCGAAATATTGCCAAAAAGATTTGTGCGTCAATTGCGCGATCGCCTTCAACAAGCTTACCTCGATCTTCCTCTTCCGGAACGTCCCTCTAAGATCAGATTTTTAGAGAAAACCCCGAAAAACGTGCTAAGGATACCCTTTCTCAAGGCGGCATTTCCCGAAGCATTGTTTATCTATCTCTACCGAGATCCCAGACAAAATATTAGCAGCTTATTAGATGGTTGGCGATCGCGGCGTTTTGTTTCTTACCGCAACTTACCCGGTTGGGACTATCAAGAATGGAGTTTTTTCCTTCCCCCCAATTGGTCATCCTTGCAAACAAGTTCCATCGTCGAAATTGCCGCTTACCAATGGAAAACTGCTAACTCTTACATTCTCGACGACCTCAACAACTTACCTCGATCTTCTTGGTGTTTAGTTCGTTACTCAGACCTAGTTCAACAACCCAAGCAAACCATCACCAAAATTAGCAACTTTGCTAAACTAAACCGGGACGAACATATCGAACAAATCTTGTCCCAATCCTTACCAGTTTCCCGCATGGCTTTATCAGCCCCATCGCCGGATAAATGGCGAAAAAATGCTCAGGAAATTAATGCAGTTTTACCCAATTTAGAACCAATTATTCAACTTGTGGAGAAAGAAAATGAGTCAAGTTTTACCTAAAACCCAAAAAGACCAAGCTAGCCCCAAAAAAGCAAAAAGCGTCCGCGAACTCGGTCGAATTGATATCTCCGGAATTCGCGAAGATGTCCTCAACTTACCCGCCGAATTATGGTCAAAACAAGACTACGACAAACCGAACAAATTCAAACCATTAGGTAGAACTGAACACATTGTTTTTCAATTCGTTCGCGACTACGATAACCACATCGACACCGTTAATTATCCCATTTGGGACGAATGGAAAAGTCGTCTCGAACCAATTTTAGCCGCAGCAGTAGAACCATACGGTTACGAAAACGCTGACTTTTGCCGCATTATGTTCGCCAAACTGCCAGCCCATTCTAAAATTGCCTTACATATCGACCCCTATAAATCCTCAAATTACACCCACAAAATTCACATTCCCATCATCACCAACCCCGATGTAGAATTCATTGTCGGACACAAACGCTATCACTTCCCCGAAGGCTACGCTTACGAAGTAAACAACAAAGACATTCACGGTGGAGTCAACGCCGGAGACAGCGATCGCATTCACCTCATCTTTGAATACTACGAGAAATAACTTTCTTGGTCAATCCCCCCCTTTTTTAAAGAAGCTAACCCCTATTGCATCCTTTTCAAGGGGGTGGGGCTAAGAAATCTCCTTAACTAACCAACCGCGAAGAAATTCTTAAAACAAATGCTTATTTCCTATCCCCAAAAATTTATCTTTTTTCACGTTACCAAAGCTGCCGGAACCAGCGTTAAAGAAGCACTAAAACCTTATTGCCAAGAACCAGAAAAATTTAAAATTCCGCGACCAGCCCCCACAATTAATAACCAACCAAATCCCTTATACGAAATGTGGTCATCAGCCCTTTGGCACGCCAAAGCCAGAGATGCTAAAAAAGGATTATCTGAAGAAACATATAAAAAATTTTATAAATTTGCCTTCGTGAGAAATCCTTGGGACTGGCAAGTTTCTTACTATCACTTTACCCTCAAAGAAACAACCCATATTAGACATGAATTAGTCAAATCAATGTCAGGATTTGAAGAATATCTCGAATGGGTAATCGCCACCAAAAATCCTTTCCCCAAAGGAGCTACCAAGTTGCAAAAAGATATTATCACCGACTACAATGGAAACATCATTGTCGATTTTGTTGGGAGATATGAAACCTTAGCCACAGATTTTAATCGTGTTTGTAAAATTCTCAATCTCGATGTCTCTTTACCACACTTAAACAAAAGTAACCATCGCGACTATACATCCTATTACACAGAAAAAACTAAAAAACTTGTAGCCGAACATTTTCAAGCTGATATTGACTTATTTGGTTACACATTTGATAGCTACCATTCTCAAACTGTAAAACTAAAATCACCCGAACCAATTTCCGCATAAACTTAGGAGAAACCAATAATGCAAGCCAAAGAAAAAGAATTATCAAATGACTACGATTTAAGACCAGATTTACAAGAATCTCTCGCTCATAGCCACATTGACCCCTCAAAATTAACTACTTTTCAGCGTATTATCTTAACAACTGATGGTACACTCACGGAAATTTTAGAAGCATATCTATTTGAAAAAATTCAGCTTGTCAAATTATCCGAAGGACTTGTTTCCATTTCTCAAGAAATTAAGCCCTTAGAAATCAAAATTGGGACAGAAGTAATTGACCGCAAAATTTTACTACGAGGTAAAATCAGTAGAAATAATTGGATTTATGCCGAATCCATTATCGTACCCGAACGCTTAGAAAGCAACTTCCGATCTCGCTTACTTGAATCACAAGAATCAATGGGAAGATTGTGGTTAGAACACAAACTAGAAACATTTAAAGAAATCGTAGATTCCAGTTGTCATCCAGCCGGAAAATTAGCTGAATATTTCAAAATCAAGCCAGAAGATAAAATGTTTTCGCGTACCTATCGGGTCTTTTCTAACCGCCAACCTATCATTATGATTACCGAGAAATTCCCCGAAAGTTACTTCAAGAAAAACTTTTAAACTAGAGTAAAAAAATGACTGTACCTGCTGCCGAAAAACTTAATTTAACCGCCGAAGCTGTTTTAGATCCTGCTATCCAATTCAACCAACCTCTTAGCGCCAACTTAAGCGAACCAAAAGCGATTTTCTTAACAGGTTCCACAGGTTTTTTAGGAGCATATTTACTCGCAGAATTGCTGCAAAAAACCACAGCAGATATTTATTGTTTGCTGCGTGGTAATGATGCTAAATCTGGGAAACAGCGTCTCATTGACCATCTGCAATTTTACTCGCTTTGGGAGGAAAAATTCGCTGGACGGCTAATTCCTGTAATTGGTGATTTGTCTCAACCTTTATTTGGACTTGGAGAAGACAAATTTAACCAGTTAGCAGCACAAATTGAGATTATCTACCACAACGGCGCGCAGGTCAATTCGGTTTGTCCTTACTCGACTTTAAAACCTACTAATGTTCTCGGTACTCAAAATGTTCTTCGGTTAGCAAGTATTCGCAAAACCAAACCAGTACATTTCGTTTCTACCCTCGCCGTTTTCTTTAGTCAAGCTTATGCAGAAACCAAGGAAGTAAGGGAAACAGATATTCCCGATTTGGCTACCTTGAAAGGCGGTTACAAGCAAAGTAAATGCGTCGCAGAAGAACTAATTAGAATCGCGCAACAACGAGGTTTACCTGCTAGTATTTATCGTCCCGTGCGAATTTTAGGAGATAGCCAAACCGGAATTAATGGTAACTTCAACGACTTTTTATGTAGTTTCCTTAAAGGCTGCATTCAATTAGGAAAATATCCTCAATTAGCAGGTACAACTAATATTGTTCCAGTAGATTACGTCAGTCGAGCAATTATTAGCTTATCACAGCAGCAAAATTCCTTTGGTCAAGCCTTTCACATATTGAACCCCCAAGCTACCAGTTGGGAAGATCTTTTTGAGAAACTGCGATCGCTAGGATACCATCTCGAACCACTTGCTTACGACCAATGGCTAACCGAACTCGAAAAACAAGCCACTCAGCAACCCGAAAACGAACTTTACTCATTTCTCCTGCTAATGACGAGTTCCCCAGCCTTACTCGCAAAAAAACCTCACTTTAGCCACGAAAACACCCAGCAAGGATTAGCAAATACCTCAATTAGCTGTTCTCCAGTTAACCAACAACTAATTACCACCTACATTAACTACTTCCAAAAAAGCAATTATTTCCCAACTCCCCAACCACCAACAAAAAAAGTTTCCGCTTTTTGGAAATCAATCAAATCAAACGTCAAACGACAACAGCAAGCCGACACCATCAAACCCGTTTCTCGTAACCAAAACCTCCCTCTTTCTTTCGGTCAAGAAAGACTCTGGGACATCGAACAAATACACCCCGGAAATCCAGTTCATAACCTCCGCGCCGTTTATCGCATTCAAGGCTTACTCAACATTCCCGTCTTAGAAAAAAGCATCCAAGAAATTATCCACCGACACGAAATTCTTCGCACCTCATTCCCCACTATTGACGGCAAACCAGTGCAAGTAATTTCCCCAGAAAGCAACTTCCAGCTACCAATAACTAGCTTAGAAGAACTGACAACCGCACAACAAGAAACAGAAATTCGTAACTTTGCTACCAAAGAAGCACAACAACCTTTCGACATCAGTACCGGACAGTTGTTGCGGATAAAATTACTCCGTCTCAGTCAAGAAGAATACGTTCTCGTACGAACTATTCACCACATCATCAACGATGTTTGGTCAGATACCGTTTTTATGCGGGAATTAGTTACTTTATACAAAGCATTTTCTGCTAGTAAACCGTCACCACTTCCCAAATTACCAATTCAATATGCAGACTTTGCTGCTTTCCAACGTCAATGGCTACAAGGAAAAGTCCTACAGTCACAACTCAATTACTGGAAACAACATTTAAACAGTAATTTGACTCCAGTTAACTTACCTACCGACTACTCACCAACCACTATTCCCAGCTATCAAGGTGCAGCGCAATATTTAACTATTCCTAAAGAGTTAACCGCAGCTTTAAAAAGCTTTAGTCATCAACAAGGAGTATCTTTATTTGTTACCTTGTTAACAGCTTACAAAGTATTGCTGTATCAATATTCGGGACAACAAGACATTGTGGTTTGTTCTCCAGTCGCTGGTCGTCATCGTCTGGAAACAAAGAAACTTTTGGGTTATTTTAGTAACATTCTCTTGTTGCGTACTAACTTCGGAAATAATCCTAGTTTCCGGGAGTTAATTAGTCGAGTTAGTCAAGTTAGTTTGGGCGCACAAGAACATCAAGATTTACCATTACAGCAACTCGTAGAAACCTTAGGTGTATCTAGTGCAATTTTATCTAGAACCATGTTTACGATGCAAAATGCTCCGAGTCAGCCACGAGAAATCGGTGGAATGAGTTTAAGTTTTGTTGATGTGGAAGAAGGAATTGCTAACTTTGATTTATCTTTATCAGTAAAGGAAACTGGTGAAACTCTGACTGGCATAATGCGCTACAAAACTGATTTATTTGCCGAGTCTACAATTAAGCAAATCTTAGATAATTTTCAGGCTTTGTTAACCAGTTTAGTTGCTAATCCCGATCTAGATTTGCTAGAATTACCTTTGTTCGTTGAAGCCAATTCTTTTGAACTTTCTCAGCAATCTGTAGAAACAACTTATGTCGCGCCGGAGAAAGAAATTGAGCTTACTATTGCTAAGATTTGGCAAAATGTTTTACAAATAGATCAAATTGGGATTGACTCGAACTTTTTCGATATTGGGGGTCGTTCTTTAGCGATGATTCGTGTTTATCATCAACTCAAAGAAGTTTTTGCTTGCGATCTTGCCGTAGTGAATTTGTTTAAATATCCTACTATTAGGGGGATGGCAAGTTATTTAAGTCAAGAACTTGCTCAATTAACTGATAAAGTTGATCATAAAGTAGCTTTGACGAGAGCGAAAAAAGAGCTTTGAAAACTCAAGATGTGAAGCTGAAATCGAATAAGAAATTCTTCAGTTTAGGCGATTCAATTTCTATCTAAAATTAAAACTTTTTTGCTGATTTTTGTTTTGGCTCAAATAATTTCAACCCCCATTCCGCACGACACAATGTAGTGCAGAATCTGGGGTATTACCGAGAAACGGAGTGAGGTGAAAATCTTACGTTCCGTTTTGCAGACTCTTCAAATGGGTGACTATCCGGCTTATTTCAACAGTATTAGCCCCTGTTGAAGCGCCAAGTTGCGTAGGAATGCAGCGTCGTTGTCTAGACTGTCTGGGTAAGACTTCATCTACTCAGATAGTTGTTCTTAGCATAGACACTCGATTAGCACCAATTTTCTCCCCAATTTGGAGTTCTTGTTCCCCAACCACCACTGGAACCATCAAGGCATCTAAATTGTCTTACTTCACCACTTGGCATTAATCCATATACTTCGTTAACTCCTGATGCGTAGAGTCCGAATCTAACAAGGCTAGCTGATTGACATTGCTCAATAATGTCTGTACTAATCGATTTCATGAATACAGGTGAAAAGAAAAGATCATTCACTCCCTTTCCCTGAATAACATATATATAGCTCCAGAGGTTACTAGAGGGTACATTAGTGTAGTCAGTTGATTGGATGCGAATCCAATAGTCTTCAACAACTGACATATTTCTAATATCGTTGAGTCTTCTTCTACCTTCCGAAATAGAGTCTTTACATACATCAGTTATGTCTGAGGGGACTTCTTGTCTTGCATTCACAGGAGATATAAAGGAAGTAACCATAAAGGTCAGAGTCAAAGGTACTATCCATTTAGAAAACATAATTTCCCCCTTCTGAGAGTTTTAAGAGACTTAACTATATATTAGACAGATTTTTTACATATAACCAACATTCTGCACAACAAAATGTAAGATATTTTGTGTCAAGCATCACCTTCACCTGAGTCAGAAGCGATCGCGCTCGGATCGCGCACCACCACTTTTGTGAGCGCAAATTTTTTGGAAAAAGACGCTCAACTAAAATTTTTTCCGAAACGAAAATACGCAACTTTAACGAATAGCATTTAACCTAAATTTTAACTTCTTTTTGGTAATTGGTCTAGTCGGTTTAATTTTTTGGGAAATCTGTTTTAATCTGACTCGAATTATGATATATTTATATGTTTTTCGAGCGTCAATAATTTTTTAAATAAAAAATAGCTATTTAACGATTAAGAAATCGAAAGAGAAGAACTAGAAAAAAAGTAGCGATCGCCATTTTCTCTTACCATAAACTGATTAAAGCATCTCTAGTAATAAAACTCTATGAACGACTTGACTATCAAATCCTGAATAAGGTATTTTTGGCTCTGTTAGGTATTCACGCGCTTTTGCTTGACAAAGGCGTAGTTTACCAAATTGTAAATATCTATAAAAAATCACCCAACTGTCAAAATAAATACGCTAATGAAAAAGAAAAACGTCGATGGTTTTCGAGCCTCAGTAATCTCGGCAATTTCCACATTGTCAGTAGTCAGTTTAACATCTGGTGCAGTAGCAATGCCCCAGACAGAAAATACTGAGGTAGCTGCACCAATTTCTTTATCAAGCGAAACCCTAGAATTAACCACAGAAAGTCAAGTTTCCCTCTCCGAGTCGTTTTTTTCTTTAGACTCACAAGAAATGGAACTGGCAGATCGATCTATAGCGAGTATAAATAAAGACTCCTCAGTTACCGAGGTAGTTACAGAATCCTCAGTTGTAGCTGAAAATCAAACTAACCCAGAAACCGAAACTCTCACTTCACAGACAACTAATCAAGACACAGAAAACTCACTTGAGGAATCACAGCAGCAATGGTTGAGTATCGACGAAATTGTCGCTCAAACTCAAACCAATAATGTCACCGAAACTGAAACCGTAGAGAGACTCGACGAATACTCACAAATCAACGAACCCACCGTCGAACCGGAACCTTGGTTAAGAATCGAGCAAATTACCAATCCTGAAGCCGAAAAGACTCAAACCACCGAAAACCTCGACGTATATGGCGAAGTAGTCGATCCTCTCGACCAAATCAACTCAGTAAACCAACTCCGAGACGTTTCCCCTAGCGATTGGGCTTATGAAGCCTTACGCGGATTAATTGACCGTTACGGCTGTATTCAAGGTTATCCTGATGGGACGTTTCGTGGTAATCGCGCCATGACTCGCTATGAATTTGCCGCAGGTTTAAGTGCTTGTTTAGACTCCCTCTCAGAAATCATCGCCCGTAGTCAACAAGGACAAGGACAAACAACTACAGGTGTTAGCGAAGCCGATTTAGAAACCTTACGCCGATTACAACAAGATTTCGAGGCGGAATTAGCGACTATTGGAACCAGAGTCGATGGACTCGAAGCTCAATTAGCCACCTTAGAAGACAACCAGTTTTCCACGACAGCCAAACTTAGAGGCTTTGTTACTTTCGGGCTGATTGATTACTTTTCTGGTGAAGGTGAGACTAATGCAGTATTGCAGGATGATGTTGTCTTGCGAATCAGCACGAGTTTTACTGGAAACGATTTGTTAGAAATCGGTTTGATCGGTACTAACACTGACGTTCCGGAGTTTGATACTCCCAACAATGGCAGAGATGTTGGTAGTACCAGGGAAGCAACGCCATTTTGGTCATTTGAAGGTACTCTCAATAATGATGTTCGGCTGCAAAGTTTAGACTATACGTTTACCGCCTTTGAAGCTGGAGATTTTAAAGCTGTTTTTACGATCTTTACCCAGCGAGGCTTTGGTTCAGGACGGTTTGAATTCGGACCCGACGGTTCGGCTTGGCTTGGTCCTGGACGAGCGCTTTCGGCTTTTGCGGCTCGGAGTCCAGTTTTCCGTTTGAATGGCAGAACCGGGATTATTACGAGATTTCAGATTACTCCGAGGATTCGCATCGGTGGAACTTACCAAGCTAATCCTGGTTCCAATCCCGATCGCGGTTTGTTTAGTGGAAACTACTTCGCGGCAGCTCAAATGATTCTCAACCCCACTGATAATCTAGCTTTGGCGTTAACTTATGCCAATACTTACTCGCTTCCTGGTCAGTTTAAGTTTAGTCGTCAAAGAGGTAATCCGAACAGTAATGGTTTTATCGGTACTGCTTTGGCGAACAATTTTGATAACGCCGGGATCTTCCTGAATCGAGATGTTCCTGTGATTGCGAATGTTTATAGTTTGCAAGGCTTTTACCAACTCACACCGAAAATCAATATTGGTGGCTTTGTGACCAAAATTGATGCTCGATTGATTGGTGCAGGGGATGCTGATATTTGGTCTTATGCGGGGATCTTAACCTTGAGCGATTTGTTTAAGGAAGGTAACGTCGGTGGGTTGATTGTGGGGATGGAACCCACTTTAACTAACTTGACGATCGCTGGTGATGAAATCGACAGTTTCGATGACGATACTTCGTTACATATCGAAGGCTATTATCAGCACAATTTGTCACGGAATATTTCGGTTACTCCTGGTTTTATCTGGATTACGGCACCAAACCAAGATAATGACAATGAAGATATTTTCTTGGGTATAGTCAGGGTAGTTTTTGCTTTTTAGTAACTGAGAAGAAAAGGGCGATTAGGCAGATCCTAGAGCGATCATAAGTTCGGCGCAGCGATCGCCCTTTTTCTCTCTAAAAAGAGTGATTCAACAAAATTGAGCCGACTGCAAACCTAATTACACTAATGAAAAAGAAAAATGTTGATTATTTTCCAGCTTCACTAATCTCGGCAATTTCCGCATTGTCAATAGTTAGTTTAACCTCCGGTGCCGTAGCAATGCCTCAGACAGAAAATCTTGAGGTGGCTGCACCGATTTCTTTATCCAGCGAAACTCTCGAATTAACCACTAAAAGTGAAGTTTCCTTTCCCCAATCACAGCAGTGGTTGAGTCTTGACGAAATTGTCGCTCAAACTCAAACCAATAATGTCACCGAAGCGGAAACTGTTGAGAGAGTTGACGAATACTCGCAAATCAGTGAACCCACTGTCGAACCGGAAACTTGGTTAAGAATCGAGCAAATTACCAATCCTGAATCAACAGATGTTCAAACTGCTGAAAATTTAGACGTATACGGCGAAGTAGTCGAACCTCTCGACCAAATTAACTCAGTCAACCAACTCCGAGACGTTTCCCCTAGCGATTGGGCTTATGAAGCCTTACGCGGATTAATTGACCGTTACGGCTGTATTCAAGGTTATCCTGATGGGACGTTTCGTGGTAATCGCGCCATGACTCGCTATGAATTTGCCGCAGGTTTAAGTGCTTGTTTAGACTCCCTCTCCGAAATCATCGCCCGCAGTCAATCAGGACAACAACAAACCACAGGTGTTAGCGAAGCCGATTTAGAAACCTTACGCCGATTGCAACAAGATTTCCAAGCCGAATTAGCGACTCTCGACACCAGAGTTGATGGACTGGAATCTCAATTAGCCGCCCTGGAAGCCAACCAATTTTCCACCACCACGAAACTGAGTGGCTATATTGGTTTCGGAATCATTGATTACTTTTCTGGCAACGGCGAGACAAATACAGTTTTAGACGAAGATATTACCTTAACACTTAGTACCAGCTTTACTGGAAGCGATCTCTTGGAAGTAGCTTTGTTTGCTAGTAATATCAACAATCCTCAGTTTGATACTCCCAACAATGGGAGACAAGTTGGTTCCACTAGCGAAGCAACCACCTCTTGGGGTTATGGAGGTGGAACTGATAACGATCTTTATTTATCAAGCTTAGATTATACATTTACCGCTTTTGACGCGGGAGATTTTAAAGCCGTTTTTACGGTCTTTACCCAGCGAGGATTCGGTTCAGGAGGTTCGGCATTAGGACCCGAAGGTTCAGCTTGGCTTGGTCCAGGACGACCAATTTCGGCTTTTGCTTCCCGGAGTCCGGTTTTTCGTCTGAACGGTAGAAGCGGGATTATTACGAGATTTCAGCTTACTCCGAAGATTCGCATTGGTGGAACTTACCAAGCAAATCCTGGTTCTAGTCCAGATCGCGGTTTGTTCAATGGGGACTATTTCGCGGCGGCTCAAATCATTCTTAATCCTAATGATAATTTGGCTTTGGCGTTAACTTATGCCAATCTCTACTCGCTTCCTGGTGAATTTAAGTTTGGTCGCCAAAGAGGTAATCCAAATATAAATAGTAACGGTTTTCTTGGGACTGCTTTAGCGAATACTTTTGATAATGCCGGGGTTTTTCTCGACCGCGATGTTCCGGTGGTGGCGAATGTTTATAGTTTGCAGGGCTTTTACCAACTCACACCGAAAATAAATCTTGGTGGTTTTGTGACCAAAATCGATGCTCGCTTGATTGGTGCAGGGGATGCGGATCTTTGGTCTTATGCAGGGATGTTAACTTTAACTGATTTGTTTAAGCAAGGTAATGTGGGTGGATTGATTATCGGGATGGAACCCACTTTAACTAATTTGGCGATCGCTGGTGATGAAATCGACAGTTTCGCTGATGATACTTCGTTGCATATCGAAGGGTATTATTTGCACAGGTTGTCGCGGAATATTTTCATTAAACCCGGTTTTATCTGGATTACTGCGCCGAACCAAGATAATGATAATGAAGATATTTTCTTGGCTACAGTGAGAATGTTTTTTGCTTTTTGAGGGTTAAAAGTAGAAGTGCGATCGTGGAGAGGCGATCGTTGAGAGGCGATCGCTCTTTTTCTTTGACAATTACACTTCCCTCGGATCGACAACCACAATTTCTTCAGGATAACGCCGAAATACGAGAAACTTCCGAGACACCCATTGCTATTAGTTTTTTAGTGGTCAATATTTCAATAGTCAATTGAAGAAATTTAGTTATAAATGTTATTAAGAATGTGGTTCACCAAAGAGTACAATTGAACAGGTAGCTTGTTGCAAGACTTGGGTAGTGACATCGCTGACAGCTAAACCCCCCGCAGTACGACGACGACGCGATCGCACGATCGCCAAATCGTATGATTGAGATGCTTTGACAATAACTCCAGCTACGTTGTCGTGGGGAATAGTTTTGATCTCTGCATTGACAGGGAGATTCGCTTGGGCGATAATTTTACTCAATTCCGCTTCAAAATCAGCGATTTGGTTGGGGGAGGTGCGGCGATCGCAAACGTGGAGTAAAGTAATCTCGGCTTGGTTTGCATCAGCGAATAATTGTGCAAAACGCATGACTCGAATTGCACGGGAAGAAAGATGTTTAACTGGAACTAAAATTCGGTGCATATTAATCGGTTCGTCGAGTAAACGCATCACTGCAACCGGACAATGAGCAGCCCAAAAAACACTATCAATAATATTACCAAATAATCTGGCTCGTAACCCTGTTGTTTGACTCCAACCCATAACAATCAAACTAGCATTTTGTTCTCTTGCAGTACGACTAATTCCTTCAGCAATGTCGTCATCAATGCGTAAAGCGGGTTGAGATTTTACGTCAAATTCTGTACTAATCTCGGTTGCTTTGTGTAAAAGTCTTTGACTTTGTTTAATTGCACCTGCTAATTGGGGTTCATCCATGTGAACGTGCGCGGGAGCGATCGCTAAAGGTACAATATGTCCAGATTCATGATGGGCTAAAAGTGCCGCCATTTCAATCAAATACCTTGCTGTTGAAGGATTGTACAGGGGAACCACAACTGTAAAATGACGCGGTGAGATTCTCTCACTAGGAATCATTTCTTCACCCATCATACCCCAATTGTCCGTTTGCATCTCATTGCTAGGTTTAGGAATTGGCAATTTACTCCCAAATCTTGCTGTTGCTAATGGTCCGAGAATCGAAGTAATTAGCATTAAAACAACGACTGCATTAAAAACTTCTTCAGTAATTAATTTTGCTTGTAAACCAGCCAAAGCTGCTGCTAAAGTTGCTGCTACTTGCGGTAAGGATAGCGACCACATTGTTAAAGCTTCGTTCCAATTATATTGATAAAGGAATTTAGCTAACAATGCTGCTAATAATTTGCTAATTATCAAACTAGCTAAAATTGCTAACGTGAGGCTTAAACCTGTAGAAAGACTACTAATAAAAGCGGGAATATCTAAGAGTAATCCCATTCCGACGAAGAAAAAAGGAATAAATAAGGTTGAACCCACAAATTCTACTTTTTCTTCCACAGGTCCATGTCCCACTACATCATTAACTGCTAAACCAGCTAAAAATGCACCAACAATTTTATCAACATTAATTAATTGCGCTCCTACAGATGCTAAAAATACGGCTAAAAGGACGAATAAAAATTGATTACTTTCTTCGTCTCCGGTGCGACGAAAATATACTTTTCCTGCCCAATCAAAACCAAATAAAACTACAACAGCGTAAATAGCTAAAGCACCTAATTGAATCGCTAATGTTAAGGCAGAAAATTCTCCTGAATGAATTGCGACACAGATTGCTAACACTAGCAACGCGGCAATATCAGTGAAAATTGTTGCCCCAATTGTCACGGTAACTGCTTCATTAGTAACTACTCCTAATCTATTGACAATTGGATATCCCAAAAGCGTATGAGAGGCGATTAAAGAACCAATTAAAATTGCGGAATTCCAACCGAAGCCGAAAATTCTTCCGACAATAGCCCCAATAATTAAAGGTAGTAAAAATGTGGCAAGTCCAAAGCCGAGAGAACGATTTTTCGTTTTGCGAAATTCAGCTAAATCGATTTCTAATCCAGCAACGAACATGAGATAGATTTTGCCAATATCCGAGAGGAGTTTCATTGTCTCATCTTCGGCTGAAAGTAAATCTAAACCATTTTGACCTAATACCACTCCAGCTACTAGCAACCCAACTAATCCAGGTAGCTTGATTTTTTCAAATAGGGGTGGTACGGTCAAAGTAACCAATAACAAAATTGTAAAATCTACAATCGGGCTATTAGGAATAAACTTCAGTAACTCTTCCATTGATTAGGTAACAGGAAAGGTGAGTAAAGAGGTTACATTAGTTTAGCATTATGAGTAAACAAAAAAGCAGCGCTCGCGCTCGTCCTCTGAGATTGTGTTTTTTATGAAAAAATCTATCTTTATGTAGAGGATTAACAACGTCAACTAATTTTGGTAAAAGCTTTGAGATCTAGGCAAACAAGCTTAGTTAGATTCTGATCAATCTCTCCAAACCAAAACTAACTCAAGAATTATGAATTCGGTGGGAAAAGACTGTTAATTTGCTTGTCTTAACTAAAAAACCATGATATTATAAACTCGATAAGGAAGAACTATCTCGCAAAAAGTCGCAACCCGTAATCGCAAAAAAGAGAAACAATTGCACCCAATATTCTAAACTGATAGCAAAACAGCAAACTTCTCAAAGGATATGGGTAAAACAAGGGCGGTTATTTGTGGATATTATGGCAAAGGGAATGGTGGCGACGAAGCATTATTAGTCACCTTATTGCAAATGTTGCCAGAATCAGTGCAGCCATTGGTACTCTCCGGGAATCCCCAAGAGACAAAAAAACGCTACCAAGTCGAAAGTTGCGATCGCACCTCAGCTTTCACCGTCACTAGGGCAATGCGTGCCTCAGAATATTTTATCTGGGGTGGAGGCAGTTTAATGCAAGACATCACCAGTTGGGCAAGCCCAATTTATTATGGTGGCTTAATGGGATTAGCCCAACAAATGGGGTTAAAAACGATCGCCTGGGCGCAAGGAATTGGTCCGCTACAACGTCAAATCACTCGCGCCATTACCAAACGAGCTTTAGAAAATTGTACCGCCATCAGCGTCCGCGATCGCCTTTCCGCCCAAATGCTGCATCAATGGCAAATTCCCTGTTTAATGGCACCAGATCCAGTCTGGGCATTACAACCCAAACCAGTCAAAGGATTATGGGACTTACCCGCCCCCAGAATTGCCGTCAACCTGCGCGAACATTCCAGCCTAACCCCCCACCGACTTAACCAGCTTACCCAAGCCTTAATCGACCTGCAAACAGCAACTCAAGCCTGTATTTTACTCGTACCCTTCCAAGCAACCAAAGACTTAAAAATAGCTGAAAAGATCGCCACCAAACTCCCAGGATCTCACCAAATCATTTCCCTCGAAGACCCCAGAGAATTAAAAGGACTATTTCGGGGAGTTGAGATGACAATTGGGATGCGTTACCACAGCTTAATTATGGCAGCAGCCGCCGAATGTCGCTGCTTTGCTTTGAGTTACGACCCGAAAGTAACTCAACTCATTGCAGAAATAAATATTCCTGGATACGAATTAACACAACTTCCAGATAACCCCAATGAAATAAGTAAAGCTTGGTTGGAAGTATACGCCAACGGAGAACCACTCAGCAGCGAGACAATTCAATCAATACGCGATCGCGCTGAAATCCATCGAGAAGTGTTAAGAGAAGCGATTCTTGGGGATTAGGAGATTGGGTACTGGGGATTGGGGATTGGGGATTGGGGACTGGGAATTGGAGGAATTGGAGGAATTGGGGGAATTGGAGGAATTGGAGGAATTGGAG
>JAWQFW010000039.1:0-1315 GCA_035968095.1 Oscillatoria sp. PMC 1068.18
CCCCTATTATAGCGTTATTTGAGACTAACTCACATCTGTAAATCGATAGATGAGAAATTGATTATCCCGATCCGAAATCTCAAAGTTCATGATAATCTGTGGCAGTTAAATAATTTTCCAGCGAACAAAACAACTAAACCAAATCCGAAAAAATTTTTAATAGCAGACGTATGAATCAGAAAATTTGGAGTAGCCTAAGCGCTGCCTTGCTAACAACCGCTCTTGGTATAGCTTTACCCGGTCATACTGCACCAGTGCAGCCAGTAGCAGATCCAGATTTAGAGGAAACTGTTAGCTCAACTCCTCAATCAAGCTCAGACGTGCTAGTTGCCGATTATCAATCACGAAGAATAGCTGAGGATAACCAAAATTCACTGACCACAGTGTATACCCATCAATGGCAGGAATATTTAGCAGCCACAGTTTACGTTAACCAAATTCCCGTCATCACCTTTATTGGTTCGACACCTCTGGCGAGTGAAGATCGCCAACTGGTCGAAGAAGTGAAAATTCCTCAGACACTATATAACAACCAGGGAAATTACCAAACTGCTTCTAACTCTTCATCTGTCGAAACCAGAGTCTCAGAAGATGATCCAGTATGGCGAGCAACAAGTTTAGCCGCCCGAATTAACCAACTGAGCAAAAGTAATATTGATGCTCGAACCATTGCCGTTAGTTGGGAACAACAACGTAACTTGTTCCTCATCAAAGCAGGAGACGAAGAGTTAGTAGCATTTGACGAAAAAACGATGTTGCCAGATACTACTAGCGATCGCGCCGAAGATGCTCGACAAGCAACAAACCGACTACGCCGTTTGCTAGGAAATGCTGCACCACTGCGGGAAGTAATTGGTTTACCCCAACAGCAACGACAGCAACCCCAGCGCCAAACTTCCACCCGCCAAGTAGCCAACAATCGCTCTGGCTCTCAACGAGGAATGGCATCTTGGTACGGTCCAGGTTTCCACGGTCGTCGCAGCGCTAGCGGTGAAAGATTCAACCAAAATGCGATGACAGCAGCACACCGTAGCTTACCTTTCGGGACAATGGTTCGAGTAACCAACCTGAACAATGGTCAGACGGCAGTTGTGCGAATTAACGATCGCGGTCCGTTTATCCGAGGTCGGGTGATTGATTTATCTGCTGGTGCAGCCAGAGCGATCGGAATGTTCAATTCTGGAGTAGCTCCAGTACAATTAGAAATTTTACAGTAATTAGGGACTGGGGATTAGGAGACTTGGAGGAAATGGAGGATAAGGAGGAAATGGAGGACTTGGAGGAAATCTGAGCGTAAAGATTGGTTGTGAAAATC
>JAWQFW010000039.1:1415-27866 GCA_035968095.1 Oscillatoria sp. PMC 1068.18
AACCTCCCACTCTTCCAAAACTCCTCTTTTGGGGACTGGGGATTAGGAATTGGGACTTGGAGGAAATGGAGGACTTGGAGGAAATGGAGGACTTGGAGGAAATCTGAGCGTAAAGATTGGTTGTGAAAATCGCTCTTTATTCCTAACACTGACAACACCGATAACGCTCCCAATTCCACCAAAACCCCCAAAACCTCCCACTCTTCCAAAACTCCTCTTTTGGGGACTGGGGATTAGGAATTGGGAATCAGCAGTTATCAGTTTATCCAGCAATTACTCTTTGTCTCTCCCTTGTCTACCCCCTCTCCCTTGTCTACCCCCTCTTCGCGATCCCCAGTCCCCAACTCCCTGTGATTCTGGTAACTTGTAACTGATAGGTTGGTAACTTAAGGGGGTAATAGAGTGCGACTGTTGAGAACAATTTCTGGATTGCGCTCTTATTTAGAGAATTTTGGTCAAGGTCAAAGAATTGGTTTAGTACCGACGATGGGGGCTTTACACGCTGGTCATCTGAGTTTGATCGAGCGTGCCAAAAAAGATTGCAGCATAGTCATCGTCAGTATTTTTGTCAATCCTTTACAGTTTCGACCCAGCGAAGATTTAAATAGCTATCCTCAGAGTTTAGAACAAGATTGCGATTTAGGCGATCGCTTCGGCGTTGACGTGATTTTTGCTCCCACAACTCAACAAATGTATGGGCATTCTTCGGTCGCAGCAAGTACAAATAATTTAAATATGACTACTCAGGTAGTACCACCTGTAGAAATGACCTCGGTTTTGTGCGGTTCTTCTCGTGAGGGACATTTTCAAGGTGTTGCTACCGTAGTGACCAAACTATTTAATCTTGTCAATCCAGCGATCGCTTATTTTGGACAAAAAGATGCTCAACAGTTAGCAATTATTCGACGTATCGTTGCTGACTTAAATTTACCTGTAGAAATAGTGGCTGTACCAATTGTCCGGGAAGAGTCAGGATTGGCTTATAGTTCGCGAAATCAATATCTTACAGCCGAACAAAAAGCAAAAGCAGCAACTTTGTATACTAGCTTACAGCTAGCAAAAAAAGCATTTCAGGCTGGAGAAAAACGAAGTTCGGTTTTAATCTCGATTGTTAAAGATAAATTAGCCTCAGTTGAGGATTTGCAGCCAGAATATATTGAATTGGTCGATCCCAAAACCTTGAAACCTTTAGATTCCGTTCAGCAAAGTGGCTTGTTAGCGATCGCCTGTGCAATCGGTTCGACTCGTTTGATTGATAATCTTATTTTGCGCCAGCGTCAACCAATTATCGCGATTGATGGTCCGGCTGGTGCGGGTAAATCTACGGTGGCGCGTCAAGTTGCCGATACTTTGGGACTACTTTATCTTGACACTGGGGCAATGTATCGAGCTATAACTTGGTTAGTCATGAAATCGGGTATCGAGATTGAAGACGAAACGGCGATCGCGGAATTAATCGGTAGAGGATTAAATATTTCCTTTGACGAAATTGCTCCTAGCGATCGGGAAAATCAGCAAGGGCGATCGCTAAAATTGCTCACTCCAGATACTCCCGGTCAACCAATTCGCGTTTTTCTCGATCGAGAGGAGATCACGAAAGTTATTCGTACTCCTGAAGTGACGGCTAACGTTTCCGCAGTTTCTCAAGTTAAAGCGGTTAGAACCGAATTAGTTAAACAACAACAAACTTTTGGCGAACGAGGAGGTCTTGTTGCCGAAGGTAGAGATATTGGTACGCACGTTTTCCCTGATGCGGAACTGAAAATTTTTCTGACAGCCTCAGTACAAGAGCGAGCAACCCGACGCTGGCAAGATTTGAGCAAGATGGGGAGGACAGATCTGACCGTTGAAATGTTAGCCGCCGAGATTGCGAAACGCGATCGCCTCGACAGCACTCGGACTTACGCACCCCTACGTCAAGCCGAAGATGCGATCGAAGTTCAAACTGATAATTTAAGCATCGAGCAAGTAATTCAAAAAATTGTTACTCTCTATCAACAGCAACTTGGTGATAAAATAGTTTCCGTTTAAGTTTAAAGAGTTATTAATTAATCCGGAGCCGGAGATAAACCCAATGAAATAATTAGTTTTGAAAGGAAACTTAAATACCTAGAAAGTATCATTACTGCTATTGGCTAAACTTGATAGAACTACCTTAATTATCTCAATTCATCTTGAGATCAGATAAATTTAAATTACTTTTTTGAGAAAATTTTTGATTTTTCTTATCCTTGAGTAATAAATTTTTCTGAGGAAGCTCGTTAAGCCAAAAACTTTTTAATTTTTCCTTGCTCAACTAAATAATTGTTTTTCCGGATTGAGAAGATTAAAATACTAAAAATGAAATAAGTTTGTTAAGCTGAGATTGTCAAAAGTAAAAAAACACAGTTGTAGCGGCAAACAAGCAAATATGGGAAAATGCCTGTAACTAGATAAAAATTTGCTTTTATTTAGGAAAGGCTACGGTGCGGACGATTTTCTCTGTGTGGTTTCAATAAAAATCAAGAAGTGAGGAGAGTGAAGTTGGAACGGCGTAATTCATTAGTTTGGCAGCGTAGAACCCTAATTGCTACTGCTGCGGCTGCTGGTAGTTTCTTTGCTGGGCTATTTTTGCCTTTAGGTGCTAATTCTGAGTTGACAAATTCAGTCAAATTCTTTTTTAACTTCAATAATCAACCAAAAGCAGCACTATCTCTTGATAGTCCAGTTTTAATGGCGCAATCAGAAAAAGTTGTTGGAGGACTTTTTCCTCTTTTAGAAAGTTTAGAAAAAGAAGAAAAAGCTGCCTTACTTAAGTTATCTGTGCCGCCATTATTTCAAGGAAAAACTATTAACAGTGTACCTCTGAATACTCAACAAAAATTCATTGCTTTAACTTTTGATGACGGTCCTTGGCCCAATAGCACAAACAATATTCTTTATATCCTCAAAAAATATAATATCAAAGCCACATTTTTCCTCCTCGGACAAAATGTGCAAAACTTCCCAGCCCTAGCCCAACAAATCGCCAATCACGGTCATGCTCTGGGCAACCACACCTGGAATCACCCCTACCACAACCACAACGAAGCAGCCGCCGCTAAACAGATAGATAACACCTCTGCCATCATCCACAAAACCACCGGGATTCAGCCTTTCCTCTTTCGTCCCCCTGGTGGCTATCTCCACAACGGACTCTCCGCTTACGCTAACCGCAAAAACCAAGTCACCGTCATGTGGTCAGCCGATTCCAAGGACTACCACGCCTCTGCCCCCAACCTCGCTCGGAATGTCCTTTCCCAAGCCACCCCAGGTGGAATTGTTCTCCTCCATGACGGTGGGGGCGATCGCACTCAAACCAGCCTCGCTCTCCCCCAAATCATTACCGAACTCCAAAACCAAGGCTACCAATTCGTTACCGTCCCCGAACTCATGCAACTCAAAGCCCAAGAACAACTCCCCCCCATCACCCCCAAATCCACATCTGGGGGTTAACTTTCTTTTCCTTAACGCCCCGTCGCCAAAGCCTCAGCCGATGCCGACATCGCACCCTCGCTCGCTTCCGGTGTCTCGGCTTCCGAAGGCGGCACCACCTGCCACCACAAAGGTAGAAACTCCTCCCATTTCCCCAGCACCTGCTGCGCTTTCACACTCCCCGTCTTCTGACAATGAGCCTCCACCAACTCCCGCAACTGCTTCTCTCCCGCACTCGTCGTCACGCGCTGCAGCCGCACAATCTCCCCATTCACCTTCTGGGGGAAACTGCCATCCTCATCCAAAAAGTAACCAATACCCCCAGTCATTCCCGCACCCACATTCCGCCCAACACTGCCCAAAACCACAACCACACCCCCAGTCATATACTCACAAGTATGGTCGCCCGCACCTTCAATCACCGCCACACCAGCCGAATTTCGCACCGCAAACCGTTCCCCAGCGCGCCCACAAGCAAACAAAAAGCCTCCCGTCGCTCCATACAAACAAGTATTCCCCACGATCGCATTCTCACTCGCCACATACTGACCTCCCGGCGGCGGACAAATCACAATCTCCCCACCATACATCCCCTTCCCCACATAATCATTCGCCTCCCCAACCAAACTTAAATTCATTCCCCCTAAATTAAACGCCCCAAAACTTTGTCCAGCCACCCCGACAAACTCCAAATTCAACTCACCCGCAAACCCCTCATTCCCGTAACGAGCAGCGAGTTCCCCCGCAATCCGCGCCCCTGTCGCCCGGTCAGTATTCACAATCTTCACCCTCCTTTTCACCTTCCCCTGACTGGCAATACATTCCTCAATCTCAGCATCCGCCAAAAGCTCATCATCCAACATCGCTCCATTACCATGCACCCCCTCAGAATGCAAAAACTCCCTCCCGCCAATCGGACTCCCTGTTAACACTCCCAAATCCAAACCCTCAGTCTTACTCAAACTGCGCTCCCCCTGCACCAAAAGATCGCTGCGTCCAATAATCTCCTCCAGGGAGCGATAACCCAACTTCGCCAACAGCGATCGCACCTCCTCAGCCACAAAATACATAAACCGCACCACCGCATCCGGTGTCCCCGGAAAACGCTGTCGCAACCGCTCCTGCTGCGTCGCCACTCCCACCGGACAATTATTCGTATGACAAATCCGCGCCATAATACAACCCTCCGCAATCATCGCCACACTCCCAAAACCATACTCCTGCGCCCCCATCAGCGCCGCCATCACCACATCCCAGCCCGACTTCAAACCACCATCAACCCTCAGCAAAACTCGCTCTCGTAACTGATTCGCCAACAAAACCCGATGCACCTCGCTCAAACCCAACTCCCAAGGACTACCCGCATGCTTAATCGAAGACAAAGGCGAAGCCCCCGTCCCCCCATCATGTCCAGAAATTTGAATCACATCGGCATTCGCCTTCGCCACCCCCGCAGCAATCGTCCCTATCCCAATCTCTGCCACCAACTTCACGCTCACCAGCGCCTCCGGGTTAACGCTGTGCAAATCGTAAATTAACTGTGCCAAATCCTCAATCGAATAAATATCGTGATGCGGGGGCGGACTAATGAGCGGAACCCCAGGCTTACTTCGCCTTAACATCGCAATATAAGGACTCACCTTTTGACCAGGTAATTGTCCCCCCTCCCCAGGCTTCGCTCCCTGAGCAATCTTAATCTCCAACTGAGAAGCCTGAACGAGGTATTCTGGCGTAACCCCAAAACGTCCACTCGCCACCTGTTTCGTCGCCGAAGAAGCAGTATCCCCATTGCGTAACCCCTGCAAATGAGGCAAAGTCGGAGAAATTCCGTCTTGTCCCACATCTTCGAGAACTTTGAAGCGAATTGGGTCTTCTCCACCCTCACCAGAATTAGATTTTCCCCCCAAACGATTCATCGCAATCGCCAGGGTTTCGTGAGCCTCCCGCGAGAGCGAACCCAACGACATCGCCCCAGTACAAAAACGTTTCGCAATCTCCTCTACACCCTCAACCTCCTCAATCTCAATCGGTTCTTTGTCACTGCGAAAATCAAGGAGGTCGCGTAACGCCGTCGGTGGGCGATCGCTTAAATACTGCTGATAAACCTGATAATGGTCATAACTCCCACTCCGCGTCGCAGCATGCAAACTCTTCGCCATCTGGGGCGAATTCATGTGATATTCCCCACCCGGACGATAATTGACAAACCCATAATTCTCTAACTTCGCCGCAACCTGGGGAAAACCGCGCTGGTGGAACAACAAACACTCACGTTTTAATTCCGCCCAAGACAAACCCCCCACCTGGGAAACCGTCCCCGCAAACGCCAAATCGATTAATTCGCTACCCAAACCAATACATTCAAAAATTTGCGCCCCTTGATAAGAACTTAACAGCGAAATCCCCATCTTCGAGAGAATCTTTAACAGTCCCGCCTCCACCGACTTACGGTAACGCTGCTGCGCCTGGACAAGACTAATCGACTCGATTTTCCCCCGTTCCATCAGCTTTTGGGTTCTTGGCTCACCCCACCAAGTCTCCACCGTCTCCCAAGCTAAATAAGGACACACCGCCGTCGCCCCATACCCAATTAACATCGCATAATGGTGCGTACTCCAACATTGTCCCGTTTCCACCACCAACCCCGCATTTAAACGCAAACAAGCGCGAATTAAATGGTGATGTACCGCTCCGATGGCGAGTAGTGGCGGCAGAAAACTCGTGTTTTCGTTTAGCTGCGGTGCATCAGAAAGAATGATTATTTCTGCCCCAGCTTTGACTGAGGCTTCTGCTTGGTGACAAAGTTCAGCGATCGCACTTTTTAAATCTGTCCCCGTCGCTAAGTCCCAGCTTGTGCGTAATTTAGCTACTTGCAAAGGACTAGCTTCGATTTGCTTTAACTGGGAACGAGATAAAAGCGGACTTTCAATCACTAAAGTTTGCTGGGTGGGAGCTTCGCGGTTGAGGAGATTCCCTTTTTTCCCTAAGAACATCCGCAAATCCATCACCAAACTCTCCCGTAACGGGTCAATCGGCGGATTCGTTACCTGCGCAAAACGCTGCTTAAAATAGTCATAAAGTAAACGCGGCTTATCCGACAGCACCGCCAAAGGAATATCATCCCCCATACAAAAAGTTGGCTCCTTTCCCGCCAGCGCCATCGGGACAATCACCATCTCCACATCCTCAGCACTCATCCCAAAAGCAGCTTGCTTGGCAACCAAAGCTTTCTCCGTTTCCTCCACTGGTGCGATCGCGCCCAGATTTAAATCCTCCTCAACCGCCTCTTGTTCCGGGTGTCTTTCTTCCCCTAAGAAAATCCGACTCGAATCGATCCACTCCCGATAAGGAAAACGCTCGCTCAAGCGCGTTTTAATCGCCCAATTTTGGAGAATTTCCCCCCTTTCAAGGTCAAGAGCGATCGCCCCCCCAGGACCTAAGCGACCCTTCTCCACAACCCGCTCCTCAGCAATCTCCACTACCCCAGCTTCGGAAGCAACGTAAAGGTAGCCATCGTTGGTGATACAGTAGCGCGCTGGGCGTAACCCATTGCGGTCAAGCGTCGCTCCAACTACCTTCCCATCCCCATAAACCAACAAAGCCGGACCATCCCAAGGCTCCTGTAACGCAGCATGATACTCATAAAAATCGATGATCGGGGAATTTTCGGCTAAAGCAGGTTGGTTCTTGTAAGCCTCCGGGACCAAAATCGTCACCGCCTCAATCGGACTCATTCCGGTGCGAACCAAAAGTTCGAGCGCACAATCGAGATTAAAAGAATCGCTATGCTCTGGGTTTACCAGAGGCTTGAGCTTTTCTAAATCCGCCTCACTCCAACCAGGAACCTCCAGATTTCCCGAGCGCGCGATCGCCCAATTCAGGTTTCCCAACAGCGTATTAATCTCCCCATTGTGACCTAACATCCGCATCGGTTGCGCTAAAGGCCAGCGTGGCATGGTATTGGTGCTAAAGCGGCGATGATAAACTGCCCAAGCACTCTTGTAGTCTGGGTTTTGTAAATCTAAATAAAATTCCCCCAAAACCGCAGCACGAACCATTCCTTTATAAACAATAGTTCGACAAGAGAAAGAACAAATATAAAAATCATCAGTGAGATTTTTCCCAATCAGCGATCGGGTAATGTAGAGACGACGGTCTAACTCATCCCCCGATAAATCCGGCGCACTCACCATTAACTGTTCAATAAAAGGCTGACCTTCTCGCGCTTGGGGTCCCAGTAACTCGGCGCGTACCGGAACCTCCCGCCAACCGAGAACTTCGAGATTTTCGCCTTTAACAATCTGCTCAATTAATTGTTTCTTTTCCGCACGCTCTGTCGGATCTTGAGGCAAAAAAGCCATCGCCACACCCAAACTTTCTGGCGCTGGCATCGTCAAACCTTGCTCCTCAAACCAAGCAGCGAAAACAGCGAACGGGAGCGCCGTCATAATCCCCGAACCATCTCCCGTATCGCGGTCGGCGCTACAAGCACCACGATGCTCCAAACAACCTAGGGCTGACAACGATTGCTCGATTAGCTGATGGTCAGCTACTCCATGCTTAGAGGCGATCAAACCCACACCACAAGCGTCTCTTTCTTCCACCAGCCACTTTGGTCCAGGAATATCCAGATTCTTTAACTGACTAGAAGTAGTAAGATTATTAGCTTTGCCTTTGAGAATATTGTTATCCATTTCAATTAACCTAATTCGTTAGGGAGAAAAAATTTTTCGGTGTCCAAATGTATCTTCGTTTTTGTCGAAGCGAGTTCGAGTCTATGATTAATTGAGGAGAAATTGTCTATCAAACAATTAATTTCAATCTGTACATCTATCAATCCTCATTACCGATTTTCGACAAACAAGCGAATCTCTAAAATAACCAACAAATTACCTTACCTAAACCAAAAAAGCAATTTTAGAAGAGGAGCTAACCGCAAGCCAACCACCGAGTCAAACTCTCCTCATCCTTTGAACCACGCTTAAGCTTCTCCGTGATTAAGGGAAGCCAACGAAACCAATTGCTTTGTCTGAACGAAACTCAAATCTACTTTACCCTACCCTTGAAGCTACGCTAACTGCTGTCACTACTGCGGTGAGTCAGAGATTTTCTCCGGTTATTTGAGAGACACTGCGCCTACTCTAGGGTCAGTAGAGAGAACCCTGCTGACCTTACGTTACGTCAGTACAGCTTAGGATATCAGAAACCATTGAGGATTGTGGGGTAGAATCGATACTATTTACTTTACAGATTTTTGATACCCTTGGAGATCCCTTATTATACTGACAATGCTCGATAAAATGCTGCACTCGATCTAACCTACGAATTGCTTATTCCACTTTTAGAGAAAAATTCTCCTTGTGTTTGGTCAAACTAGACTATTTGACAAAAATCACTAGAGCCATTAATTCTTTCAAATCAGCGCTTCAAAATAATGGTAGCGAAATTTCTCTAGTAATTATTACCTAGCGATTAACTTCAATCGCCGCGCACTTTTTTCTAGAGTAACGAAAGAAAAATGTTTTTTGTTCATTTTCGTCTGAGTATCTTACCTTAAACTAACTAACTGAGTAGTCATATTATCGTCAACTCGCACCCAATAACAATTGGCTCAGATTATCTTTTTAGTTTTGGGCAACTTTAGTTTACAACTAGCCGTCTTTTCTAGGAATCGTCTTGAGATAAAAACCTCAACCAAGTCATCTTCGATGGTTTATTGAACTGATTTTCTAGGATTTGGTGTTGTCATCATCAATATCTAAAGGCAATCTCAGCTTAAATCAGAGTTATTTCTCTTTACTTACAATCATTATCAATTTTAGAAGTATTTGGAGCATAAACAAATTGCCAAGTTTACCAAATTGGCTGAGGTAAAACAATTTTGACCTATTCTCTTTTAGGCAACTACTAAATATTGATTATGACGCACTAAAAAGCGAAAAAATCAGTATTCATTGTTACCGAAACTTAAAAATTACCTGCTCGTTCTCAAGAGCGAAAATTCAGATCTGGCGATCGCCGATGAAGCAATAACCAGAGAAACCCAACTTACTCTACTGCATCAATTTAGTCAATAACTAAAAATAACTAAAAATTTGTCAACTTGACTAAATTTTCTAGGATTGAAATCAGACTTGTCATGAAAATCCGCAAAAAACAAACTAAATCTCGCCCAAAAAGACAACACCAAAGGGAAAAGTTGCTCAATAAACTAATTCCCTATTTCTTAGCCGCATTCATTTATCTAGTGCTTTTGTCAGCCTTTCATCAACAACCTGCAACTGCTACCCAACCACAAATTCAAAATTCACCCACACTTGAGATTCCCCAAACTACAGTTACGCAAATCACCCCAGAACCATCAACACTGCTCAAAGGAAATAAAATTACTCTGAACAATGTTACTTTGACAGTTGCTTGGATACAATGGCAACAAGGACAACAAACCCGCTTTGGGATTAGCGATACTGATGCCAGTTCATTAGGATTAGAACTATTAAATACTAACAATCCTTCGCTACAGCCGATAAGTTGGTTTGCTTCTGGAGCAAATAATTTAATTCTCCAAACTCGCTTTGATAATCCTTATCGTTATCTTGATGTTACCGATTTACTTTCACAAGCAGGATCTACAGTTCAAGTATTAGGAGACACGCTGCAAATCAACTTTACTCCCGCTAAAATCGAAAATGTTCGTTTCGGAACTCAAACTTGGGGTCAACGTATTGTTCTCGATCTAGATCGCCCTAGTTTTTGGCAAGTTTCTCAAGCGACAAATGAAGCGGTAGTAATTTTGCCTGCGACTGCTGAACCCTTTTTGTTAGAGCGCTTTCCCCTACTCCAGACTAAGCCTGCTGTCAGGGAAACTGAACAGGAAGATGCACCTAGTCCAAGCTTAATTCCAGAGTCAGATCCTTCACCTTTAAAGTTAGAAAGCCGCGATGGAAAAATTATTGTTCACTTAACACTATCTCCAGGGAAAGGTCTGCGTGTTTCGAGTTTACCGTCTCCAAATCGTTTGGTTATTGACATTACTGACGAACCAATGATTGAACGAGAAATTAGCTGGATGCCAGGATTAGTTTGGCGACAGAAGTACATTGAATTAGACCAATCTCGCTTTCCCGTTGTTTGGTTAGAAATTGATCCCCAAGTAAATCCGAAGCTTGAAATTAAACCAATTTGGGCTGGGTTGGATAATTTAGAGGGGACGAAACCTTTAGTAACTATGGCTCGTGAAGCTAAAGCCTTGGCAGCAATCAATGGTGGATTTTTCAATCGTAATAATCAACTACCATTAGGAGCAATTCGCCGTGAGGGAATTTGGTATTCAGGACCAATTCTCAACCGAGGTGCGATCGCTCTATTGACTTCACGGGAGGCTGGCAATAATCAGGCAAAGATTAAATTTGACCGCCTCAGTTTACGAGAAAATTTAACTACTTCTCAGGGACAGCGCTTACCAATTCTTTTTCTGAATAGTGGTTATGTTCAAGCTGGAATTGCTCGTTATACACCAGCATGGGGCGCAAGTTACACAACTTTGATCGATAACGAAATTGTCGTTGTTGTCGAAGCTAATTTGGTTAGGCAACAGTTTTCAGCAGGTAAAGCTGGTGAGGATTCATTTGTGATTCCTCGTAACGGCTATCTCTTAACTCTGCGGGCTAATCCGGAAATGGGTCGTTATTTTCCCATTGAAACAACAGTTAACATTGTTAGTGGGACAGAGCCGGAGGATTTTGCTAACTACTCTCAGATTCTTGGTGCAGGTCCGTTGTTAGTCCAAAATCGTCAGCTTGTCCTTGATGCGGAAGCGGAAAAATTTAGTCAAGCTTTTAGCCAACAAACTGCAATTCGCAGCGCGATCGCCACCAGTAAGAGTGGTACTCTGATTATTGCTACGGTTCACGGTCGAGTTGCTGGTAAAGGTCCGAATCTCCAAGAATTAGCTCAATTGATGCAGCTTTTAGGCGCAGTTGACGCTTTAAATCTTGACGGTGGTAGCTCAACTTCTTTGTATTTAGGAGGACAATTACTCGATCGCTCTCCTGTTACCGCAGCCCGGATTCACAATGCTCTAGGTATTTTTCTTCAACCTTGACTTGGAATTTCAACTTTGTATGAAGGCTAGTTAAAGTAAAATTGATCGCTAGTAAAGAGTTAATAAATTCCCTTCACTCTTAACTAATTGGGGTGACATCATCTCACCTAGATTTGTTATCTTTGGTTCAGTGAAATAGCTCAAATCAGGATCGAGATAATTAAGCAATTTTTACTAGATATTAGAATTTTTGGGAGAAAAATAAATTATGGTTCAGTCGAAAGAAGTTACCCAAGATACCCCAATCTCCTTAGCTAATCAACTATCTTCTCCAGCGATCGCGGCAACTGAATTACGTCCTTGGGGTTCGTTTACAATCCTCGAAGAAGGAAGAGGATATAAAATTAAGCGCATCGAAGTTAAGCCCGGTCATCGTTTAAGTTTACAAATGCACCATCACCGCAGTGAACATTGGATTGTCGTCTCTGGAACTGCTAAAGTAGTTTGTGGCGAAAACGAAGAAGTCTTAGCTAGTAATCAATCTACCTATGTTCCCCAATGCACTGCTCATCGTTTAGAAAATCCTGGAGTGATTAATCTGGTACTGATCGAAGTTCAGAATGGAGAATATCTAGGGGAAGATGATATTATTCGCTTCCAAGACGATTACTCGCGTCGCTAAATCTTTCAATTTATTGAACAAAATTAAGAAAGCACCTCACCGCGATCGATGATTAATCTCAGCCAAGCTGCCGCTAAGGAAATTAAACGTTTACAAGCTACTCGTGACAAACTAGACAGCCAATTGCGCTTGCAAGTCAAAGCAGGAGGCTGTTCTGGTTGGTTTTATATTCTTGAGTTTGATGAAACTACCTCTGCTGAAGAAATTGTTTGTAATAGCCACGGTATATCTATTGTTGTCGACGCAGAAAGCTCTGAATTCCTAAAAGGTCTTAGCTTGGATTATTCAGAAGATCTTATGGGAGGTGGCTTTCGTTTTCATAATCCTAATGCTACTGAGACTTGTAGCTGTGGTAACTCCTTTGTAAAAAAAAATTAAGCTAAAACTTCATTGCTTAATTCAGATCGAGCTTGACAAAACCTCACATAGATGAATTACAATAGGAAATTGTCAATCATTTCGCTAGGTAAAAATTTACTTAGGCTTAAGATAATCTGGCTAGAATCTAACTCATGCCCACTATTCAACAACTAATTCGTAAAGAAAGATCAACAACAAAGAAGAAAACTAAGTCCCCGGCTCTTAAGCAATGTCCTCAGCGACGTGGGGTATGTACGAGAGTATACACCACAACACCAAAAAAACCGAACTCCGCATTGCGTAAAGTCGCAAGGGTTCGCTTAACTTCTGGTTTTGAAGTCACCGCTTACATCCCTGGTATCGGTCATAACTTACAAGAACACTCAGTAGTTCTCATTCGTGGTGGTAGGGTGAAAGACTTACCTGGAGTCAGATATCACATTATTCGCGGTACTCTTGATGCTACAGGAGTGAAAGATAGACGGCAAGGTCGTTCTAAGTATGGAACTAAGCGTCCTAAGTAAAGATTCAATTTTTGGAAAAAACCGAAATTGAAATTTTGAGATTTGGAGAGATTCTAGGAAAATCTCAAAGCCAAAACTGCCAAAACATAAAGATTCATTCTTCAGCAGGAAGCGAAAAAGTGAAGTAGGCAAGATGAAAAAGACAAGCTTGTCAGCTTAGTTTGTCAATTATTTTGTCTACGGCTAGAGCTAAATAGCACGATTGTTTATTGAAATTGAACTAAAATTGCAAGGTTAATTAATACTTATGTCTCGTCGCACTGTTATTAAAAAACGTCCAGTTCCTCCAGATCCCATATATAACAGCCGCTTAGTCAGCATGACAGTGCGGAGAATTATGCGTCATGGAAAAAAATCACTAGCTTTGAAAGTTGTCTATGATGCAATGAAAATTGTGGAAGAACGTACCGGGAACGACCCTCTAGAAGTATTTGAAAAAGCGGTTCGTAATCTAACACCATTGGTGGAAGTAAAAGCTCGTCGAGTCGGGGGCGCAACCTATCAAGTACCGATGGAAGTGCGTCAGGGTCGCGGTAGCACATTAGCATTAAGATGGTTAGTGCAATATTCCCGAAGTAGATCTGGTCGGACAATGGCAAGTAGATTAGCGAATGAGATTATGGATGCAGCCAACGAAACAGGCGCAGCAATTCGCAAACGGGAAGAGACGCACCGGATGGCAGAAGCGAACAAAGCGTTTGCTCATTATCGCTACTAAAACCAGAAAAATGGGTGGCAAAACTTTTCGGGTAGCCCAGCTACTTAGAAAAAGCTGTGTCGCTCATAACTTGGTACGTCAAAAAAATTCTCGGAGAATTTTTAGGGATAGAGTTGCTTTCCCTGAAAAGTTAAAAAAAAGTATAGAATTGTAAATAGTGTAAATATAAAGCAACGAAAAAAAATATTTTCCTGCTTGACAAAGGAGGTACCCGTGGCACGTAATATCCCGCTAGACAGAGTTCGCAACATCGGAATTGCTGCTCACATAGATGCGGGCAAGACAACAACGACTGAACGTATTCTGTTTTATTCTGGTATCGCTCATAAATTGGGCGAAGTTCATGAAGGGACAGCGATCATGGACTGGATGGAACAGGAGAGAGAGCGAGGAATTACCATCACCGCTGCTGCTATTACCACAAGCTGGCGCGACCACAAAATCAATATTATTGATACACCGGGTCACGTAGACTTCACAATTGAAGTAGAACGCTCAATGCGAGTTTTGGATGGTGTAATTGCTGTGTTCTGCTCAGTTGGAGGTGTTCAGCCCCAATCCGAAACTGTCTGGAGACAGGCAGACCGATACCAAGTGCCTCGGATTGCCTTTGTCAATAAGATGGATAGAACTGGGGCAAACTTCTTTAAAGTCTACGATCAAGTTAAAGATCGTTTAAGAACCAACGCAGTTCCCATCCAGATTCCTATTGGTAGTGAAAGCGAGTTTCGAGGCATTGTGGACTTGGTACGAATGCGTGCCAAGATGTATACCAACGACTTGGGAACAGAAATCGAAGACACAGAAATTCCCGCAGAGGTTCAAGAAATCGCTCAAGAGTATCGTGGTATATTACTTGAGGCGATCGCTGAAACCGATGAAGCGTTGCTAGAAAAATACGCTTTAGAAGAGGAATTTACTGAAGAAGAAGTTCGCTCGGCTTTGCGGAAAGGAACCAACGAAGGAACGATTGTTCCTGTACTGTGTGGTTCAGCTTTCAAAAACAAAGGTGTACAACTGTTATTAGATGCGGTTGTAGATTATCTACCTGCTCCGATTGAGGTTCCACCAATTAAAGGTAAGTTGCCAGATGGTACAGAAGCAGTACGCAATGCGAGCGACGATGAACCATTCTCGGCTCTAGCATTTAAGATTGCTTCAGACCCCTACGGACGTTTAACGTTTATGCGGGTATACTCCGGAGTATTGGCAAAAGGAAGTTATGTTTATAACTCCACGACTGAACAGAAAGAAAGAGTTTCGCGCTTAATCATCCTGAAATCTAACGAGCGGATTGAAGTAGACGAATTGCGCGCGGGAGACTTAGGTGCTGCTGTGGGACTGAAGCAGACTACTACCGGAGACACTCTCTGCGATCAGGATAATCCAATTATTTTGGAATCTCTTTATATTCCAGAGCCAGTGATTTCGGTAGCAGTAGAACCGAAAACTAAGAACGATATGGAGAAGCTATCTAAAGCACTCCAAGCTCTCTCAGACGAAGACCCGACCTTCCGTGTTAGCCTCGACCCGGAAACTAATCAAACAGTAATTGCGGGAATGGGGGAATTACACCTTGAAATTCTTGTAGACAGAATGTTGCGGGAATTCAAAGTTGAAGCGAATGTTGGTCAACCGCAAGTAGCTTATCGGGAAACTATTCGTAAAGCTACTAATGCAGAAGGTAAACATATCCGTCAAAGTGGTGGTAAAGGTCAATACGGTCACGTAGTTCTAGAAGTAGAACCCGCCGAATCTGGTACAGGCTTAGAGTTTGTCTCCAAAATCGTCGGTGGTTCAATCCCCAAAGAGTATATTTCTTCTGTAGAGCAAGGAATTAAAGAAGCCTGTGAATCAGGGATCTTAGCAGGATATCCTGTAATTGACCTGAAAGTCACTTTGGTTGATGGTTCCTACCATGAAGTAGACTCTTCGGAAATGGCTTTCAAAATAGCTGGGTCGATAGGAATTAAAAATGCTGTTCACAAAGCGAATCCAGTATTATTAGAGCCGACAATGAAAGTTGAGGTAGAAGTACCGGAAGATTTTCTTGGGGATGTTATTGGCGACCTTAATTCTCGTCGAGGTCAAATTGAAGGAATGAACTCTGAGGACGGTTTAGCTAAAGTATCTAGCACTGTTCCCTTAGCAGAAATGTTTGGTTATGCTACCGACATCCGCTCGAAAACTCAAGGTCGTGGTATCTTCTCAATGGAGTTTAGCCACTACGATGAAGTTCCTCGTCAATTAGGGGAAGCGATTGTCGCTAAAACTAAAGGTGGCTGAAAATTAGTAACTTGAGGATCTAAATGGGGTTGACTGTTAAAAGCGAAAATTTGAGAGTTTTTTTCAGTCAATTAACCATTTAAAATTAAAAAGCTCAGGTTAGCGAACTGTTGCTAATCTCTAATTCTCAAGTTGAATTGTACTCAATCGAAAATCTAAAAATCATTAATCAGTTATGGCACGCGCAAAGTTTGAAAGAAATAAACCTCACGTAAATATCGGCACTGTTGGTCATGTAGACCACGGTAAAACCACTTTAACAGCAGCGATTACGATGGCATTAGCTGCTGCTGGTGGTGCGAAAGCAAAGAGCTATGAAGACATCGATGCGGCACCAGAAGAGAAAGCACGTGGGATCACGATTAATACTGCTCATGTGGAATATGAAACAGGAGAGCGTCACTATGCTCACGTAGATTGTCCTGGACACGCTGACTATGTGAAAAATATGATCACTGGAGCAGCGCAGATGGACGGAGGCATTCTCGTGGTTTCGGCAGCAGATGGTCCGATGCCTCAAACTCGCGAACATATCTTGCTGGCGAAACAAGTCGGCGTTCCAAGTCTGGTCGTGTTTTTGAACAAAGAAGACCAAGTTGATGATGAGGAATTACTCGAGTTAGTAGAACTAGAAGTTCGCGAATTGCTCAGTAGCTACGATTTTCCTGGTGATGATATTCCGGTAGTTACAGGTTCGGCTTTGCAAGCTGTAGAGGCTTTGGTTAAAAATCCGGCTCTGAAGCAAGGCGAGAATGAGTGGGTAGATAAAGTTCTCAAGTTGATGGATGAGGTGGATGGTTATATTCCTACACCAGAAAGAGATATTGATAAGCCTTTCTTGATGGCAGTAGAAGATGTGTTCTCAATCACTGGACGGGGAACTGTTGCTACTGGGCGGATTGAGCGCGGTAAGGTGAAGGTTGGCGAAACTGTTGAGTTAGTCGGAATTAAGGATACTAAAAGCACTACCGTTACTGGTGTGGAAATGTTCCAGAAAACTTTGGATGAAGGAATGGCTGGTGATAACGTTGGCGTATTGCTTCGCGGTATCCAAAAAGAGCAGATTGAACGAGGTATGGTAATTGCTAAACCTGGTTCGATTACTCCTCATACACAGTTTGAGGCTGAGGTGTATGTGCTGAAGAAAGAAGAAGGTGGTCGCCACACTCCTTTTTTCCCTAACTATCGCCCTCAATTCTATGTGCGGACGACTGATGTGACTGGAACAATTACTTCGTTTACTGCTGATGATGGTAGTTCAGCAGAGATGGTTATGCCTGGCGATCGCATCAAAATGACTGTAGAGTTGATTAACCCGATCGCGATTGAGCAAGGAATGCGTTTTGCAATTCGTGAAGGTGGTCGCACTATTGGTGCGGGAGTAGTAGCGAAGATCCTCAAGTAACTCTCATCCTCACCTGAATTTGAGCAGAAGGCAGAGTTTGCCTTCCTGCTCTCTTTTGTGTCTGTTTTCTTAACATATTTGATCGGATTTGTCAAAGTAAAAAAATATTTATTGAATGGCAGAATTAAACTGCTATAATCGAAAATTGGCTTTGAACCTGGACAACTAAAAATGGCAACAATTCAGCAACAAAAAATTCGCATTCGTCTCAAAGCATTTGACCGACGCTTACTAGATACTTCCTGTGAGAAGATTGTCGATACTGCGAACCGAACGAACGCAACCGCAATTGGACCAATTCCATTACCGACAAAACGAAAAATTTATTGTGTACTGCGATCGCCCCACGTAGATAAAGATTCTCGAGAGCATTTTGAAACTCGCACTCACCGTAGGATCATCGATATTTACCAACCTTCGTCAAAAACAATCGATGCCTTGATGAAACTAGACTTACCCGCAGGTGTCGATATTGAAGTAAAACTCTAGAAAGAGTGCTTTTTGACCCTTTAGAATTAGTCCTAAAGGGTTTTTGCTCTGAAAATCGCCTCAGAAATTCGTTAAAGTGAAAGAAATCGTTAACATCGAGACCAATATCTCATGACACCTTCTTCATCAATTGCGGTGAGAGAACTTCCCTTATTTCCCCTACCTGAGTTAGTGTTGTTTCCAGGTCGCCCTCTGCCCCTGCACATTTTTGAGTTTCGTTACAGAATTATGATGAATACAATTCTGGAAAGCGATCGCCGTTTTGGTGTTTTGATGTTTGACCCAATTCAAGGTCAAATAGCTAAAGTCGGCTGCTGTGCGGAGGTAGTTCACTGTCAGCGTTTGCCGGATGACCGGATGAAAATGTTGAGTTTAGGACAACAACGCTTCCGCGTTCTCGAATATGTTCGGGAAAAGCCTTATCGAGTCGGTTTGGTTCAGTGGATTGAAGATCGACCTCCAAACGAAGAGCTTCAACCACTAGCGACCGAGGTTCAAGAATTACTCAGAAATGTAGTACATTTATCTGCCAAGTTAACCGATCGCCAAATCGAGCTTCCGGAAGACCTTCCGACCTTACCTGTAGAACTATCTTACTGGGTTGCTAGCAATTTGTATCGAGTAGCCTCAGAGCAACAAACTCTTTTAGAAATGCAGGATACAGCAGAACGCTTGCAAAGAGAAGCCGAAATCCTCTCTTCCACTCTTAATCATTTAGCGGCTCGTACGGCTCTTAAGGACGCTTTAGATTAAGATTTGGTCAGACGCATGGGCAGAATATCATAATTGCCGAAAATTTTTAGCACCTCTGTGTAAGCGGTTAATTCTTGCAAAGCCGCTTGAGTAGAGGTTTTTTCCCCATTACCTTCTAAGTCAATAAAAAAGAGATATTCTCCGAGCGATCGCTTCGTAGGACGAGACTCAATCCTAGTCAAGTTAATTTCTCTTTGAGCAAATACCGAGAGTGGTTTGACCAACGCTCCCGGTACATTAGCTGGAACGCTAAAAGCTAGAGAAATATAACTCCCACTGGTTAACCTTGATAACCCTAATACCCAAAAACGGGTACAATTGTCCGGATAATCATTAATATCTGAAGCAAGAATCGGCAAATTGTAGAGTTGAGAAGCTCGTATAGACGCGATCGCTGCGGCAGTTAATTCTTTGTCTAAATACTGCAATGCCTCAGTCGTCGAATTTGTGGGAACTAACTGAACTTTAGCTCCTAATCTCTCTAACCATTTCTGACATTGTCCCAAAGCTTGAGGATGAGAATAAACAGTCTCTAAATCTGTGAGTGATTTAGCGTGAGATAAAAGCGCGTGTTCTACTGGAAGAACCAAAGCGTGTTGAATTTGTAACCCATCTAACTCCCAAACTGTATCCAGCGTACTTGCCACATTTCCCTGAATCGAATTTTCTACAGGAACTACCGCAATATCTGCCTGTTGTTCAGTCACAGAATGTAAAGTTTGGGCAATACTTGGATAAGGACATAACAAACTTTCTTGTTTAGTTTCGGTTTTGAGCCAATTGGCATAAGCTAAAGCTGCTGCCTCAGCATAAGTACCACTCGGTCCCAAGTATGCAATTGAAATCGTCATAAATTACCTACTCTTCAGTAAAAAAATAGTGAGTGGAAACCCCAAAAATTAATTTAGCTAAGAAATAAAAACTAATTGCCGTATTGACTATCAAATTTTCAATTTTTAGTTCTCAGCTTGTGGAGTTAATTTTATCCTTATTTTTCTTCCGTAACTTTTGTCTTCTCTATTTCTTGAGAAAGAAGCACTGAAGTTGTGTAAAGTTTTACGATCGAAAGTGAAGACAGATACATATTAGTTTACAATCTAAGATCATCTTCCGCAAAAAGAGCAGTTTATCTCTGCTAAATGTGAAGAATTGCAAACTAAAATTAAAAAAACTAGCAGCAAGAGTTTTACCTTCGATGAATATTTGCTTTACAGCCTCAGAGTCCTTAAAAATGGCGGTCAAAGAGCAGTCAGTACCAATTCAGCACTATCTGCGGCAACCACAAAGATTAGTGCGGGCGATCGCTAATCCAGAATTAATGAATCAACTTTCCGAATCCTATTTTCGCTTAAAAATGCGCCCCTTAAACTTTTTAGATTTATACCACTTTCAGCCAACTGTCTTGCTGAAAGTTTGGTCAGCGCCCGATGGAACAGTACATTTAAAATCCCAAGACTGCGAAATTCGCGGTATCGAATATATCAACGATCGCTTTTTCTTGAAAGTTGAAGGACAATTGTATCCGAAAGAAAACAATGGTTCTACCTATCTTCAAGGGAAAGCAGACTTAGAAGTCAACGTCGAACTACCACCTCCACTCTGGCTAACACCCAGACCAATTTTAGAAACCGCAGGTAATGGACTACTTAAAAGTGTCCTCTTAAGAATCAAACAAAGATTAGTTTCTCAACTTCTCGAAGATTACCGCCTCTGGGCAGACAATAACCTTCTAGAAAGCACAAAAACTCCTTCCCAACAAACTCTTTCAGCCGCAGAAAACCCAACAGCCTAAAAAGTCTCGCCCTTAACTGCTGAGGAAGTTTAGTGGAATTGCTAATCCAGCGATTAGAGCTTGCTTCCGAAGTGAATTATCTCCAAAAAAGCCCCAGAGTCAAACTTAAGATAATCAGCAATTACTCCACCTATTCTCTCGAAAAACTCAACTAAAAAGCTAATTGTCAACTCGACAAGGACGAAAAGACATTCGATGCTGAGAAGTCGGACCGTATTGCTGCAAAGCCAAACAATGCTGTTTAGTTCCGTAGCCTTTGTTCGTAGCTAACCCATATTGAGGATACTTTTGAGCAAAACGCAAAATCAATCGATCTCGCCACACCTTCGCCAGAATTGAAGCCGCAGCAATAATCAGCGATCGCTCATCACCTTTAACCAAATTTTTCTGTGGTATGCCCAAAAAAGGAAGTTGGTGCTTGCCGTCAACCAAACAAATTACTGGTTGCGGTTTCAGCTTCACTACAGCCCGCTTCATTGCCAGCAAAGATGCCTGAAAAATATTGAAGCGATCTATTTCTTTCCTACTTGCCCAAGCAATACTCCAACTCAAAGATAACCTTTGGATCTCTTGTGCAAGTTCCAATCTTCGTTTTGCCGACAGCTTTTTACTGTCTCTCACCCCGATTTGCACCAATTCTTCCCAACTTTTTGTCGGAATAACGATCGCGGCAGCTACGACTGGACCGAATAAAGCACCCCGCCCCACTTCATCAACACCAGCAACCAGTCCTGGACGACCAAACACTTTCCCAGCTTGGAAGTAAGCTAATTTTTTGGAGGAAACCTGATTAAGCATCAAATTCAGAGGGAAATGTTTTGACTTATCTTGCCGAAGAACGACGGCGACGGCGACGGACAACAGGACGACTACGTTCGGAGTCATCTGAAGACTTGGCAGCCATTGTCTCAGCATCGAGATCTATTGGCTCAGTTATTGTTTCAGCCAACTCTTCGTGAGTCACTTTTACTTCTGGTGCTTCTGATGCTTCTAGGATTTCTGATGTTTCTGACGCTTCTGATCCTTGTGATCTTTCTGATCCTTGTGATCTTTCTGATCCTTGTGATCCTTCTGATGCTTTTGAGGCTCCGGCAGTTTTTACGTCAATAATATACGAGCGAGGATCTTTGATTTCTCGATTTAAGCGCATCAGTGGCGAAACGCCCATTAAAGCGTAGACATCTTGTTCCAGAGAAGACATTTCTACGGTAATTTTTTCTTTATCTGACCTCAAATCATCTCGTCGCGAAATCCGAGTGGGCGAAAATTTTTCTCGCTCTGGTTCTGGAGAATAATCTGATTCGGAACCATTTCCATTACTGTTGAGATGACGAGGGTTAGGTCGTTCGACTTCTGTATTGGTTTCGTTGACGCGACGGCTACTACGACGACGGCGACGAGTATTGGTTGCTCCTAGTTGTTCTTGATAACTGGGATGATGAAGTAAATCGCTTTCTGTTTCCTCTTCTTCTAAGTCGAGATCGAATAATGCCTCAATTTCTTGGGAGCGATTTTCTGGGGGTTTTAAAGTAATGGTGTTGCTGTTCACTGGAATTGGACTTTCGCTAGTTTGGGCGACTACGGGTTCTCCAGGGAGGTGAACTAAATGTCCTAATCCTTCGCAGGTGGGGCAGTTTTGACCAAATAACTCGTAAATATTTTTTCCTTGACGTTTACGAGTTAATTCGACTAGACCAAGTTCTGATAGTTGAGCTATTTGGGGTCTAGCTTTGTCTGCTCTTAAGGTTTTGTTAAAGTGTTCGAGGAGTTTGAGTTGGTCGCGACGAGAGTCCATGTCAATGAAGTCTACGACAATCACGCCGCCGATGTTACGCAGGCGAAGCTGACGGGCAATTTCGGTTGCGGCTTCGCAGTTTGTCCATAAAACTGTTTCTCTGGAGGTGGCGGAGCGGGTGAAGGAACCGGAGTTAACGTCGATGACGGTTAAGGCTTCGGTTGGCTCGATGATGATATAACCACCGGAAGGTAAGTCTACTCTAGGCTTGAGGGCTTCGCGAATTGCGGCATTGACGCGGAAGTATTCTAAAATTGAGAGGCGATCGCGATGGTGGTCGATTAATACGCCTTCTGGGGGACGACCGCCGCTCCAGTTTAGTAGCTGCTGTTTGACTCGCTTGAGTCCTGTGTGAGAGTCTACTACAATCCGGTTTACGTCGGCTGTGTAGATGTCTCGGAGGACGCGCTGAATGAAGTCGTCGTCTCGGTTGAGTAAGGCTGGGGGTCTGGTGTAATTAGCTTGTTCTTGGATTGATTCCCACTGTTTTTGCAGAAATTCGAGGTCTTCAACGATCGCTTCTTCTGCTTTTCCCTCGGCTTCGGTACGCACGAGTAAGCCCATTCCGGCAGGTTTGATTAATATTGCTAATGCTCGTAACCGGGAGCGTTCGTCTTCGTCTTTAATTCGTCGCGATAAGTTTACGCCTTTGTTATAAGGCATTAGTACCAAATAACGTCCTGGTAAAGTGATGTTACCTGTTAGCCTCGGACCTTTGTTGCCCGTTGGCTCTTTCATTACTTGTACTAATACTTTTTGCTGGGGCGTGAGCAGTTCTGTAATCGTATCCGCAGAACGTTTTAAACGCAAAGGACCTAAATCTGTGACGTGAATGAAACCATTTCGTTCTGCGTCCCCAATATTTACAAAAGCCGCATCTATCCCAGGTATGACATTTTCGACTATACCGAGATAAATATCGCTAACTTGTTGATTACCAGTAGCGACGACAAGTTCTTGAATTTGATCTTCCCAAAAAACAGCAGCTATATGATGTTGCTCTGCGATAATAATTTGTTTCGGCATTCAATTTCCTCAAAACTTAATTGCAAATTAAGGCATCTGTTGCATTTTGCCTTTTTACTTTGCTTGTTAAAAAAAACTGTCTTCGCGAATCGAAAAACCTGGAGTGATGAAAACACAGGTTGTGGCTGCACTTATCCCATAGTGCTGTTAATCAACCAAAGCTACCTCTTATCTAGAATAGACTACGGAGGTAGTCTCTACAATTTGGCAAAGGTAAAGTTTTAGCTACTGCGATCGCTCTTTGCCTTTGTGGTGATCTTAGACAACATTCCCAGATAGTTGTTCTGTTTAAGTTTAGAGGAAGTTTCTTCTTCAAGAAGGCAGCGACGCGCGATCGCTGATACTTCCCCAGAAAAATACCCGATCTTTAGTAGTCGAGGTGGATTTTTAGCTGGGAGCAGTCGAGATTAACTCATACCACTGACAATAATTATACTACTCTTCTGTGAGCAACAGCCGATTTCCGAGACAAAATTCCGGAAAAACTAGAGAACTTTCCTCATTGATTTGATTGATTTAGCAGCAATTAAAGTTCGCTACGGACGCTAGATGAGGTCAAGTTTTGAGCTTTTCGCAAAGACTTGATTGTCGCTAGGGTTTGTTGTGCTACTTTATCTATCTCCGCTTCGGTATTAAATCTTCCAATCCCAAATCTCACCGAAGCGTAAGCTAAAGATTCTGGATGTCCCAGTGCTGTTAAGACGTGAGACGGAGCAGTTGCTACCGACGAGCAAGCTGAACCGGAAGAAACGGCTGTTACTGGTTGTAAACCTAACAACAGTGCTGAACCATCTACACCCTCGACGCTAAGATTGAGATTCCCCGATAAACGTTTAGTGGGATGACCGTTGAGGTAAATTCCCCGTAGTTGACTAATTTCCTTCCATAATTTCGTGCGTAAGTCAAGTTGACGTTTTGATTCCGACTCGATTTCCGCTAATCCTAACTCTACTGCCTGACCAAAACCGACAATTTGTGGTACATATAGCGTACCCGATCGCCGACCTCGCTCTTGCCCACCACCTTGAATTTGAGCCGCGACACGCACTCTCGGCTGACGACGACGCACAAAAAGAGCGCCAATTCCTTTTGGACCATAAACTTTATGGGCTGTCAAGGACATTAAATCAATCTTCATCTCCTGCACATCCAGAGGAATTTTGGCGATCGCCTGGGCTGCATCAGTATGAAATAATACTTGATGTTCCCGACAAATTGCCCCAATTTCTGCTATCGGTTGCAAAACCCCAATTTCATTATTCGCTGTCATTACTGACACTAAAATTGTCTCTGGACGAATTGCTTGTTCCAGCAAATTTAAGTTTAGCAAACCATCTTTTTCTACAGGTAAATAAGTAACTTCAAACCCTAAAGTTTCTAAATAAGCACAAGGATCTAAAATTGCTCGATGTTCAGTTTGAACTGTAATCAGATGCCGACCAGTATTAAAATAAGCTTCAGCCACTCCTTTAATTGCTAAATTATTCGCTTCCGTCGCACCGCTAGTAAACACAATTTCCTCTGGCGTACAATTAAGCGCATCTGCTAAAATTTTTCTGGCTTGTTTCACCGCAGCTTCTGCTTCCCAGCCATAAGCATGAGTAACACTAGAAGGGTTGCCAAAATGTTCCGTAAAATAAGGTAACATTGCTGACAAAACCCGCTCATCTAAAGGTGTTGTCGCATGACAATCAAGATAAATTGGACGTTGAGACATAACTCTGAGTTAACAAACGATTACTACCTTACAGTTAAGTCTAGCTATTTTAGCTAACAAACTTTAGCTTAATTTCGCTTTCTAAGTGAAAATTCTAGTCAATATTTGCTTTCTAATTATCTGATCTGACTATGCTCAATAAAAATTTATTTTTCAGCTTTTTCCTAGCAATTATAGCAGCTTTTTTAGTGATTAGTTGTAATCAGCAACAAGTAGAAACGCCAGACAAGTCTCAAACGAAATCTACTCCTAATTTTCAGGTTGCGATGGTTGCACCTGGCTCAAAAACAGACCAAAGCTGGAGTCAAGCAGGGTACGAAGGACTAAATTTAATCGAAAAAAAGTTTCAGGCGAAAACTTTCTATCAAGAATATGTATCTGAAGCAGAAAGCGAAACCTTAATGCGTAATTACGCTCAAGAAAACTATGATTTTATTATCGGTCATAGCGGTAGTTATATCGCTGCTGCGGAAATTGTAGCTGAGGAATTTCCTCGTACCAAATTTGCTTTAGTAACTACTTACCCAGGAAACAATAGTAACTTAGGTGCTGTAGCTTTTCGTTCTGGAGAAGTTGGCTATTTAACTGGGTTATTAGCAGCAATGAAAACTAAATCTAATAAAGTTGCTTATTTAGTTGGAGAAGATTACCCAGTATATCAAGAAGAAGCAGCTTTATTTAAGCGGGGTGCAGAAGCAACTAACCCATCAGTTGAAGTTTTTACCGAAATTTTAGGAACTTGGACAGATGAAGAAAAAGCAACCCAAGTTGCACTGAATTTGCTGGCTGAGGGAGTTGATATTTTTGCTTTCAACGCTGATGAAGCAGGTGTAGCTGCAATAGAAGCAGTCACCGCAAAAGAAAATGTTTATGTCATTGGTTGGACAAAAGATCAGTACGAAATAGCCCCAGGTCACATTTTAACGAGTGTTTTGCAAGATATACCTCAGTTAGTTTTAAATGCCGCGACTTTAATGCAGCAAGGGCGTTGGGAAGGTAAACTTTACAAATTTGGCTTGAAAGAGAAGATTTATGATTTTGCACCCTTTCGCGGAATGCTAACCCCAGAAGAAGAAGCAGCTTTTAACACGGCTCGTAACCAAGTTACGATTGGGAAAATTGACATTTCCCCCTAAATGCTGACAAGAGTTTATAGATATTTTGACCTTACTGAGATATCCTCAAGTGAAGGCTACTGATTATCTTATCCTAAATTTAGGGAGGAGATTAGCGATCGCTCAAATCACTAAACTTACAGAAAAAGCTTTCACAACTTTTTCACAATATTTCTTTAATTTTAAAGGTAACTCAGCTTCTCCAAATTAAAAAAACAACATTCGCAAAAATTTGCTTGAACAAAACTATTAAATCAGGGAAGTCAATAAGTAACATTATTAAGTATTGATT
>JAWQFW010000040.1:0-14401 GCA_035968095.1 Oscillatoria sp. PMC 1068.18
CCCCAATCCCCAATCCCTATGAGTCTCGTAATTTCCGATTTACTACAGTTAACATATCTTTCCCTACGGGGAAATCCTTTGCGTTCCGCTTTGACAACTTTAGGAGTATTTATGGGAGTTGCGGCGGTGACAGCGACAATGCAAGTGGGTAATATTAGTAAAGCCGTAATTGCTAAACAATTAGCAGAAAGAGATGCGCCTCAAGTTGGATTATATCCGAAATATAATTCAGTGACAGGCGATCGCGTTGAATTGCAGTCTGAGGATATAGAATTATTGCAGAAGCGCTTGCCACAGGTACAGGCGATTAGTAGCCGACAATGGATTTGGGGTGAAGCTGAGGTTTTGTTTCTCGATCGCACTGCGACACCTGAGCAAATTGCTGTTTCTCAAGAATTTCTGCTAACATCGGGGCGATCGCTATTATCGGGACGCTTTTTTAGTGAGGCAGATTTTACTAATTTTCGCCCTGTGGTGGTTATTGATACGATTTTGGCAGAAAAATTGTTTCTAGATGAAGATCCTGTTGGTCAGCGCATTTATAGCGATAATAAGCCTTATGTAGTCATAGGAGTTATTGAAAGTAAACTGGAAGACGCTGAAGAAGAACCGTCTGGTTTGCTGTTAATGACTTTGGCTACTTACAATGCTCTTACTGGGAGAAATTACGTCGGAGTGCTGACTCTTCGTCCTAAAAGTATCGCAGATTTGACAACTTTGGAAGAGCAAGCAAAATTAATTGTCGAACAACGTTATCCTGGTTACGAGTTTTGGAGTTTCAGTAATGTTGGTGATGTCATTGAACAACAAGAAACTTTACGTTGGGTTTCGCTTTCCTTACTTGTGGTTGGTGGAATTGCGCTACTTGTTGGTGGTGTCGGTATTGCTAATATTACCATTGCGGCGGTGATGGAACGTACCCCGGAAATCGGTTTGCGACGGGCTTTGGGTGCGACTCGACGCGATATTATGCTTCAATTTATCCTGGAAGCGGTACTTTTAAGTTTAGTCGGAGGAGTTGGTGCGATCGCAACTGTTCATGGAATTACGGTTGTGGTTACTGACACTTTTGCGTTACCCTACGAGTTTAATCGCCAAACTACAACTTTAGCTTTGGGTTCGGCTTTGTTAGTTGGAGTTGGTGCTAGTTTTTTCCCAGCCCTCCGTGCTAGTAAACTAGATCCAGTTAAAGCTTTGAGAGCTTCTTGAGTTAAGGTAACAGTTATGATGGAGAATGAGCCAACGAATTTTTCTCAATCTCCCTACCGACGACCGATTTCGCGACTTCCTTTGCATTGGCTACAAGTGTTTTCAATCGCGATTATTTCGGCAATTTTGGGTAGTGTTTTTACTCTCAGTTTCGGAAAATTTTTCTCTGAAGACAAAAAAAATCAAGTTGACGCGATCGCAACTGCTCAATCTTCCTCTAGTCTTCCTTTAAATTCTGTTCTACCTCAAGTTATTTCTCCTGCTACTTTACCTCAAAAACTAACTTCAAAAAAAGAAATCACCACTACTATTCTACCAGAAAAAGAACCTTTAGTTAAACAAAATTCAACTCAAGCAAAAACTCCTCTTCAAACCGGGTTAAAAACCTTAAATTCAGCTAAAACTGTCGAAGAAAAACCACTAAAAATTTCTCGAAATAAATCACCTGCTCCTCACTTATTTTCCGTCAAAGCTTTTCCTAATTTAAATGCACAATCAAGCCATAAAGAAAAGCAAATTGTCAAAAAAATGCCTAACTTTTCGCCAAGGAACTCTAATTTTTATCTTTTCTCAAAAAGCGTTAAACAAACTAATTCAGAAAGTAACTTGAATTCCAACTCAAATAATAATCGAAACGAAGTAAAACTATCTTTAAATGACGTAGTATTTTTAGTAATTGAAAATAATCGAGACCTCAAAAATGCTTATTTAGATCGCCTAATTTCCCGACAAAATTTAGCCGTAGCCGAAGACAAATTCGTGCCTAATTTTACCCCCAGAGTTTCTCTAGACGTTGCTGAAAATGAAACTAATTCGCAAACAATCAATAATCAAGAATTCAACTTAGGAGCAAATTTTAATGTCAAAATTCCTACAGGTGCAGACATTCGTTTAGAATGGAGTGGTTTGAGAAGTTCGAGAACAGAAAACGGGATCAACTTACTTAATCCTCTCAACCAAAACCGAATTAATCAAGACTTTCAACTAACTTTTAATCAACCTTTACTTAGAAACTTTGGGACTAACGTTAATCGTGCTTCAGTTAACATCGCCAGAATTGAATCGCAAACCAATATTTTACAATTAAAAAATACTTTAATTGAGACAATCACCTCAGCAATTCAAGCTTACCTTAGTTTAGTCCAAGCACAAGAACAAGTAAAGATTCAAGAGTTATCTTTAGCAAGCTCAAAAAGACAATTAGAAGTTACTCAAGCATTAATTGAGGCTGGAAGATTAGCAAGAATAGAATTAGTTCAAGTTGAGACAGATATTGCATCGAGAGAAGTCAATCTTTTAGAAGCACAAAGTAGTTTAGATAGCGCTCGTTTAAATTTATTACAAATTCTTGACATCGAAGGTAATTTACAAATTGTTGCTGCTGAAGTTTCGGAAACAGTAACAGGAAATATTAGCTTAGATTACGAACAATTATTACAACAAGCTTTAGCCAATGATCCAGAATATTTACAAGCAATTTATGCAGTCGAAATCGAGCAATTAAATCTCTTATTAGCTAAAAATGACCAGCGTTGGGATTTAGATTTGGAAGTAAGTTATGGGATTGATGCTGATAATTTAGCAGAAAATAGCAATGATTTACGAGCCGGATTAAATTTTACTCGCGAATTCGGTAATTTAGAATTAGAACAAGCGGTAGAAAGAGGTCAAATAAATTTAGAAAAAAGCGAAAATAATTTACAAGAAGTTCGCGAAAACTTAGCAATCAATTTACAAGATAGAATTAGAGAAGTAGAAGTTAGTGCAAGACAAGTCGAACTAGCCAGAAAATTCCGAGAATTAGCTGAAGAGAAGTTACAAAATGAGCGAGAAAAACTCAGATTAGGAGTTCCGGGAACTCGCTTGATTGATATTATCAATTTTGAAGATGAGTTAGTACGAGCAAAAAATGCGGAATTGAATGCGAAGATTGATTATCTCAATGCTTTGACAAACTTGCGACAAACCGTGGGTATTACTTTAGAGGTATGGGAGATTGAAATCAAGGAAAATTAGCGATCGCCACAAACCCAATTTTTTCACCACAAGCTACCATAGAAAAAACTAGCGCGAGATTTTCGACCAGAAACGAGTCCAAAAGTGTATTTGAAAACACCTTGATTTCGATTTAACTACGAGTAAAGTTAACCAAAACTGTAACTTGTAATTTCTATTTCCTGAATCATTAAACAAACAACGAACAACCCCACGGAGGTTATCATGGCATTATATGCAGACTTGCACCGTCACTTAGGTGGTTCAGTCGTTCCGCGCATTCTCTGGCGTTATTTTCAACGTCATGACGAAAAATTAGCACAACGTTTTCCTAATTATCAAGAATTCGAGCAATTTTACACTCGCAAACGCAACACCCTCGACGAATATTTAGAATTACACACCTTAGTCGAAAGTACCCAAACCGCAGCCAGTTTACCTTATTTTATTTATCGCTTGATTCGCGGTGCATACATTTTCGAGAATTTAGCTTATCTAGAGTTACGCTATACACCTTATTTGCGTACTGACGCGAAACTCAGTCAATCAGCCAGAATTGACCAAATGTACTCTATCGTCGAAATTGTCGGTAAAGCTGCGCGTGTCCCAGAGTATCCGATGGTAACAAGTCAAATACTGTGTCTGCACTCTAGACTACCTTACGAAGTGAATAAAGCGATCGCCGATTTAGCCATCCAAAGTAACGAATATGTTTGTGCAATTGACGTAGCTGGAGGAGACTCTCACTACGCCGAACGCTTAGACGAGTTTATCAGTTTATACGAATATGTGCGCGATCGCGGCATCAAAACCACGGGACATCTCTACGAAACTACTGACGGTTGTTACCCCAAGCTGTTACCCTATTTAATGCGGATTGGTCACGGAATTCAAATTCCCCTGCGCTATCCAGAATTACTTCCCCAACTAGCTAAAATGAATCAATGTCTGGAAGTTTGTCCGACAACTTACCTCAAAACAGGTACTCTCGAAGATCTCTCTCAACTCAAAGTTGTCTTCGACCGTTGTTTTGCAGCCGGAGTAGACATCGCTATTTGTACCGACAACGCTGGTTTACACAATGTCCGACTTCCTTTCGAGTACGAAAACCTCTTAACCAAAAATGTCATCGACTTCCAACAACTCCAAGCTTGTCAAGAAGCCGCCTTTCGTCATGCTTTCGCGTGGCCCCACACCCAAGCCCCAGCTTCTTTAATTACCGGGTTACTCCAAGACAAGCAACCAGAAACTTTAACCTTAACTAGAAAGTAACTCATCAATAACTAAGTTTCCGACTAACTACGCAGAAAAATTTTTTTCGATCTCTTCTGGTGATACCATTTCCCCAATGAAGGTAACAAGTGAGTCTGGCGCAAAATCGTCAAAATTAGCTAGTTAAAACTAACCATCTCGCGCCACTCACAAATTCCTTTAAACTACATTTTCAGTCTTGTTTACTAATGAAAGCAACCCGATTTTTCCGTCAGTTTACTTCTGCTATCCTACTTTCCCTGATGGCTGGTACGATAGGTAACGTCGCTTTAGCGCAACCAGAACAGCCGATACGCCGAGCATTTTTACTTCATTTACCTTGCGCTGATGGTGACGGCAAATCTTACAATAATTTTCGGCGCAGCAATGAAGATATTTCCGTTAATAGAGAATATTACGAAGCAGTAATGGAAGTGAAACCCGGAGGTGAGATGAGTTGCGGACTCCAAAGCAATTTACCCCTCACTTTAGAGTTAGCATTTGGAATGCGAGACAGCGATCGCGGTAGCGCCCCCGTCATCGTAACACTTTATTTAGACGGTTTCCAAATTGACTCCCAAACTGTCGCCCCAGGACAAACTCGTAGTATTCTCGCTGATGTTACTAATGTGAGAAGTATCGCCATAGAAACTGCCTGTACCAACTCAATTAATTGCGGTTCGCCTGTTTATTTTACCAAGGCTGAACTCACCGAAATCCCCCTGTTCGTTCCCCAACAATAAGCTTGCGGCTACAGAAGTTTTTCCGGCTTTTGTAGCCTAATTCATCCTTCCATCAATAATCTTATGCGCGATGGAATTGGAAGCCAAAAATATCGCTTTGTCTCCCGCAATTCAAAACAGCTAAAACAAAATCAATCCCAACATTTTCTCAGAAATTTAAGCAAATCTTTGTGGAATTTATCGGTTGCATTCATGTAACAAGCATGACCAGCATCAACTAAAATTATTTTCTCAGCATTCGGCATTGTTTGCACAAAAATATCAGCATCTTTCACCATTCGATCTTTACTACCATAAATTGCTAAAGTTGGTAGTTCAATTCCCTGTAATTGTTGCTGATAACTAGCTAATGCTACCGGAGCAATTGCGACAAAACCACTCAATTTTTCTGGATAATTAACCAAAAAAGGTAAGCTGTAACCTCCACTCATCGAAGGCGAAATTAACACTGGTAAATTAATCTTTAATTCCTGCAATAATTTCAGTAAAAAATCTGTATCGCTATTAAAATTACCTGTAGATTTTCCATACCCAGGTAAATCTATCGCAACTGCACGATAACCTTTTTCTGTTAATAATTGTAGAGTCCCAATATCTTCCCAATTTTGCGAACTAAAACTAGCACCATGTAACAACAAAACGGATTTCCTATTCTTCTCTCCCGTTTCCCGATAAAAAATATTTGCTTCTTCTATTTTTATGTATTCAGCTTTCACTATCTGACTCCTTTTCTAATTTATTTCAACTCCAAAATCAACTCCTCAATTAATCAACAATTTTTTTAGTTCCAAAACAAACAAAAATTCAATCACTTTTCTTTTTTCAGAAAATTAACTCCTGACAATATTATAATCGAGCCTTATACCATTTTTCTAAATTAATTCTACAGAGTCCATATCTGTAGCGTAGCTAAATCAAATTGATATTACTTGCTGCTGCGACTGCATTCTCGAAATCATTTAACTTAGCAGCGATCTTATTTTCCTCATCAATATAAAAATACCCACAAATTAGCGCAACTCTTTTTTTCGGAAAATACTCAAACTCTTTCATTGTTTTCAGTAATTCTTCTCCCGTCAGTGGTTCAGTTGCAGCATTCATTGGTAAATCGGAACGTTGATAAGACCAACTTCTTCCCACACCTAATTGTAGCACCATATTATTAGTAGTAAATAACTCCCAATAAGGCAAATCATAATCATCTTCCCAATCTGGAAAAACTTGCAACTCATATTTATTGTTGAAACTTATTTTCAGGACTAAATCTGGGTAATTAAGTTTAAATTGACTGATTTCATTTCCTTCTAATAACTTAATTTTTTGCTTAATTATTTTCAGTTCTGATTCTGAACTAACTATTAATTTCCTAATCTTTTTTCTAGATATTTTTGAACTATTCAGTAAAGACACAGTATTCTGAGAATTTGCCGGAAAATCTAGGGTAAAATATATAGAATATAGTCTCCATCGTGACCCACGAGTCCCAAATCTCCAAGAGCCTTTTTGCTTATTTTTCATTAATTTGTGTGAGTAAGGAATTTTATCTCCAATTTCTAGAGATAATTCATCTCCATAACTAAGTTTTGCTTCCCAACAAATTTCTCCGCAAATATTTTCGACTATCTCTTGCAGTTGTTTTAAGTCAGTTTCACTATCAATTAATTGAATTAACATTAAATTCATAATTTAGTCCTCAAAATTTTCTTCCTCTAACTCTAAACCTAGAAACTCACGAGCTTTTTTTTGTAACTCTTGATAAGTAAAGTCTCCACGTTCATTTTTTGTTCCTCCGTAACCAGCAGCTTTCTCCTCTTCTAGAAATTCACCAAAATCTTTTCTTTCTTCTGATGTCATTTTAAATGCTTGAGCAATCTCATTAAATTGCTTAATGTCTGGTTTTACCATTGACGATCAAACTTTTGATTAAATTTGAACTAGCGTCATTCACAAAAGTATCTCATATCCGCTTTTATCTGTGGTTACTAATCAACCAATTAACCCTTAATTCTCTGAGTAGTTAAATCAACTGCTAATTTAATTGCTTCTCGCATCGAAGTAGCATTTGCAATTCCTTTACCTGCAATATCAAAAGCTGTACCATGATCCGGTGAAGTGCGAATAAAAGGTAAACCAATGGTAGTATTAATTGCGTAGTCAAATGCTAACAATTTTACGGGAATTAAGCCTTGGTCGTGATATAAAGCAAGATAGCCATCGTAAGCGCTATTTGTCGCTTCAGGATTGTACCAAGCTTGTCCAACTTTAACCCATAAAGTATCTGGAGGGACGGGACCAATTAATTTTAAATTGGGGCGATTTTTTTGTTCTGATGCTATCCAGGATATTAACCAATCTACCTCTTCTGTTCCTAATTGTCCGGCTTCTCCGCTATGAGGATTTAATCCAGAAATCGCAATAGTTGGGGTTTCAATTCCGAAATCTGTGTGCAAACATTGCACCAGTAAATCTAATTTCTGACTCATTAATTCCGGATTAAGGGCATCGGGGACTTGACGCAGGGGAATATGTGTGGTAGCTAGTAGAGTACGCAAGGTGTAAGTTGTGTGAGGCGATCGCGCTACAAATAACATTCCAAATTTGTCGGTTTGCGATCGCCTAGCTAAAACTTCGGTTTGTCCAGGATATTCGTGTCCGGCTGCTTTCCACAACGACTTCGCGATCGGTGCGGTCACTATCCCGTCAAATTCACCCGCTAATGTACGCGCGATCGCCGTTTCTAAATAAGCAAAACTCGCTGCACCACTCGCAGCATTCCCCACCCCCAACTGAATTTGCGTCTCGATTTCTCGCTCCAAACCCACATCCAAAATCGACAATTCATCGAGATTTGCAATACCACAAATTCCCTGTTTTGTCAACTGGAAATAACTTTTTTCCAACAGTGAAGTCGTACCCACCACAGTAAGACGAGCATTCACCGCCAAACCTGGAAGCGCCTTCAGAATAACTTCTGCACCAATTCCCGCAGGATCTCCCATTGTTAGCGCCAAATGCGGACAGATTTGTTGATTACTCATCGATTCCATTTTCACCTTCTCCGAGGGCGACACACAGGAGGTATTATAAAGATTGACAAACTTAAAAAATCTTTAGGCAAGTTTACGAGGGAAAAATTTATGAGCGCTAACAGTGTGATGATTAACACCGCAGTCTTATCTTTTAGCTTAATTCTTGTCGGCTTAGTTTTAGGATTCTTAATGCTAAAAATTCAAGGCGGTGAAGGCTAAAGCAAGTACCCGCATTTACCCGCATAATCTCCCATCTCCAACTACCAACTCAAACCTTTTCCTCAAGCACAAACAATGAATCAATAATTATGAAAGTAGCAATTACAGGCGGTACGGGATTTGTTGGCACTCGCTTAGTCGAAAAGCTAAACTCCCAAGGTGAGCAAATCTTAATTTTGACTCGCAACGAAACTCGTGCCAAACGTATTTTTCCAGCTTCAGCTTATCAAAATATCGAGATAGTTGAATACACACCCCAGGAATCCGGCGACTGGCAAAGAGCGATCGCCGGGTGCGATGCTGTAGTAAACTTAGCCGGAGAACCCATTGCTGACGAACGCTGGACTCCTCAAGTTAAGCAAAAAATTCTCCAAAGCCGTCAGCTAGGAACCCGGAAAATCGTCGAAGCCATTAGCAAAGCCGAACCTAAACCTAGTGTATTAGTAAACGCTTCCGCGATCGGTTACTACGGAACCAGCGAAACCGCTACCTTTAACGAAAACAGTCCTCCCGGAAACGATTTTCTCGCCGAAGTTTGTCAAGCTTGGGAAGCCGAAGCCGAAAAAGTCAAACCAGCAGGAGTCAGACTGGCAATTTTGCGCTTAGGAATAGTTTTAGGTGACGGGGGCGCACTAGCAAAAATGCTCACTCCCTTTAAACTTTATGCAGGCGGTCCTATTGGCGACGGAAAACAATGGTTTTCTTGGATTCATCGAGAAGATTTAGTTAACTTAATTATTACTGCGTTAAATAATCAAAATATCCAAGGTACTTTCAACGCCACGGCACCAAATCCTGTCCGGATGAATCAACTTTGTCAAGCATTAGGAGAAGTCATGAACCGTCCCTCTTGGTTGCCAGTTCCCGGTATTGCTTTGGAACTACTTTTAGGAGAAGGCTCAAAGCTGGTTTTAGAAGGTCAAGAGGTGATTCCGAAACAAACTCAAGCGACAGGTTTCGAGTATCAATATCCGACGATTAAACCAGCTTTAGCCCAGATTGTCGCTAATTCTTAATTTGATCGATTGGTACTGCGGACATCTTCTGTGCTTAACCACAAAATTGTTCAACTCTAGCTAGTAGTGAAGCTGAAAAATTAATTAACGACAACACTACTAATACTCAAACAAAAAATTACTTTCCCAGTTGTAGAGACGCTGTACCCAACGTCTCTACCCGTAGTTTAGAATCTATCTAACTTTTGTTGCCTCAACTGAGACGGAATTTTCCGCTTCAGGAGCTTGATTGAGGCGTTGAATTTTTGCCCCTAAGCCGCGTAACTTAGCTTCTAACTTTTCATAACCACGATCTAAGTGATGTAAACCTTGAATTATGGTTGTACCTTCAGCCGCTAATCCTGCTAATACCAGTGCCGCCGAAGCGCGTAAATCTGTAGCTAAGACAGGCGCACCAGACAAAAATGGTACTCCTCGGACGATCGCATTTTGACCTTTGATCCGAATATCTGCGCCCATACGATTTAATTCTGCTACGTGACGCATCCGATTTTCAAACACTGTTTCGGTAATGAGGCTATTTCCCTCAGCCACAGTCAACAAAGCCATAAACTGAGCTTGCATATCGGTGGGAAATCCGGGATAAGGCAAGGTTTCAATATCGGTTCCGCGTAATTCTCCCGGAACAATTCGCAAACAGTTAGCGCCTTCGTAAATTACCTGATTTCCAATGGTTCGCAGTTTAGCAATCACTGGAGTTAAGTGGTCGGGAATTACCGAGGAAAGCAGTAATTCTGATTGGGTAATTGCTCCAGCCACTAAGAAAGTTCCTGCCTCGATGCGATCGGGAATAATTTGGTAATCTACCGAGTGTAAACGCTCAACGCCACTAATGGCGATCGCGTTTGTTCCCGCACCTTTGATCTTAGCTCCCATCGCCCGACAGAAATTCGCCAAATCTACGACTTCTGGCTCTTGAGCGGCATTTTCAATAATTGTCTCACCCTCCGCCAAGGTTGCCGCCATCATTAGCGTTTCTGTTGCGCCGACACTGGGATAATCCAGATAGATTTTCCCTCCCTTGAGCCTACCGTTGTTACCATGTACATAGGCATGGACGATACCATGTTCAATCTGAACCTCTGCCCCCAAAGCTTGTAAACCGCGAACGTGCAAATCCACAGGTCTAGCACCAATCGCACATCCTCCTGGGAGGGGAACTCGCGCTACACCTAATCTGGCTAACAACGAACCAATCACAAAAAAGCTCGCTCTTAACTGAGAAACCACTTCGTAGGGAGCTTTTGATTTCCCAATTGAACTAGCATTAATATCCAAAATATCGTCTTGTTGTTGGATTTTTACACCCAAAGCTGACAATACTTGGCTCATTCTCGCCACATCCACCAAGGAAGGGATATTCCGTAGTCGGCAATCTTCAGGACAAAGTAACGCTCCTGCCATAATTGCCAGTGCCGAGTTTTTCGCTCCACTGATGGTTACTTCACCTCGCAGGGTCGCTCTACCTTGGATTTGAAGCACTGATTGGTCTTCTTCAGGCAGAGGTTGGTTATCTTTCAGGCTTACAGAGGGATTAATGGCTCTATCCTCCAGAATCACGGTAATATGTGTTAACTAACTTGAAAATTTTGTTCTGATTCTACAGGAAAGATCCCAAATGTATACATTTTTTAAGCGATCTTTCTCTTTCAGTAGCATTTGCGCTTAGTACAGCAATTGCTGCGCTTATTTTACACTATAATTGCCTATTTGGACAAAATCTTTAGCTAATTTTTCAATTTTGTTATTTTCTGTGTTCGTGAGTTTCTTTCCGGAAAAAGCTTGACTATCCGGGAAATTTTCGTCATTATAAGAAATTGCACGTCGAAAATTTAACTTTTGCGGAACTGGCGGAATTGGTAGACGCGCTAGATTCAGGTTCTAGTGTCCCTAACCGGACTTCCGGGTTCAAGTCCCGGGTTCCGCATCATTCAGTTATCAGTTATCAGTTATCAGTGAGCGATTACTTTGCTTCTACCAATTGGCGGAGTGAGACTTAGCTTCTACTACCTGACTCAGATTAAATGTTAACCAGTCTTCAAAATCCGTTCATAAAACAACTGCGAAAATTGCACCGCAGTAAATTTCGACACCAAGAAAATCTGTTTTTGTTAGAAGGAACACATTTGTTGGAGTCAGCTTGTGCTAGTGATTTAGCTATAGTCACGGTTTGCTGTACTCCTGAGTGGCAAGAAAATCACCAGCAAATTTGGGAAGTTGTGCAAAAACGCGCCGAAAGAACCGAATTAGTCACAGCAGAAATCTTAAAGGCGATCGCGACTACTGTAAATCCGGATGGAGTGGTAGCCACAGCCAAACGCACTTCTAGAGATAGTTTACCCCTAACTAAGTTGAATTTAGGCTTAGTTCTCGAACGACTGCAAGACCCAGGAAATTTAGGGACAATTATTCGTACAGCCGTTGCTGCTAAAGTTGACGCTTTGTGGGTTAGTGGAGATAGCGTAGATTTAGATAATCCGAAAGTTTTGCGATCGTCAGCAGGAGAATGGTTTAAGCTACCAATGGCAGTTAGTAACAATCTCGGAGCAGTAGTCAATGAGTGGAAAAGTCAGGGAAGCCAAATCGTAGCTACCTTACCCCAAGCAAAGACAAGTTATTGGGAGATTGACTTTCAGCGTCCGACAATGATTTTATTAGGGAACGAAGGCGCGGGATTATCACCAGAATTAGCCTCTCTCGCCGACGTACAAGCGAATATTCCCTTAGCCAATCAGGTAGAATCATTAAACGTCGCGATCGCCGCCGCTTTACTATTATACGAAGCACAAAGACAACAAAATTGAGCGAAGCGTGTAGAATAATTTAATCTGCTTCTGGAGACGAAGATTGTTGTTGGTTGAAAAATTGCTCCAAGTCGGCACCAATTTCTTCCCATTCATCAGTACAATCTTGATTAGTGTCGGAAACAGACTCGGTTTCTGCTACTCCAGACTCAGAAGCTTCTTTTTCTAACAACAACTGTTTGAGTTGGTCGAGAGCTTTTTCAAATTCCCAGGCAGCATGATGCCGTGAATTGGGTTGATCTTGATTCATTCTACTTGTATAACAAAAACTGACCGCACATGAGAAATTAACAAGCACCCCAAGTAAACTCACTAAAGTTTTAATTGTAGCTAACTAAACTAATAACTTAAGTTAAGTTGTCACTCTAAAATTATTAACTACTAACGAGAGATCCTCCACCGTAAGATTACTAAGTTTACGGCGAATCGATCGAGTTAAAGTAATTGTCAGCGTAAATTTACTGGGAAAAATTGATGAGCGAACAATTTGATTACGATTTAGTCATTATTGGTGCTGGTGTAGGCGGACATGGTGCTGCCTTACACGCAGTAAAATGTGGGTTACGCACGGCGATAATTGAAGCTGACGAGATGGGTGGAACCTGTGTTAATCGCGGTTGTATCCCTTCTAAAGCCCTTTTAGCCGCTTCCGGAAGAGTACGGGAGTTAAGCCACGAAGCTCACTTGGAAGAGTTAGGAATTAAGGTCAGTGGTTTACAATTTGACCGAGGGGCGATCGCGGAACACGCTCAAGGTTTAGCGAGTAAAATTCGCGGCGATCTTACCAACAGCCTGAAACGTCTCAATGTGGAGATTATTCGCGGCTGGGGGAAAGTGGCTGCACCGCAAAAAGTAACTGTTACCACCGAAAATGGCGAAAAAACGCTTACGGCTCGCGATATTATTGTTGGCGCTGGGTCTGTTCCTTTTGTTCCCCCAGGTATCGAAATTGACGGGAAAACGGTTTTTACGAGCGACCATGCTTTAAATTTAGATTGGTTGCCAGATTGGGTGGCGATCGTTGGTAGCGGTTATATTGGTTTAGAATTTTCCGATATTTATACGGCTTTGGGGTGCGAAATTACGATGATTGAAGCCCTCGATAAGCTGATGCCTGGATTTGACCCAGAAATTGCGAAAATCGCCCAAAGAGTCTTAATTAATCCTCGTGACATAGAAACTCGTGTGGGAATGTTAGCGAAAAAAGTAACTCCCGGTTCGCCTGTGGTGATTGAATTAGCTGACGCAAAAACGAAGGAAGTTGTGGAAATTCTCGAAGTCGATGCTTGTTTAGTCGCGACGGGACGGATTCCCGCTACGAAGAATTTAGGCTTAGAATCAGTAGGTGTGGAAACTGACAGACGCGGTTTTATTCCGGTAGACGATCGCATGGCAGTTTTGTCCGGTGGCGAACCAGTGCCTCACCTGTGGGCGATCGGTGATGCTACAGGTAAAATGATGTTGGCTCACGCGGCTTCTGCTCAAGGAATTGTCGCAATTGAAAATATTTGTGGTCGTGAGAAAACTATTGATTATCTGAGTATTCCGGCTGCGGCTTTTACTCATCCCGAAATTAGCTACGTGGGCTTAACTGAGCCAGCAGCAGAAGAATTAGCCAAAAATGAAGGTTTTGAGGTCGCGACAGTGAAAACCTACTTTAAAGGCAATTCTAAGGCGCTTGCAGAGGGCGAAACGGAAGGGATGGCAAAGGTTATTTACCGTCAAGACAATGGCGAACTTTTGGGAGTACATATTATTGGGATTCATGCTTCAGATTTAATTCAAGAAGCAGCAAACGCGATCGCCAATCGTCAGTCGGTACATAATCTCGCTTTTAATGTTCATACTCATCCGACTCTCTCAGAAGTTCTCGACGAAGCTTTTAAACGCGCAGCTTAGAACAGTTATCAGTTAGCAGTTAGCAGTTAGCAGTTATCAGTTAGCAGTTTGTCTCCCAATTAGTACAATTTCCCCAATCCCTCCCACTTCCAACCTCGACTACCAAGCACCCACTACCCACTGTTCACTGTTCACTGTTCACTGCTCACTGTTGACTGAAAACCCCAATCCCTCCCACTTTCAACCTCGACTACCAAGCACCCACTACCCACTGTTCACTGTTCACTGTTCACTGC